>NZ_JBMIRQ010000049.1:0-122591 GCF_049195265.1 Rhodococcus sp. MALMAid1271 | reverse complement strand
GGTGCGCGGGCGGGCAGCTCAGAAATGGGGGATCACCTTGAACGCGGTGTACCCGTCGCTGCTCTGGGCCAATGCGACACCGTTCGAGGTCACTGCTGTCGGTGCGGCACTCGGTGATGTGCCGGTGACGCGGCCGGAGGTGGCATCGATGGCAGTCACTCCCGAGTCCGACGCGCCGTAGACGATGCCGCCGACCAGAGCGAAGCGGTCGGCACCGGGAAATTGATCGGCGGTGAAACCTCGGGTGCCGTACTGCTCGAACAGGACAGCGATTCCGTCGTCGGTGAGGTCTGCGGTGGTGATCATCGTCGCCCCGCTACTGCTGTCGGCGGTCACCACCATCGGACTGCGGCTACCGCTGATCCATCGGAGCTCGGCATCGGAGAGTCGATAGACCGCCTGGATCGGTTCGGGACGGGTCGGGATCGTCCATGCCACGACCACTGCATTGCCGGCGGTGGCGACGAATCGGGCGGTCCCGGGGATCGCTGCGGGGGGCGGGGCGAGGGTGTCGGTGGACCAGGCGGTGTTGCCGGTGTCGGCGGTCACGATGCGCGCTGTGTCGCCGTCGACGGTGATCGCGTATCCACCGGATTCGGAGATCGCACCCGTCAGGTCGGTGCGGTGTCCGTCGGTTGCGGAGATGGCGGCCACGGCTGCGGGCTTTGCTGTCTGCGAGCAGTCGGCGTCGATCAGCAGTCCGGACCCGGTCAGGCAGCCTGCAGTGGAGACCGGACCCCATACGAGGTCGCCGGTGCGGGTATCGCGGGCGGTCATCGTGGCCGGTGCACCCGTACCGGGATCATCGATGTCTTCGGTGATCAACAGCTCACGGTTGTGTGTGCTGGTCACCGCGAACTCGTCGCGATCGGCGGGTACGTCCACGCCGAATCGTGGTGTGCCGGTGTCGTCGAGTACCTGCACCCGGTGCGAACCGGATGCGTCCGAGGAGTCGACGACTCCGACGAACCCGTCCTCGACGATGTGCGGCTGCGACAGGAACGGGATGGACCACAGGGCCGTGTCTCCGAAGCCCGGCGGCGGCGCGGCCGGCGACGACGGATGCGCCGCCGGATCGGTGCCTGCGGCGTCGGGAGCAGGTGAGGAACTGCACCCCGACGCCAGCGCGACGGCGCACAGTGCAACGGTCCCCATCATCGCCGCCGCTCTGCCGATACGGTGCGCGCCCATCTATGCGGTGGTGCTGTCTCCGCCGAGTGCCATGATCGCGCTCTGCAGCAGTGCAGTGGCCCGGTCGGCGACCTCGGCTAGGCCCGCTGCATCCGAGAGACCCACCATCACTTGGGGGTTCATCGCTTCGACGATGGTGCTGCTGCCGTCGGCTCGCACCACCACGTTGCACGGCAGCAGCAACCCCACCTGCCGATCGGTGTCGATGGCAGCCTTCGCTAACTGCGGATTGCATGCTCCGAGGATGACGTAGCGTTCGATGTCGGCGTCGATCTTGCTCTTCAAGGTCGACTGCATGTCGATTTCGGTGAGCACTCCGAATCCCTGTTCGGCGAGTGCCTCACGGGTTGCGTCCACGGTTTCCTCGAACGGCATGTCCACGCGGGTGCCGATGGCCAATGCGGTCATAGTTCCTTCGGTTCCTTTCGATCGGTTCGGGTGTCGGTCACCCGATGGTCGGTGCGCGGGTGAGTAGGCGCCCGCCCGGTCATGCTGCGCAGGACGCGGAGGTGCAGTCGCGTTTGCGCCATCGCACGATCACCGCTGCCGTCAGCATCGCCAGGGACACCCCGGCAAGGATGGGTTGTATCGGTGCCCACAACCCCAGTGCACCCGAGGTGCCGAGCGCAAGAAGTACCAGCTTGTTGCACACCGGACATCCGACGGCGAAGAAAGTCAGGACCACACCGAGAGCGGCGGGTGTGCCGGTCCGCTCGACCTGCGCGGGTTTGTCGATCCCGAACCACAGTGCGGTCAACAGGGCCGTGGCCAGCAGAACCGGAAGCTCCCACGCCCGCACCGGCACCTCACGGCCGAAGATCGGCGTGTCGATGATGTCGGTGGGAATGCCCACCACCAACACCGTGACCACACCGGCGACGGTGCCGCGTGCCGCCCGCATCCCCCAACCCCGGAAACGATCGGACTCGGCGATCACCCCGTCATCGGAACGGCCGGCAGCATCGACGTCGAGGCGGTCGGAGGTGGCGGGCTCTGTCATCGGCTGGGATCTCCTACGAGTTGTAGTTGTGTGAGTAGGGTGACACTGTGAGGCTATACCCAGATGGGTATCGCTGCCAGTGTCCGACTGCCGAAAGGTATTGCATGACTTCGACATCTCGCTCCACTCGCCGCCGTGACATCGTGCTCCTGGCCATCGCCGTGGTGGTGGCGGCCGTGCTCGTGGGAGCTCTCGTACTCGGAACGACCGGTGGCGACGAGCAGTCGGAGGCGGCGTCGCCGGCCGCCGGGTCGAGCAGCGTGAGCGGACCGCCGGTGATGGGACCGCTCGGCGATCTTGCGCACCGCGAGCCCGATGATCCGATGGCCCTCGGCGATGTCGACGCCCCGGTGGTGATGATCGCCTTCTCGGATTTCCGGTGCCCGTTCTGCGCCCAGTTCAGCCGGGAAACCGAGCCGCAACTTATCGATCGATATGTCGATACCGGCACCCTGCGCATCGAATGGCGAGATCTACCCATTTTCGGGCAACAATCGTTCGATGCTGCCCGGGCCGGACGCGCCGCCGCCGCCCAGGGCAAGTTCTGGGAGTTCACCCGCGCCGTCTACGCCGATGCTCCCGAAACCGGTCACGCGGACCTGACACTGGAGTCGCTGCAGAGCTACGCGCAACAGGCCGGGGTACCGGATATGGCTCGGTTCACCGCCGACGCCACCGGCACCGCATTCGACGCCGCGATCACCGCCGACTCCACCGAAGCACAGTCGCTGGGTATCCCGGCCACTCCGGCGTTCTCGGTCAACGGTGATCCGGTTCTGGGCGCGCAACCGTTCTCGGAATTCGTCGATCTGATCGACGCGGCAGCCGGCGCGTAGGGCGGCCCGCGATGTCGCAGATCGGACTTCTCGGAGCATTTCTCGGCGGGCTCCTGGCGTTGGTCAGTCCATGTTCGGCCTTGCTGCTGCCCTCCTTCTTCGCGTACGCCTTCGACGGGGCCGGCAAGCTCGCCGGCCGCACCGGGATCTTCTACCTCGGGCTCGCGGCGGTCTTGGTGCCCCTCGGTGCCGGAGTCGGGGCCATCGGCTCGGCGATCACCCGGTATCGCGAGGTCACCACCATGATCGGCGGTGTGGTCATCATCGCCCTCGGGGTGATGATCATCGTCGGTCGCGGCTTCGCGCTGGGGTCCGCGCAGAGAGCAGCCGCGCGCATCGACGTCTCCTCCACCGGATCGGTGTTCGCCCTCGGCGCGGTCTACGGGCTCGCAGGATTCTGCTCGGGACCCCTGCTCGGCGCGGTCCTGACCGTCGCCGTCGCCGGCGGTCAGGCCGCGTACGGCGGAGTTCTCATGGCGCTCTACGCAGCGGGGATGGTGATACCCCTGTTCGTCCTCGCGCTGGTCTGGGACCGGTTCTCGCTCGGATCACGAACGTGGCTGCGCGGCAAGGAAATCAGCATCGGACCGCTGAAAACGCATACGACGTCTCTGATATCGGGGGTGCTTTTCATCGGTATCGGAGTGCTGTTCCTGTTCACGGAGGGCACAGCGAACCTCGGCGGCGTCATGGGTGTCGACAGTCAGTACTCGCTCCAGGTCTGGATCAGCGACGTGGCCGACGCGGTACCGAACACCGCAGTGCTCCTGATCGCAGTGCTGGTGATCATCGCAGTGCTGACGGTGCGCATCGTCCGTGGTCGAGGCCGCGACACCGCAGCCGAGTCCTCCGAGCTCGGCGAACGCGAGAACCGAACGCCCTGAGACGGTGTGCCTACGGCACTGGAGCGGGCTGTGATGTCAGGTGTAGAGCTGTGACCACCCATCTCGCTGACGTCGAGCGAGATGGAGTACTGCGGCGGGAACCACTTCGACACCCATCAGCAGATCGTCGTCACCGAGCCCTCTGCCCTCCAGACTGTTGCGGCATGCTTTCACCGTGATGGAGGCAGAGTCGATCAACGCCCGCATCTCCAGGGAGATATCCGAACAGCGCAAGGCCGCATCGAGGCCCGGTCCGAAGCACACGACTTCGATCGTCACCGGCTCTGTCGCAGCATCGAGAAGGTTGTGGATCGCTCGCACCACGGCGGTGGGTGTGGTGTTCACCGCGAACACCACGCGCAGGGGAGTCGGATGATCGGTCACGTGAAGGTTCCGTTCTTCAGATCGCGGTGAGCTGCGGTGCCCCAGGGCTGTGCGTGGAGAAGGACATCGATGGCCCGACCCTCGCCGACAGGGCGGACCAGGTGTCCCAGTTCGCGGACCTGCAGTCCGCTCGCGGCGCGGGCGAGGTCGTCGATGGCGGGCAGGATCGACGGATCGGGTGGGCCCCCGACACCGTGAGTGAAGTTCTCGAGCGCATGGCCGAGATACAACAGCCGTCCGCTCGGTGCGAGCCAACTCGCTGCACCGGCAATGACGGCGACCAACTCGTCGACCGGTAGATGCAGGAAGCCGATGGCCACCAGATCCACCGGTTCGGATGGTTCCCAGGTCCGAGCGTCGGCGACGGTGTAGTCGATCGACCGATCCTCGCCGCCGCTGCGTGCCAATTCGATTGCCACAGAAGAAAAATCGACAGCGTGCACTGTCCAGCCCGCGTCGGCCAACCATCGAGCGTGGCGGCCGTCTCCACAGCCCAGGTCGATCGCCCGGCCCGGCATCAGCTCCGCGAACCGCGCAGACAGGGCAGCCGCCGGGGCCGAGCCCCACGGATGCTCGACGCTGCTGTAACGCGCATCCCACTCAGATGAATCCATCTACGCACATTCCTCCAAGACACGGACCGGGTAGTACTCGAATCCGCCAGAGTACCCCCAGGGGTACCTGAATGGTGCGCAATGTCGAAAACGTCGATCTGCACGCCATCGCTCGTAGCGTGTCGAGCCAAACCCGAACAACAGACGTCCCGACGCCGAGGAGGACCTCGAGGCGCGCACTATCACCGCCCTCGAAACCCGGCCACGCGCGGACCATCGGATTGCGCCGTTCTCCTCGACGTCGACGGGCCAGGCGCACGAGTTCCGCTGCAGTGCAGTCGATACCGGCGCTCGTCGCAGAGTACGACACCAGACGAAACGTTCACGCACCGTCGTTGTAACTGTCAATCCCGGTGACGTTGCCGTTCGCCGGTGTCTTGGTCGACATCGATCACCACGTCCGGTGAATCGGGGTGGTAGCGGACCATATTCGGCTCGGCAGCCTCGCGTCGAGAGCTATCACGGAACGACAGCCAGCAACCCGCGAACAGCAAAAGGGTGACGATACCCGCGACGAGGGACCAACCTTCGAAGCCGCCGGCGAGAGCGGTGAGGAAAACCCCAGCCGACGCTATCCCCGCCATCAGCAACAACCACGCCGCATAGTTTTCGGCCACCCGCGTCCAGACCTGCGCACGACCAGGGCGTCCGGTGTCACCGGACCTCTGCGGATTCATTCTCGTTTACCTCCTTCGGTCGAAGTCGACCTGGACGCCGACTGTCACTGAAAACTTGCTGTGGGTTCACCCAACTCCGCGACCAGCTATGTAGCGGCGACCGACAACCCGGTTCGTACGCGATGAGCTATTGCGCAGTATCCGGTTACCACGAAGACACATCCACATTGGTCGTCGGCTCGGTCAGCCACCAACCACAACGCCGCTGGATGCGGTGAAATAGACGAGCATCAGCGCCAACAGCAACCATCCTGCCCCTTGCCAGATCGGCCATACTCCACCTGCACGCCACACCCGAAAGGTCCGTCCGAAAGCGCCCAGCCCACCAACCAACAACACCGTCGGAGGGCCTACTGCCAGGACCAGCCGTTCCGGATCCCGGCAAACGCGGAATGCAGCGTCCTGACACTGCTCAGCCTGGCTACCTCCAGAAAGCAACGAGCCGACGGCAACGACAGCAGCAACGGCGATCACCACCGCGGTGTACAGACTCGCTCTACGGAACTCCCGAGGGTCGTGCCACCGTTTTTCGGTGTCAACACTCACAGCGGCTCCCTTCCTCCTGGCTCGACAACGGCCCACAGAAGTCATAGCCGTATCCGATACACCCAAACCTCGCGCAGCGCAGACGGAAAAGTCAGCAGAGACCACCACGGGTCGGCATGCCAGTAATCGATCCCCAGGCTGCCCGACAGGCCAGAACGGCAGCCGTAGACCGAGACATACTGCGTATCGCAAACAGCGCCGGCGAAGCAAAGATGGCGACGGCTCGGCGGACACACGTCAAGTGCACGAGACATGACGATGTTGGACGTGCAGACAGAAGAAAGTCCGCGCGCGAACATTTTCACCGTTTGTCGAATTCAGAAGTGGACTGCATTTCTGGGTCATCCAGATTCGAGTGTGCGGCTGTTGCGATGACGCGGGACAGCGAAGTTGAACCTGGTCAGCCTGCGGGATCGAACTGCGGCACGTCGAAAACCTGAAGAGAACTAGCTACATCAGTGGGAAGGTCAGCGGCGATCACTTCTAGCAACCGCTTAGTACGAAGCAGTTGGTTCACAGCCAGCTCGGCTAGACTCTGTGTATCGAAGTGCGCCACCAAGGTCGGACTGAGTTCTGCGGTTCTCGCCGCATCGATAATCTGCGGGTACCCGATTTTTCGCTCTAGAACGGCCCGACCGTCTTCTCGATGATGGTGCACGATTGTCACGCCAGCGGATTCGGCCCAGGCCTCGGCGAAAGTTGCGACTTGAGATGAAGCAGATACTGGGACAAGCGAACTCGCCTCTCGCAACATCTGTGCAACCAACCCGAAGTGTGTGAGGGTGAGATCGTCTTGCGTCAACCGGATGGAATCAGGGATCGGCTGGGAGTTCGACAATGTTTGCCAGAACAATTCGGGATAGGACGAGGCCACCGACAAGAGAGCCGCAACGTCGCACTTGTTCGGTGTCGGCGGCAACTCATGTTCGACGCCTGCAGCCGCCAGAACCTGTCGGCATGTGTCGAAGGACTGAGCGAGCAGGGCGCAGATCGAGACAAGCCATGGAAGTGCCTGCCTCTCGACTCGGCGGTTCTGCCACCGCGCTATAAGCAAATTCGAGAACACCAGGCCAGGACCGACAAGGAAGAGAGCAGCGCACACGCTGATCCAGAAACTTGCGCTGTTGGGCAGGGTCAGACCAGCGACCAGTGCGGCCAGGCTGAGAAGTATCCCGCCTACAGCAACCGTACGCGGAACCGCCTCTTGGCGCGGACCGTCCCACCAATCCTTCACACCCATCTACCGATTTTGTCATTGATTCACACCACTGATTCAAGAGGGCACGCCGAATCGTTTCAGTTTGCAGGACAACTGCATCTCGAGGCAGTCGGCCTGACCGGCTTGCTGCGGTTTGGGTGCGCGTTTGACCAGGATTGAAACGATCCGCCCTCTACAGCAACCTCACCCTGGCGCGGGAAGAACGAGACGCTCTCGCGGTCGCGAGAAGTGATTAGTGCAGTCCACTTCTGAAACAGTGCAGTCGTCTTCTGAAACTGACAAATGCTCTCGAAGTGCTGCGAGGTGAGGTGTCAGCGACGAAACAGAGAGCGGAAGAAGCTGCTGCGTGTTGCTGGATTTGGCGACTCGGTGGAGCAGGTGCACTGCTGCGATTGCGGAACGTTCGCCATGACGCTGTCGATATGGCGACCGCAACCGGCCCAGGTGGTCTTACCGCATGCCGGGCACGAGGTGGGGGAGCACGCAGGTGGTCCTTTCGGTCGGTTCGGTACCCACTGTGGCATATACCAAGGGGGGTATGTAAGTACCCTAGGGGGTATCCGACCTGATCTGGAATCGAAGTCGATGAGAAGACGGGTGCAATAGGCACCACACGGCCTGTCGTGGTTATCTCATAGGTGTGTTCAGGCAGCGGAGTCGTCAAACGCTCAGCAGTGGTCGTCGAGGCGAGCCACCGAGAGCTGGCGTCTACGGCTCACGGTGCGTTTCCCCATGGCCAGCAGTACGTGTGGCGTGGGTCAGCAGTGAGTGCGGCGTATGACAGATGATGACGTGTGGTCCGGAAAGCACGCCCGAGCGCACGATGCCCCGGTCCGCTCACTCAATGCGTCGGTGTTGCGATGGAGGATCGACACTGCACGGTCCATTCCACTGTTCGATCCCGACGACGGCGGCGACGCGGCTCGCTGTCTGGTGCTGTTGGAGTCTCCGGGGCCGAAAACGATACGTCCGGGCGGGACCAACATGTGTTCGTTCGACAATCCAGATCGAACGAACCCCGTGCTGAAATCGGTGTTCGCCGACGCGGGTATCGACCGGGTGCAGTGCGTCAAGTGGAATATTGTGCCGTGGGCAGTGCTCGATGACGCCGGTCATCCGGTATCGCCGACGGCATCCGTTCTCGGTGAGGCGGGCCCATATGTCGGCGAGCTTATGGCCTTGCTGCCGAAACTGGAGGTGGTTTTCGTTCTTGGTGCGAAGGCTCTCGATGGCTACATGCGCGTCATCACTGCATCTGCTCCCACCCGCCTCCTCCCGGTGATAGCGGCACCGCACCCCTCGGCTCGCAACGCACACGCACCGGCGGCTGCTCGCCAGCGGTTGATCAACGCAGCACTGTCGGTCGCAACGCACCTGGAGAAGGCACCTGAACCCCGCACTGTGCTGAGGTAGGGCGGATCGTGCTGCTGCTGCCTCCGACCGGTCAGTCCTGGTGGGGCTGGCGTTCGCCGGTGTCGGTGTCGATGTCGATCACCTCGTCCGGGCTGTCGGGGTGGTACTGGATGATGTGTGGTTCGGCGGCACCCCGGCGTGCACCGTCTCGATATGAGAACCAACATCCCGCGAACAGCACCACTGTCACGATCGCTGCGACGACGGTCCAGCCCTCGAACCCGCCGGCGAGGGCCGTGAGAAAGGCCCCCGCAGCAGCTGTTCCCGCCATCAGCAACAGCCAGGTCAGATAATTTTCGGTGACTCGTGCCCAGACGCGTCCGCGGCTGCCCCGTCTCGGGGTATCGGAAGTCGGTGTGTCTGCATTCGGTGTGTTCATCGTGATCGTGAGTCCTTTCCGGGGTCAGTGGTCGATTGGATCAACGCTGTTCGTTCGGTATCAGCGTTCCGAGTGGGTACTACCCGGCGGTCGGTTCAGCTGGGTTGAAAAAGTTTTCCTTGCACGCTGCCGCGGAGAGTGTGGGCGGCGACTGTGCCCCAGGCTGCGAGCAAGGCCGCATACAGTCCGATTGCAAGGGCCTCGACCGCGGCCGACCCCAGAGCGCCGCCGAGGGCAGTGGCACCGGTGACGCAGGTGCCGATGGGGAAGGTGAACGACCACCAGGTCAGTGAGAATGTCAGTCCCTTCTGGGCGGCATGGATGGTGAGGGCGGTTGCGAGGGTGAACATCAAGACGCCGAAGCCGCCCATCGTCAGTCCGTACAGAATGCCGAACACGTGCAGGCCGGTTGCGACGGAGGCGGTCTCGCCGGTGAACACCAAGGGTGCATCGTTGCCGAGCAGGTTCGCGGCGGTGATCGATTGACCGATCATGCCGAGGGTGATCCACACCGTCGGTGCTGCCTGGACCGGCGGGATTCCGCCGTGGACGAGCCGTCCGTAGATGAGCGTCATGGTCAGCATTCCGATGATCAGTGACAGCCCGAACATCGCGTAGCAACCGGACAGCATGGCCAGGCGCCATTGCCCATCCGCGATATGAGGGAGCAGCAGCGCACCGGTGGAGGCGGACACCATCGGCGGTACGACGGGCATCAACCACGCCGGGAGTGCGACGGCGGTCTGGTGATCGTGGGCGGTGATCATCAGGTAGGGCACGAGAATGCTGGTGATCAGCCCGAGGGCTGTGCCAGCGGTCCACAGGACGGCAAAAATCACGGTTGCGGGCGCCGCTCCGATGACGTCTTTGCCCAGCAGCATCGTCCCGGCACCGACGGTCAGCAGCGCCATGGGGGGTGCGCCGTAGAACTGCACCATCACCGGATGCGCGGCGTGCTCACGCGCATACTGCCGGTGTCGGATCCAGTGCACTGCGAAGGCACCGGAGAGTGTGATCAAGGCGACCGACGCTGCGATCCACACGATCGTTGCGAACACGTGCAGTCCGGGGATGTGGGCGGGCAGGGTGGCGGCGGCGTTGGCGACGATACCGGTGCCCATGACCGAGGCGAACCAGTTGGGGGTGATGTGTTCGAAGATCTGGCTCGGGTGGTCGAGGTCGGAGAGCACCGGCCACTTGCGCGGCCGCTCGGTATCGTCGCCGCGCCGAGACGTGATGGAGGAGCGGTGCAGAGCTGTCGTGGTCATGACTTCCAGCGTCCTCGCACACAGTCGTCACCGGTAGACACCGATTACCTGGCCGGTCCCAACCTCAGGTTATGACTGCGGGGATTTGAGGGCGACGACGAGCAGGTCGCTCGACGGTCCTCGCAGTTCACGGCCCGCGGGCCACACGGCACGCAGGAACCGGCGCAGGTCGAGCCCCTCTGTGTGAACGCGGGCCAGCGTTCCGGCGGCGATCTCGGCGGATACCGCGAGGGAGCTGAGTACGGCCGGTGCGAGGCCGCCGATGACGGCAGCTTTGATGGCAGTGGTGGAGGACACCTCGAGCAGTGGCGCGGCGAGTGGGCCCGCAGTCCGGAGCGCACGTTCGAGCGCGAGACGTGTGCCGGACCCGGGTTCGCGGGTGACCAGCGGTGTCGCGGCCAGTTCGCTCGCCGTGATCGTTCGTCGAGCCCATTGATGATCGGGGGCGACGACGACGACGAGTTCGTCGCGGGCAACGTCCTTCGAGTGGAGTCCGCTGGGCAGATCGGGGCTTTCGACGAATCCGATGTCGGCGCGGCCGTCGAGCACCGATGCGGCTACGTCGACAGAGTTTCCGGAGGTGAGAGTCGGTGTGATGGAAGTGTCGTGGGAGCGCAGTGTGATGAGCCATCGCGGTATGAGGTATTCGGCGATGGTGAGGCTTGCGGCGATACGAATGTGGCTGTGGCGGTCGGTGCGCAGCATTGCGATGCTCGTGGCGAGCTCGGCGGCTTCGGCGATGACGCGCTCGGCCCAGCCGGCGACCAGTTCGCCGGTTGCGGTGAGGGTGGCACCTCGCTGCCCGCGATGCAGGAGTGCTACCCCGATGCGGCTTTCGAGTGCTTTCAGGCGTGCGCTCGCCGCTGGCTGCGACATGTCATGCGCCTCCCCTGCGCGTCCGATGCTTCCCAGCTCGGCGACGGACAGCAATAATTCGTAGCTGATCAGGTCGGTCACATGGGTCGGCAGGGGCACGGTGCCAGCGTAGAGACTGCAGTCGTAGCGGGCGCGGAGCCCACAGGCGCGTTTGCCGGAAAAGTCCCCATTCGATGCTCAATGCTCGCGGGAAGTGGAACGGGGTCGCGGCACTGGATCCCGTGGTTCGTTCACCCTCACTGACGCCACCTGCTTTTATCCAGTTCTCGTCACCCAGGATTGCCTTGGTTCGTGCGAGTTGTTTCGAACTTCACCGGTGCTCTCGCAGCGTGAGCTGGGACAAGGCAGGGGATGAGTCGGACGTAGGCGACCATTCCGATCAGCTCCACCAGTGTCTGCGTCACCACGACCACGGCAGCAAGAGACAGTGCTGGTGGCAGCGCGAGCGCCAGCGGCAGAACGACCAACGAATTTCGGGTGGCACCGGAGAAGATCAAGGCCCGAGCGTCCGGGACGTCCAGGCGGGTCACTCTGGCCGTCGCCCATCCGACAACCGCCATGATGACCAGGAACGCGACGAAGATCGGCACCGCGGCAAACAGCTGGGAGCCTTCGGAGCGGACTGCGTCGATCTGCGACGCCACGACGACGGCAAGAGTGGCCATCATGACCGGCACCATCGCCGCGGCCATCACATCCATGATCTGGGTGCCGATACGCCGACGACGCGCAAGTGCTTGCGTCAGGGCCGCCAACACCAGAGGAACAACGATCAACAGCACGAACGCTTCGACGAACGGTGCAATGTCGATGATCTCCACCAGCTCGGACCCGACGAACAACCACAGGTAGAGCGGCAGGAACGCGATCTGCAACAACATCAACAGCGGCGCGCTCGCGAGGAGCCGTTCCGACGCTGCACCGGCCAACCCACTGAAGACGATGACGTAGTCGATGCAGGGAGCCAACAACACCAACAGCACACCGACGAGTACCGCCTGATCAGCAGCAACGAACCGGGTCAGAGCGAATACGACGATTGGAACGAGCACGAAATTCAGTACTACGACGCTGAGCAAGAATGTGCCGTCGCGCAGCGATGCGCCGATGGCGGAGAACGGAACCGCGAGGAACGTAGCGTAGAGCAACACGATCAGTACCGGATTGATAGCAATCTCGAACGCATGCGCCGACGACGGCGCACCCAAACCGACACCGCCACCGATGAGCAGGGCCAGCAGGTAGAGCGGGATCTGGAACTTCTCCAGCCACGCCACCACCGAGGTGGTGCTCGATATGTTCATGCGGTGCCCACCGCGGTGTTCGCTGAGATCAGCCAGGTGCAGTCCGGATTGCATGGCGTCGGCGCGTCGGGTGTGTCCCCGAGCCGGGCCAGCGCGTCGGTCAAACTCTCACGCAGAGCGGTCAATTGAGCGATCGATTCGTTGGCGTGCGCGATGTGGGACTCGATGGCGGGGCCGAGTTCGGCTTTGACTGCTGCGCAGGAGTCTTTCTCCCAGACACGAAGGAGAAGTTTGATCTCCGGCAGCGACAGGTTCAGGCTCTTGGCGGCGGTGATGAACGCCAAGCGTTGCCGAGCGCGGTCGTCGTAAACGCGGTAACCGTTCGCCGAACGGTCCGCCGGGAGCAGGCCCTCGCTTTCGTAGAACCGTAGCGTGGTCGCCGGGACGCCGGTCGCCGATGACAGCTGTGAAATGCGCAGAGCGGACATGCGCACGAGGATAAACCTTCGAGTCGGGTGGAAGGTCAAATCCTTGACCTTCCACGCAGGTGCTGGGGCTAACGTCGGGCCATGTTCCCAGCGAGACCGCGCCCGGACGTCCGGGCGCTCATCCGTCTAGACCTGACGCCTCTCAGCGAGATGAAGGCCCCGTCGGCGTGCACGCTCTCAACGGCTGACCAACCTGAGGGTATCGAGTTGTGGGCAACGATCCTCACCTGCGCTACCAGCCGCGGACGGTCGACGGCGGACTTGTATTCACCTTCCCGTCACGTAGTGCTCGGAGTCGGAGTGGGTCCGCGATCAGTCGGGTGAGGCTGCCTGAGGGGTCGGTCCGAGCCGGACATTGACCCAGTGTCGGACCGGAGGGATCGACCACATGGTCCACAGTGCGAGGAGCGCAGTGCTGGCGGCAAGAATGCTCGCGGCGACGTCGAGCGGGAAATGTACGCCGAGGTACAGCCGGGAGGCAGCGACGGCGAGCGCGAACAGCACTGATGTCGTGCGGGCCAACCGCCGGACAATTACGTGCGCCCGAGCGGTGAGCAGGACCACAAGCCCGATCATGGCCGCAGCCACCGCTGTATGTCCAGACGGGAACGACCACACGGTGTCGGGAGGAATCAGCCAGAACCGTTGCGGGGGACGGGGTTCGCGGATGCTGTATTTCGCGATTGTCGACACGACGAGGGTAGATGCCATCACTGCCAGGGCCCATGCCGCGTCGACCCGTCGGCCTCTCCACGTGAGCCATGCGGCGATACCGATCGCCACCACGATTCCGACGACCGGTTGTGCGCAGTCCGTGACAAATTCGGCGAGGGCAGTGGCCCAGCCGGCGCGATGAAGGGCGATACGGTCGTGGAACCGCAGACCCGCCTCTGTCACAGCAGTGGTGGAGGCGAGAGTGCCGGCGGCGAGCAGTGCGGCAAATGCGAGCAGAGCGGCGGCAAACGGCCGAATCCACGGACGAGCAGGAAACATAGGTGACTTTCCTTGGTTGGGTTGCGTGGGATGGACGGTGGGGTGCCAGGTGCGGCGACGACCGGTGGCGAGTAGGGCGGCCACTGCGATGACCTGGATTGCGGGAACGACGGTGAGCGACGCGGGAATCGAATGTCGTAGAGCAGATCGGTTTTCGGCTGGGGAACGGATGGCTTTGCCGCTCCGTTCGTCGATCACGAGAACGCAGACGCGCCAGTGCGCCGGCGATCCAGAGGAAGTGCACGGCGATGACGGGGTGGGCGTAACCGGAAACGTCGACGCCCAGAAGCGGCGGCTTGGTGTATGCCACCGGGCCGGAGACCGAGCGCACCATCAGCGCTGCGACCTCGTCGGATGCGGTGACCACACCCCGACGACGAAGGCGGTAGCCCCCCGCGAGGCGAGGGGGCCGGTGATCGAGCGGGCACCTTCGTAGACGAAGTCCGCGAGCATGCTGACCGTCCCGAACGCGACAACGAACCGACACGCCCCCCATCGATGGTCGTGGCGGTTCGGTGGATTTCTTTCTGGAAGCGCGCGGCGGGAACCCGGTGCGGCGGATGGGTCACCGGCGTGTTTGGGCTGCGTCACTATGCTGCCTATCGGTAGCGGGGACGAGGAGGACCGGGCGGTGGGCGTGGCGGGCGAGTGTCGCGGACACCGATTCGCCGACGGCCCTCTCCACCAGTGACATCATCCCGCCGCGGGTGGTACCGATGATGATCATCAGGGCGTCGTTGGCGTCGGCGATCGTGGTCAACAGTCGAGCCGGGTTGCCCCGCCTCGAGTAGAACGCCCAGTTCCCGGGGATGGCGGCCAGCATCGCGCATGCCTCGCGGCGCTCTTGTTCGACAGCGTCGGCGATGCGTTGTTCCCAGTCGTCGCTGTCCGGGTCGATCGGCAGGTCATCGGTGTCGACGATGTGCGCTACATGCAGGAACGCGTTCAGTCGACCGGCAAGGTCCATCGCGTAGGTCAAGGCAGCGTGGCTTGCTGGGTGCCGGTCGAACCCCACGACCAGGTGGCACACCGGTTCTACCGAGGCGGCGGGGCCGTCCACCTGTAGCGGAGCGCGCCAGTCCCCTAGGTCGTCGCAGGAGGCGTGGCTGGGATCGTCCTCGGTCATTGTTTTCTCCTCATATTGTTTTCTCCTCATACGGAAGCCAGGACGAGACCGGCACCGCCGGCGACGACAGTCACCAGCAGGGTGCCGACCGCGTTCAACACGCCAGCGATGTACTTCTGACGTTGGATCAGCCGCACCGTCTCGAAACTGGCGGTGCTGAAGGTGGTGTACCCGCCGCAGAAACCGATGCCCACGATCAGCTGAAGTTCCTGGGGTAGTCCGTGGAAAAGGATCAGTCCGGTGACGAATCCGAGGAGCAGTGATCCGGTCACGTTGATGATCGCTGTCGCCCAGGGAAAATCCGACGCCCGGCGGTGCCTGATGGCCCCGTCGAGCACAAAACGGACGATCGCCCCTGCACTGCCCGCGCAGGCGATCCAGAGTGTCGTCATTGTGTTGCCTCCGCGGGCCGTGTCCGCAGTCGCGCGGCGATCGCGATTCCGGCGGTGGTGGCGACCAGACCCACCAGTACGGTGCCGGCCGCGTAGCTGCCGGCGGCCCACCACTGATGGCTGCGCAGAAACAGATCGGTATCGACGGCCAGTGTGCTGTAGGTAGTGAACGAACCGAGCATCCCGGTGCCCACCAACAGCCGGACCCGCTGCCGCCACCCTGTGTCCGGGCCCAGGCGAGCCAATCCCTCCAGCAGCATTCCGAGCAGGAACGCCCCGACGATGTTGATAGCGAAGGTCGTCACCGGCCAGCCACTCGCGGCAGAGGAACACCACAGTCCGAGTTGGTATCGGAGCGGGGCCCCGACCAATCCACCGACACCGACGGCGGCGATCGCGGACGCTCGCGCATGCAGCGGGCTTGGGGGCGCACTGTCGGGATCGACCGGTAGGGTCGGATTCGGGTCGTGATGGCCGTTCATGGACAGACTCCTTCCACTCAGGGAAAGGAGCCATCAGCCCCAGGGTTGGGGCGGTTCAGACAACCCCCTACGGGGCGGTCTCGGCGGAGATCCATCGCCGGACACCACTATAGCCTGACCAGGGATCGACCCAAGCAGATCCGATGTACGTTCGAGATTCTCGGTCAGCAGGCCGAGGTGTCTATGTGCCAGCGCTGCAGCTCAACAACCGAACCCGGTTGTTGAGCTCGACTAACGGCCACGACGGCACCGGCCACGACGGCACCGGCCGTGCAACGGGTCGGATTGGACACCTGTGTTCGCGTATCAAGCCCGGTATTCCCGATCCGCCGACCACCGCGATCTTCTCAACACGGGTACGTGGCACACGGCGTCACCAAGACGCTGAACATTTCGCCGAACACAGCATTGTCGTCGAACTCAGAGCGGGCACCAGGCTCGGAACCGAGGTTCATTGCCACGCCGCATCGACACGCAGTCGACTAGACCACACTCGAACATGAACTGCGCCACCCAATTTAACCCCACTGCAGTAGGTCGAGAGTGAATCGGGATACTTCGAATCGAACGCATAGAACGTCTGGCGCACAAGCGCACTCAACATACCGGTGACGAGCTACGTCAAAGTCAAAGACTCCAAGGGAACACACACGACGTGTCGAGGGCAATCATGTTCACTGGTAGATCGAGGACTTTTCGATCACAGAAGCTGTTCTATATGGTGGTTGTACGCGTAGCTCGGCGGGATGAATGCTACTGACCGGCGCTCCCGTGTGGTGGGTAAGTGCAGTCGTCTTCTGAACTAGTGCAGTCGTGTTCTGAAACTGACAATTCGGTCGACGCTGTCAGTTTCAGAAGTGGCCGTCATGACTTCCCTGGGGAATTACCTCCGATTGCAGTCGCCTTCTGACATTTTGAATGCAGAAGTGAACTTCACAATCGATCACCGGAATTGAATTTTCAGAGACTGCGATAGAAGCACACAAGTTCAACTTCGTTCAGGGGGTGTCTGGACCGCGCCGACCGAGTGCTGGGAGTGGGCACGGTTGCGGTTCGCGACGTCAAGCGCGGGCTGGTGGCTCGATTCTCGGCCCAGGTAGCGGGCACCTCCGTGGTCGACTCAGGTGCCTATTCGGTTGATGCCGTCGTCCTGTTCGAGCATGATTTTGCCACCCAAGAAAACCGCTCCCGCAGCAATTGCACCACCCCCGAAGACCGCGACCTTTCCGAGGACGGTGTTGAGGAACTCCTTGTTCTCACTGTCCTTCTGGGATACTTGCTTCCCGTTTTCTTGGATCAGTTCGATGATGAACTTCATTGGTCCCAGGTGAGGTCATCCTTGTCGAGCTCACCCTTGAGGATCTCGCGGATATCTTCAAAAGCCTTGTATGCCTGTTTCTGGCTCTTATCATTCGACTTGAGCGTGGACTTGTGAGCCTCTTCTATCTCTTTCACCGTGTCCAGGGCGAATTCCTTGAAAGCTGGGAACTGTTCGATGATCTTGAGGGCTACTTCGGTGTCCATGTCGGGCATGAAAGCGGCAAACCGCAGCATCTTGTCCTTGGAGAGGTTTCTTCAGGATTCGATGTCGAGTTTGCTTCATGACTTCGACTTCGCTGAGTCCCATGCCTTGCCCTATCTGTCGTACTGTCCGGTATCTCCTCAGAGCCTAGCGAGCTGCGCCGACAGCTAGTCGTACACAGACGAGTTCACCGAGCGACCACCGGGCAGTCTTCGCCTGAGTCGCTTTCTGCGGGTTTGGGTGTGCGTTTTGACCGTCGTCATACCGGACGAGTGCGAACGGGCCACTGGGAGTGATTGATGTCAGTTTCAGAAGACGGCGGCACCTTTTGCTGGCGATTTGTGGGTAAATGCAGTGGTCTTCTGACATTCTGATGTCAGAAGTGCGCTGCACGATCGCGCTCGGCTCTCGGTGACAGGGGAGGCTTGTGGTGGACCCGGGCAAGCTCGCCATCGTAGAGACCGGTGTGCTGACGGCGTCGGGGGAGCGGTGGGCGCAGGCAGAGACCCGATTCGCCGTGTTGGCTCCTATGTTGGAGATGCATCCGGTGCGTTTGGAAGCGGTCGATGATGCGGCCGAACGACTGGGGTTGTCGCGGCGTCGGGTCTATGCGTTGCTCGGCAAACTCAGGGATGGGACGGGTACGGTCACCGACCTACTGACGAAGGTCTCGTCGGGAGGGCGTGGCCGCAGCCGAGTAACGGCTGAGGTCGAAGAAGTGATCAGCGACCATCTCACCCGATACTTTCTTCACCGCCAGAAGCTCAGTGTCGCTGCGCTGCACCGACGTATAGCACTGGCCTGCCACCGCGCAGGTCTGCCAGTGCCGGCCAGAAACACCGTCACCGCACGAATCGCCGCCCTCCATCCGGCATCGGTGGCCAGGTCACGCGGAGGATCCGATGCCGCCCGCCCACGTCAGTCCGCCGGCGACAGTCCACCGACAGTTGCGGGGATTCTCGATCAGGTCCAGATCGACCACACCGTCGTCGATCTGATGATCGTCGACGAGTACGAGCGGCAACCGATCGGCCGCCCCTACCTGACGATCGCCATCGATGTCCTCAGCCGTTCCGTACTCGGGTTCGTCGTAACCCTGGAGCCGCCGTCGTCGATATCGGTCGGGTTGTGCCTGGGCCGCGTGTGCTGCGAGAAGCAGACATGGCTAGAGGCATGCGAGCTCGCGGAGCAGGTGCAGTGGCCGATGGCAGGTAAACCGAAACAGTTGTATCTCGACAACGCTGCCGAGTTCAAAAGCGAAGCGCTGCGCCGCGGATGCGCCCAGCACGCCATCACACTCCAGTACCGTCCTCCGGGCCGACCGCACTACGGCGGGATCGTCGAACGCATCATCGGAACGGCGATGACGGCGGTGCACGAGCTACCTGGGACCACCTTCTCGAACCCAGCGGATCGCGGAAGTTACGACTCGGACAAGCACGCGGCGCTGACATTGCGTGAGTTGGAGCGCTGGCTGGTCCTGGCCATAGCCTCGTATCACGCGAGCGTTCACACAGGGATCGGGAACACTCCTGCCGGCGTGTGGGCCGGCGAGGTCGCCGCAGTTGGTCATGCCCCTCGTGTGGTGCTCGGCGAAACCGCGTTCCTGGTGGACTTTCTTCCCGTCATCCGGCGACGTCTGACGCGTACGGGCTTCGTTCTGGATCACGTGCACTACTTCTCGAACGCGCTCAAACCGTGGGTTGCGCGGCGAGAGGATCTGGGGCGGTTCGTGATACGACGTGACCCACGAGATTTGAGCAGAATCTGGGTCCTCGAACCAGACGGTGCCGGCTATGTCGAGGTGCCGTACCGGACGATGTCACATCCCGCGGTGACACTGTGGGAGCACAGAGCTGCTATCACTCGTCTCCGCGAACAAGGTCGGTCGAACGTTGATGAGAGCGCACTGTTTTCGATGATCGAGCAGATGCGCGAGGTTACCGACCGCTCGCAGAAAGCCACCCGCAAAGCCCGGCGCAACCGCGCCCGCCGCACACACCTCACCGACGCCGCGTCTGCACCGATTCCGGTGGTTCACCCGCCGGTGGAGTCTCAGACGGACGGCAGCACCGCAGCGCCGGTTTTCAGCGACATCGAGGAATGGTGAGCCGATGACCGCATCGACAGGAAGCAGCGACGAAGCCACCGGGTCGTCCATCGAGGATTTGGGGCACCTGCGGGAGTCGGTTCGACCGCTCACCGCACTCGACGACGCGGACCGGATCCGGTTGATCCGGTCGGAGAGGTGGATCGGGTATCCGCAGGCCCGTACGGTCATCGACCATCTGGAGACGTTGCTGTCGTGGCCGGACCGGCAGCGTATGCCGAACCTACTGTTGCTCGGTCCGACGAACAACGGCAAGTCGATGATCATCGAAAAGTTCCGGCGCACTCATCCGCCGATCAGCTTGTCCGACCGCGAGCAGATACCGGTGTTGTGCATGCAGATGCCCCCGGACCCGTCACCCGGCCGGTTCTACCTCGCACTGCTCACAGCGTTGGGAACACCGACCCGACCACGCAATCGGGTCCACGAACTCGAACAGCAAGCATTGATGCTGCTCCGCGCCACCGGCGTACGGATGTTGATCATCGACGAGCTCCACAATGTTCTCGCCGGCCGCGACAACGTCCGCCGCGAATTCTTGAACGTGCTGCGATTCCTGGGCAACGAACTACGCATTCCTCTTGTCGCCGTCGGAACCCGCGACGCCTACCTCGCCATCCGGACCGATCCCCAGCTGGAGAACCGATTCCACCCCATGACTTTGCCGGTCTGGACCAACACGGCCGACACCAGATCACTGCTGGCCAGCTTCACCACGAGCTTCCCCCTCCGGAAACCCTCGCACCTGACATCACCGGAGATGACCGACTACCTCCTCACTCGCTCCGAGGGCACCATCGGTGAACTGACAACGCTGCTCACTGCCGCAGCAGTGACCGCCGTCGACAGCGGAGAGGAAGCGATCACCTCATCGGTGCTCACGCGCACTCCGTACGTCGGCCCCACGGAGCGCCGCCGCCAGTTCGAGCGCCACCTCGCATGAACGCGCGGCTCGCACCTATGCCCGATGATGCGTACGTTCGCCCGTGGCCGCTGCACCCGCAGCCACTGCCAGGTGAGGCCCTCTCGTCCTGGTTGGCCCGGATATGCGAGCTGTATCCGCACATCAGGCCCTCTGACCTGCTCGCAGACCTCGAAATCGATTGTGCTGTCGAGGATCTCGACCGCTACACACCGGAGCCGATACTTGTCGAGCTGGCCGGTCGCGGCGCAGTCCCGGTAGAGAGGGTGCGGATGATGACGTTGGCGGGGTGGACACCGTGGTTGCTCGACAGCACCGACCCCGCCGACTGCGACTTCGACACCTACGTCCACCAGTTCTCGATCCTGCTACCGGCCGACCTCGCGAGGGAGGATCGACGACGCCGCACACCCACGAGCGAGGCATGGTTGCCGTGGGCTAGCACTCCGCGCAGTCGGGCATGCCCGGCATGTATCGACAGCCTCGAATCCACTGCTGATATCAACATGACTCTGCTGCAGCAATATCCGGTGCTGAGCAGCTGCCTCGACCACCGTTGTCGACTCGAACCCTGCTCTGCTTTCCCTGGTCATGCAATCTTCTGGGATCAGGTCCGGTTCGGTTCGGACGAACGGGTCTCGCCCGTTCCGGTTCCCTCAGCGGTCACGGACCTCGATCGGCGCAGCACCGAGGCTCTGACGACGGGATGGGTGGAACTCGGCCCAGGCCGGGTACATGCCGCAGTGTGGTTCCGGCTTCTGCGCACCGTCGTCGACGAAGTGTCCTCGCCACTGGTTCGCACCGGACGGTGGGCGACGAGGCTCGTTGCGATCTGGAGGGCCGCCGGTCGTTCTCGCCCGTTGCGGACAGCGTGGGTTCCGTTCGAGGACCTGCACTGGGACGAGCAGGCGAAAGTTCTCGAGGCTGCAGCGATCGGCATTGCGATGGTCGAGAGCGGTGAGATCGATGCCGGCGGTGCGCACGCATCTCTGCTGAGCCCACGACCGTATGAGCCGGTCGATCCCGGGACAGCTCCGACGCGCTCGTCTTATCCCGCACCCGAGCGCGATCTGTGGGCTGACGCGCATGCTGCGGCTGAGGCCGCCATCGCGGCGGCGCGCGTCGATCCCGCATCCGCCAGTTCGTTGTACAACTTCCTGCGCTGGGGGTGCCGCACCGCAGCGGAGCTGGATGAGACGGTGCAACTGTTCCTCGACCACGGGATCCCGCTGCAACATCCGCCGACGTAGCTCTCGCCCGATGGAGCGGGGTCGTCCGCGACGCACACGCTGCGACAGCCGAGAAGCCCGTTTTCGCGCCGGGGTCATAGTCACCAACGTTATTTGTGCGGTCACCGACGAGAATTTTCCTTCCCGCACCATCATCGCTGAAACGCCTGTTCAGCGTGTTTTGGACTCGAAAAAGCTGTCGGGGGTGCTCGCTACAGTCCCTGTCATGGCAGAACGGCAGCTCGATGAGGTCCTGGACACGTATTCGGTCGTTTCAGTGAGTGGTGCGGCGGTGTTTCCGGACCTGCCGGTCGAGATCGCGGCTCGGATAGAACGGTCGATGGCGTCGGCACGGTCTCCTGCTACCCGCCGCGCCTACGATTCGGCGTGGCGACGATTCGAGACCTGGTGCATCGCCGCCGGACAGATCCCGCTACCGGCGCACCCCGCGACGGTGGCGGCATACCTCGTCGCCGCGGCCGACACACTCACCGTCGACGGCACGCGGGCGTACGCGCCGTCGACATTCGGCAAATGGGTCGCGGCGATCACCGACCGCCACCGCGCTACCGGCCACGACAACCCGTGCAGCCACGAGATGGTGCGCGCCACCCTCGCAGGCATTCGCCGTGATTACGCGTCTGCGGGGGAGCGGCCCCGCAACCGGCGTGCCCCGCTGCTGACTACTGACATCACCACGATCGTCGACTACGCACGCCGCAGTGCGTCCGGGTGGGCATCGGAGGTACTCGAACGTCGCGACACCGCGCTGCTGCTGATGGGCTACACCGGGGCGTTTCGCCGCAGCGAACTCGTCGCCCTCGAGTGCCGCGATATCCGCCGTGACCGCCTCGACGGCGCACACGTACGGATCCGGAAATCCAAGACCGACCAAGACGGCACCGGAACCGTCAAAGCCCTACCGTTCACCGACCGCCACGAATCCTGCCCGGTCTGCGCGTGGATACGCTGGCAGCAGATCGTCGCCGCGTTCGACACCGGCGGCAGAGTCGCCGTCATTCGGTTACATTCCCGCGCAGCAGAATTCGATTCTCACGTCTGTCGCGGCCCCCTGCCCACTCCCGAGAAGCGATCACCCCTCTTCCGATCCATCCGTAAGAACGGCAACCTTTCCGCCGCCGCGTTGTCCGGGGCTGCGGTACATGCGGCCATCCGCCGCCGCGCCGCTCACGCCGGGTACGACCCCGACACCGTCGCACAACTCGGCGGGCATTCACTACGGGCAGGATTCGTCACCCAAGCTTTCCGCAACGGCGCCGACGCGCACGCGATCATGCGGCAAACCGGACACACCACACCCGGCATGGTCGAAATTTACGCGCGCGAGCATGCGCCGCTGGTCGGCAACGCCGTCACCGACCTAGGATTATGAGCCAACTCGAAGATCGGGGGGCACGTGCGCCGGCGAGCCGACCGAAGTCTGGGCGGCACCTGCAGCCGACGTCGCCAATCCTGATCCGGTGCATGCGGCACGTAGCGTGAAAGCGTCTGTGGTGGAGCGGGATCGGCACACCTGGTCACTGTTCGAGGACTGGTGCGCCGCTCTCGATCAGCCGGCTGTGCCGGCCTCGCCACAATCGCTTGCTTGGTTCCTACGAGCGCATCCTGCAGCGCCAGGGACGCAACGCCGCCGGATCGCGGTCATCGACGCCGCCCACTACCGCCGCAACCTACCGCCACCGGGACGCGCAGAGACCGTCCGGGCTGCCCTCGACGTGGCCCGCGCAGAACGACTGCACGATCTCACTACCCTCATCGGCGGCATCATCGGGCGTCTCCCGGAATCGGGTTGGCCGACAGCGTTGTTCGCGCGACGAGACGCCCTGATGCTTGTGTTGGCTTCGACGGGTCTGCCGTCTACGCAGATCGCGGCGGTGCGGATGTGCGATGTCACTGTAGATCTGCAGGCAGATGCTCTACACGTCGAGACAGCCAACGGCGCTCACGCCGTCACCTCGCCCAGATTGGTGAGATCGGGTGTATCCCCGGAGAGTGTGTATCGACGTTGGTGCGAGGTACTCGGGCACTACGAGCGGTACCCGAGCAACGGCATGCTCGCTGATGCCATCGAGGAGGTAGGCGTTACCGAACTCGCCGGATGTGACCGGCATCTCGATCCGGCCAGCGAACAGCTACTGCTGACTCCGATCGACCGGTGGGGCCACACCCCGCTGAGTGAAGCCCCGCTCACCCCGCGTGCGGTGGCCGACATCGTGCGGATGCACCTGAACGGGCGAGCGCCTATCCACCCACGCCATCGAATTCGGGCTCAGCGCCCCGAACCGGATCTTGCACCGGAACCCGCATCGACGACGACCTCGTTCGACTCTGGCTACTACGAACGTGGAACACTCGCACGCAGACGAGCTCATGACTTTCTCGGCGACATCGAGTCCGTCTTCGCCGACGTCGAAAGCCGCGCTGAGAAGATGCTGAACGATCTTCTCGGGTTCCTCGACCCGGACGCGGCGGGAGACTGGTCCGACGTCGTCGAGTAGCGAACAACTCTCTGCTGGAACCCAGCTGAGTGAGAGGGTAGAGGCACGCTGGTCGGTCGTTGCACGAGATCCCGCACAGCCTCGTGCGAGTGCTGTCGGGGTTGTGGTGTGTCGGTTCCGTCGTACCGCCGCGACGACGGAACCGACACGCCGCATACTGAACCTACCGGGAGCGCACAGACCTCTCGTCGTCCGTATCCGCCACCCATCGGTACCGAAACAGTGGTGACGCTTGCTTTTTCTTCACTATTCGCCGACGCGGCGCGCGCTCATCCCGGCGTCGTGAATACTCGACCAGCCGATCCCGTAACGCCGGGTCGAGGCAATCTCGATCATGTGCGTCCAGTCGTTCCCTCAACCGGCGGCGATACTCACCCATCCCGAGTCCGAACTCGACGAATACATCCGATGCCGACGCTCCCCCGAACGGCTCCCACAACACGGCAAACGCAACCAACGATCACATTGCTGCTCGGGCGCCACCGCTCACCGTTTCTTTCCGTCGATCTCGGTCAGCAAATCACCGTCGTCGACGAAGGCGAGTTCTCCCGAGTTCAACGCGACAGCCCATCGATGCGGGTGCGCCCAGTCGCGACCCAACGCGGGACCGGAGACAAGTTGATCGGAGTAGTCCTCGACGACGATCCCCGACACCATTTCTCCGCCCCTCCGGAGCTGGACCTCATCACCAACAGCCGGTCCAGAATTTGTGTTACTTCCTGCAGCAACCATGGACGAATTCAAGCAGAGTCCGCTCGGATCGTCACTCATCGGGCACGCAGAGCACCAGACAGACCCGCTGGATGGCGAGAGCGAGAGCAGCGCAAGAACTCGACAACGATTCGTGTTCCCGATGGGTGCGGATTAGCCCGCAGCCCTTCGTGTGCGGCGAAGAAGCCGTCGTCCCCGCTCCGCCGTAGGACGGCCTGTGACTGAGCGACATCCGGAGCGAAACGAAGTCGTTGACCGACACATCCTCGCTGAAAACCGGCTCCACGCAACCAGGTGATGTGATGAATCATGAACTGTGCGACTTCCATGCGCTCAATTCAGTGACATAACACATTTGAGCCGCCGTTAACAGACTGAAAGGATGTTTTGAAGCATTCCTCCGGTCCGTAGGCTTGTTTGTTGCACAATAGCTGTGTTAGCTGTTCCACACCGACTACTCGCTCGACATGCCCCAGAAGGGTTATCGGGCACCACCCCCTCAGGAGCTCATCGATGACGATTCCCATACTTTCGAGCTCGCACTCGGCCGATGCCATCGAGTCCGCAGCCGATCGGCACGCTACGCGCAACTCGTCGGCCAGCCGACAGAGCACACAGACAGACAGGCTCGTCCGTCCCGTCGGTCAAGGGCTCGACGTCGGTTCCCGGTCGACGCGCTGCGCCGGTGGAACCATGACATTGACGGCCGCGACACCATCGGGATCCCCGGAACTGTGGTCCCGCTATGTCGAAGGAGCGTGGGAATCGTACTCACGCCATGGTGTCACCGCTGCGCTCGATCTGGACGAAGTCGCCTCCGGCGCAACGACAACCCTGTTCTACGTGGTGCTCGACAGGGCAGGACAGATGCTTGGCGGAGTCAGGGCACAAGGCCCCTACACGATGATCGAGCAGTCCCACGTGTTGACCGAATGGCAGGACTCGCCTGGACTGCCTCTGGTCACCGAACTGTTGCACGCCCGGATCCCCCACGGGATCGTGGAAATGAAAAGCGCGTGGGTCGATGCGGGTGCCGCAGGGCGGACGGTGTCGAATGTGCTGGCTCGGACAGCATTGCCGACGCTCGAACTGACCGGCAGCCGGTACCTGTTCGCCAGCGCGGCCGATCACGTCCTGCGCCTGTGGGAAAGCTCCGGCGGGCGGATCGACCATGCCATTCCGGCCGCGGCGTACCCGAGCGAGCAATACCGGACCGTCATGATGTGGTGGGACATGCACACACTGGCCCTCAGTGCGAGACCCGAGGTGTGGCAGTCGATGGTCCGCGAGGCCCACTCATTGCGTGGAGACGGTCAGCGCGTCCCGTCGGCGGCGTGACGGCTGGTCGGGAGTTTGGGGCGGTTCGTCCTCATCTGGCCGGACCTGGGGCTGCCCGACCATGTGATCGTGAGTGTGCCGGCGTGGAACGCGCGATCTCTCCCGTCGGCTTTGGCGCGATAGAGCGCGGCGTCAGCGGCGCGGATCACGGCGTCGAGCACGTGATCGAGACCTCCCGATTCGCGGGAGGAAACGTTTGCGGTGGGCAACGCCGGTTCGCCGGGCGCAGTGGGCCGGACGTCGAGCGTCACCGTTCCGATGCTCACAGTCACCGTGCAGTCGGACCGGACTCGATCGAGTATCCGTTCGGTGAGTTCGTGGCCGTCTCGGTGCGGGGCGAGAATCAGGAATTCTTCGCCACCGGTTCGAGCGACGACCGCGTTTTTGCCGACCGCTGCGTGCACAGCGCAAGCCAGGGTGTCTGCGACTGCTGCAAGCGTTCGATCCCCGGCCGTATGACCGGCGGTGTCGTTGACGGTCTTGAAGTAGTCGACATCGATGACGAGAGCAGACAGCGGTTCCCTCCGCTCGCACGCCTCCTGGACGAGAACCTGGGCATTCGAAAGCAATCCACGGCGGTTGACCAGACCGGTCAACGGGTCCGTGTCGGCCAGCCGCTGCAGTTTCTCGTTGACCGAGGACAGGGTTCGGCGTAGGCCGCCGATGAGCGCGACCGGCACCAGCACCGTGGTCGCGGCGGCACCGATCGCGACGGCGGTCACCGCCCACCCGGAGGATCCCACACTGACCACCGAGAGCGCCGTGACCATGACGACCGAGGCCGCAGACAGGCGGGCGGTCACGCGTGGCGGTGAGCTGGATGCGGCGATGGCCGGAACGATCGCGAGCATCGAGGTGACCGCGCGCGTCCCGGACGAATCCGCGATCAGGTAGGCACTGATCGCGACACCGATCATGCCCCCGAGACCCAGGACCGCGAATTGGCGTTCACTCAACCGCCCCACTTTGGCAGCGAAAAGCACGGTGACTGCGGTGAACGTGAGCACCACGATGAGAATCGGAAGCGCGTTCGGGCGTAGGAACGTCGGAGACACCAGGGCAATGGCCAACAGCGGCACAGCGCCGGTGGCGCTGACAATGACCGCGGTAGTACGGGTATCGAGTCGTGATCGCCAAGGGTTCGCGCGCCGACGAGACTTGTCGATTACGTTCATCGGGTGATTCCTCGAATCAGAGTTGGGCGCGATCCCGGCACGGAATGTCTGGCTGCCCTTGTTGTCTTGGCGCGCTCGTTCATCCCCCTGCGTATCCGGCCGTCGGATCGACTCCGGTACGCACCAACGAATCCAGGTCGATTCGCCGCCGACCGGACGAGAGCGGTTCACCGCGGCCGAACGCCCTCACAGCGGCGGTCACCGCGGCACCGCCGAGCGCGACGTCGCCGCCGAGCTGCGGCCATGTCGAGAGCGTGCGCCCGATTTCCGGCACCGACGCGATCATTCTCGGGGTCAGTTTTGTCGGCTCGAGCAACGTCGCTGCAATTGTGCTCTTCTGCTCGACGGTCAAGTCGGCCACATCCGCGGTCGTCATCTCGCCGAGCAGTCCGTGGAACACCGGTCGGTCGGGTTCGAGATCGAAGCGTTCGACATCGAGTACGCCTCCATCGCTGGTCTCCATCACCACAGGAATTCCTCGGGCGCGGGCGTGATGGCGGACCAACAGTTTGGTGTCGATCGAGTCGCATTCCTCCACAACGAGATCGAGCCCGTCCAGAAAGTTATCGAGCGTCTCGGCCGTCACACCGTCCGCGAAAACCCGCACATTCAGGTAGGGGTCGAGTTCGGCGATCCGCCGGGCCGCGACGACCGCCTTGTTCAGGCCCAAGTCGAAGACCGAGGACGGCACACGGTTGAGATTGGAGAGATCGAGCTCGTCGAAGTCCGCCAGACGCAACTCCCCGCACAGTCCTTCCATCGCGAGGGTATGAGCGACGGCATGGCCGACGCTCAACCCGACAACTCCCACTCGCAGGCCTCTGAACCGAGCTTGCTCTGCGGAAGTAATCTTGTTTCTGTTGCGATCCAGTCGTAGCCGATCGAAGCTGCGTGGACCGAGGACCCGCACCAGGGTGCGCCGCCACGGGTAATGCACCCACCGCGGCAATTCCTCGGTCTTGCCGGTCATCGCGGGAAGTAACCGGCGAAGCGAGGCCAGCTGTTCGAGTGTCGTGTCGACGACACCGACGGTGGGATCATCGAGCAGTGCACGGACAACCGAGTCCTGTTCACGCTCGGATGGGTCGAACACGCTGTGCTCTGACATTGCTGATGCTCCACATCTTTCGGATGACTGTCGACGACACACAACGCCGATCGTGTCCGACGGCCTGGAGGGACATCAGACTGCTTCACGTTACTTAAGTACTTCCCGGCGGTGCGGACACCACGTCGACGTTGATACTGGCTATCCAGGCGACCGAATCTACTGCCTATGGGAATACATCGCCAGGGACTGCCCTGGTCTTCCGATACGGAAGTGAGCTGCACAATCGCTCATCCTGCTCTCGTGGCACGGAGGCGTGTGGTGGACCCAAACAAGCACGACATCGTGGAGACCGGTGTGCTGACGGCGTCGGTGTCGCTTTCGGCTATGAAGCGGGAGCTGGCAAGTAGCCTTGCATATGCGTCGGCATTCACGGCTCGGACGCTGGCATCGACGACAGGACATCACCATGGGCTACCGAATCCGTTACGACGGAGTGACCTTCGAGGTCGATGACACGATCGGCAAAGATTTGCTCGACGAACTGGGCAAGGA
This sequence comes from Rhodococcus sp. MALMAid1271, assembly GCF_049195265.1. Lineage (NCBI taxonomy): Bacteria > Bacillati > Actinomycetota > Actinomycetes > Mycobacteriales > Nocardiaceae > Rhodococcus > Rhodococcus sp. MALMAid1271. The sequence continues at coordinate 93,450 of NZ_JBMIRQ010000049.1, read as the reverse complement.
GGTCGAGGGTCTTTTTCAGCTTTCGGGGCAGTCGTTCATCACGATCGGGCGCGGTATTCCGATCGCCATTGAAAAATTTTGAGGACGGTCGTAGCCGGTTGCACCGCGGTCTGTCGATGCCTGCTCCGACTTCAAGCCCCTAGCGCCGGTGAGCGGGAACGAAGGTTATCTCGGTGCTGAATTAGCCGGCGGCGACGGTGACCCATTCGGATCGGTCGGTCAGTTTAAGGTAGAGCTTGCGATGGAGCCGATCTTCTCGCCGCTGGCGCGTCTAATTGCGAACGACACCGTCGAGGCTCCTCCGTCGTCGAAGCGAACTCGGTGGCCGGCCGCACACCCCGACCCCTGAAGAACGGGTATACCTACTCCAGGTATACGAAACGCTACAGTTCAAAATCGAAACACTCTGCAAGAACATTGGATTGAAACGATCCGCCCTCTACAGCAACCTCACCCTAGCGAGGGAAGAACGGGACGCTCTAGCTGTCGCGAGAGGTGGCTTGTGCAGTCCACTTCTGAAACAGTGCAGTCGTCTTCTGAAACTGACAATTGACCACGACGTTCTCTCGGCCAAACCGTCCACTGGAAGTGTCCACTTGATTGGTCCAGCTTCCCGTAGTCTCTACTGGACAGATCGAGTTCAGCGGGCCGGAGGGGAATGAAAATCGGGTACGCGCGGTGCAGCACCGCCAGACAGGACACCTCCGTTCAAATTGGACTGCTCGCCAAGATCGGTGTCGAACGCGACCGGGTCTATATCGACCATGCCGTCAGCGGCCGTCAGGCAAAACGCCCCGGACTCGAAAATGCCATCAACGCCAGCCGCGAAGGCGACGAATTCTGCGTCACCAAACTCGACAGACTCTCCCGATCAGCCGGAGACCTCCACGAAACCGTGAACCGCCTCGCCGCTAGGGGAGTAGCACTATTGATCGACGGCAAGGTTTACGACCCAGCGGATCCCATGGGCAAAATGTTCATCGGCATGCTCGGTCTGATGGCCGAATTCGAGTCCGACCTGATCCGAGCCCGCACGCGCGACGCCATCGCCGCAGCCGCAGCCGCCGGCAAGATGAAAGGACGGCCCCATACGCTTACCCAGGAAGAGCGGGCCTACCTGCTTCAGGTGTACGAAACTCGTCAGTTCAAGATCGAAACACTCTGCAAGAACACCGGATTGAAACGATCCGCCCTCTACAGCAACCTCACCCTCGCCAGGGAAGAACGAGACGCTCTAGCAGTCGCGAGAGGTGAGTAGTGCAGTCCACTTCTGAAACAGTGCAGTCGTCTTCTGAAACTGACATCGGTCGACGCTCCGACCAGCCTGTCGGTGTCCTGGTAGATAGTGTTGCAAGTAATCCCAGTTTGATCGCAGATTTCGAGACGGAGGGCTCCAGGTGGACGAGAACCTGATCGGGTACGCCCGATGCTCCACGCGAGGACAGGATCTGCGAGCGCAGCGCACAGCCCTCCGCAAGCTCGGCGTCGACACCGGCAACATCTAGACCGACCGCGGATATACCGGACGCAACCGTGAACGGCCCGGCCTCACCGAAGCCCTCGCGGCAGTGGGGGAGGGGGACACCTTGGTAGTTACGAAACTCGACAGACTCGGACGATCGGTCACCGACCTGAACGCTATCGTCACCGAACTCGACGCCAAAGGGGCACGGTTGATCTACGGTGGTCAGGTCTACAGCCCCGGCGATCCGTCGAGCAAGATGTTCTTCACGGTCCTCGGCGCTATGGCCGAATTCGAGGCCGACCTGACCCGCGCACGCACCCGGGAGGGCGTCGCGATCGCCAAAGAGCAGGGCCGGATGACCGGCCGCAAGCCCAAACTCACTGCACTGCAACACGAACGCCTTCTCAAGGACTACGAATCCGGCGAATTCGGTGCCGTAAAACTCATGGAGCTGTACGGGTTGAGCCGATCGGCCGTCTACGCCGCACTCATCCGGGCCCGCGAGCAGCGTGACGCCATACCCTCCCGCACCGCGACGACCAGGAGCTGACTCTCGATGACCACCAACCCCGCGGATCGCTACGCCACCGACTGGCTCGACAAAGCCCAGTTCGCCCGCACCTGTAACGAACTCGGCGAACCCTGGCCCGCGTGGTCAACAGGCCAACACCTCGCGGTAGCTGTCCTGCTCCAGGACATGAGAAAGCTTGCTGACCTTGACTACACGGAAGTCGATGCACTGGAACGACTTCGGTACGACGTCGATCTACCAGACCTGAACGCAGCGGCGCAGTGGTTCGCGGATCTCCGCGACCGCTTGTGAGCACATCAAGTACCCATCCGGCCACAAAAAAGGCCCCGGCAGTGCTGGAACACCGCCGGGGCCGGTCGATCACAGAACGGACCTGCGATCAATGAACAACGCTAATACCCACCCTGATCAGAACACCACCGAGGACACCCGCGAGATCCACCCTGCTGTCATCACCTGGGCGCTCGTCATCGGATTGATCGTCGCCTTCGCGGTTACCGCGTCCAGTTTCAAGCTGAGCTTCACCACCCTGCTCGACCTGGGGTCCATGGCCGGACTGCGCGATTCCGCGTGGGTCATACCGGTCGTGCTCGACGGACCGATCCTGGCGGCCAGCATCTTCCGTATCGCGCTGTCCCAGCACACAGACCGCGCCACCGTTCGCGGCCGCCGATTCATCATCGCCGTCTTTGCCCTCGCTGGAGTGGCCAGCATGGCAGGAAACGCTTACCACGCCGTCCTCACCGTCACCGACCTGAACGCGGCCGTTGCCGCCATGATGGGTGCCCTCGCTCCGCTGATGGTGATGACCATGGGCGAGATGATGTCCGTCGCAATCAGTGCTCCCCGTCGACGCATCATCACCGCGGCACCGGTTGCAGGCGATGATGCGTCGACCGGGCCGGCCTCCATCGCCGCCGCACAGGACCCCGCCGTCGAGCACCCTGCATCGCGGCCTTTCGAGGCTGTGGGAGTGGAGGAAGACTTGGACAACGGCCTGCTCAAGCCTGCCGTGTGGACCAGTGTCCATCTCTACCTCGCAAACCCCGACTGGTCATTCAGTGATATCGCACGCCACCTCGAGCTCCACACCTCGACTGTCTCGCGGCATATCAAGACCTGGACTCAGGTACAGCAGAACATCGCTGCCGAGCGCAGCACCGCGACCCCCACCATCGTGGCCGACGAAGCGCACACCACGACCGACGTCGATCACGACCACAGCGCCGATGGCGCGACCGAAGCACGTTCGGGGTACGACGACGCCGACTACGACTCGATGGACAGCGATCGTGACTACGTGGGTGCGTCGCGGTGACGCAGGAGCGAGCCGTCAGGACCCGCGCTGCCATATTGGACGGAGCAGCAACAGAATTCGCGCGGTACGGGTACGCCGGATCGTCGGTGACCCGAATTCTCGACAACACGTCGAGCACCAAAGGCGCGATGTACTTCCACTTCTCCTCCAAGCAGGAGATAGCAGTCGCGGTACTCGACACCGCCGCCGCCGCGTACACCGCCATAGCGGCACGCTGGAGTACTGCTGACGGTGTTCCCCCGCTCGATGCGATCGCTGGCATGGTCGACGACGCCGCGCAGGCCTTCGACCACGACGTCTCCTTGCGCGCCGAAGCCAGGTTGAGCGTGGAACCGGACTTCCATGCTCACCGCTCGTCCGCAGCGTGGGAGGCGGCAATACTCGACCTCGCGGACCGCGCTGCCGAATCAGGCAGTCTACGAGAAGGTTTCACCGCGGAGAGGTTCGTGCGCGTTCTGGCGGCATCACTGGCCGGGTATCGCCTGCTGGCCCACATCGTCCCGACAGGGTTCAGGGCGTCTATTGCGATCGGCTACCGCGAGTCTCTCGATACCGTCCTCGCCGCCGCGCGCAACACAGCCGCCACGGACGCGGCGTCGGAGGAGATGAACACCGCGTCACCTCTGCGGCGCGCCACCGAGGATGGCGATGTCGCTCGGGTATGAACGAGGAGTGGACACCGTCACCGAGCCGACCCGGCCAGCACCGACACGGCGACGGCCCAGACCTCGAGTGCACCGCCCGAACGAGGACCGGGTGGTCATGATCGACATCGACGGCGTCCTGGCCGACCTGTCCGCGCACGACAGCGTGCTGACCGACGACGAGATCGACCCAGCTCAGCGGTGGCGCGAATTCTTCGCCCACGTACCCGAAGCCGCAGTGCTCGCCGGCGGGCACGATCTGGCCTGGGCGGTGCACGGTCTCGGCTACACGATCGTCTATTCGACGACGCGGCCCTCATATGCCCTGCCCGCGACACGAGCGTGGCTCACCGACCAGGACTTCCCCGACAGCAGAGCGGTCCTCGGCCGACCGGCCTCCGAGTACAACCAACACACACGGCAGGCCTGGCAGATCAAGCTCGGGCACGCCAGGGCAGTGATCAACCGGCACCCGGCATGGCTGCGCGGCTTCGTCGACGACGACCCGGACGCCGTTCGCCGCCTGAGCGTCAGCGGTGTCCGCGCACACGAGGCGGACAGTCTCGCCCAGCTCGGAATCGCGTCACTACGCGACCGATTGGACAACCCGTAGCCCCGCTATCAGCGAGCACTTTTCGGGGCGATCACCGAGCGGGCGCTGCCACCCCGCATCACCACTATCGAAGAACGGGAAGAGACATGGACGCCGAGCAGGCGCGGTACGAGGTCACCGAGATCAAGGTGATCCGGGGTGCTGAGTCGAAAACGATCGCAGGTAAGCAGCAGGAAGGTTGGGAGCTGGTCGACCGACAGGATGGCATCCTGCGAACCACCATGACCTTCCGTCGACCAAAGCCAAAGCCTCCCTGGCGATTGTGGGCCGCACTGGGAGGGGTCGGGGTCATCCTGGCGGGCATCATCACCGTCGGAGCGCTCACAGAGGACGACGACGCGTCCGCGACCGACGCCGCAACGGCCTCGAGCGCCGAACAATCCTCTCCGCAGCCTGCTCCGGCACAGGAAGCGGAACCCTCCCCGTCGGCCGACCCGATGGTCTGCGACACGACGGACCCATGGTCCCGGGGAGGTCCATGCACGTTCGGGCAGACCGCAATCTACAGCGACACGAGGCGGGATTTGAGCGAGGTGAGGCTGGAGATCACAGTGGGCGCACCGGTCGAGTTCGCACTGAGCGAGGACGCCATCATCGACTCTGACCAAGCTCCGTACCCCGTGAGCGTCTACTTCCCGGTCACCGTCAAGAACACATCACCGGACTCAACCATGCCGGATATGGTCTCTACCCAGGCGACAAACGCCGAACAGAGCAAATACAGCGGTACATACGTCGGTATTCAGCAAGTGAGCGATGGCGACGTCGATTCGTCCGCGGCCAGCGGCATTGAAGGACTGCCGATGGGCGAGACCCTGAGCGTCAAGGAAGGCTGGAACATGACGACACTCGAGGGTGTGCAGTACAGCCTGTCGATCGACGGTCTGGGTGGATACACCGTTGAGTTCGCGCGGTGATCCTGAAGTAATGATCAGTGTGCAGCGTTGAATGCTTCTTCGATCGCAGCGGGAATGCGGCCCCTGTCGCTGATTTTGTGGCCATTGTCTGCGGCCCACTGCCGGACAGCTCTGGTCTGAGCCGGATCACGTGTGGCCCCGCTGTTCGAGGGTGCAGCAGACGGAGCCGTGAGGGTGGGGGAGTGCCGACGCTTACGCCCGCCGACACGGGTCGCGTGCTCGATGTAGTAGCCGATCTTGCGATGAAACTCGCTGGCGTTCTTTGCCTTCAGATCTACGAGGTAGTCGACACCGTTGACGGAGAATTCGATCGTCTCGCCTGAATCGTCGTCGATGACCGAGCCGTCGATATCGTCGACCAATTGGGTGAATACTTTTTTCGCCACGGTTCGATGCGGCCTTTCTCGAGTTGAAGACACACTGCTGTCGACAACCACCCTAACCAGACCGAACCCGCAGGCAGATGCGCCAGATGAGGAAATGCGGAGTAAGCACTTCCTCCGTGTCGACCACCGCACCGCCATTAGGCCGGATTTCGTCTAGTCGACTTGACTAGAAAGTGTCCAATCGACTAGACTAACCTCATGGTTACCGAGCAGCCCACGCGGAAAGTGGTCAAGGCTCTCAAGGCGGCCGGGTTCACCTCGGTCCGCACGGTCGGCTCGCACAGCACGTGGGTCTCGGCCGATGGAGCAGTCAAAGTGACTGTGCCGGAAGGGCACCGGACGATCTCGCCCGGCGTCTACCGCAAGATCCTCGCAGTCATGAAGGAGGCACAGCAGTGAGCAAGACCTACACGGTGTCGGTGACCCGAGACGGCAAGTGGTGGATGATCGCCGTCCCCGAACTCGACGCCCTCACTCAAGCCCGTCGCATCGACGATGTCCCCACCGCAGCGAAAGAACTGATCGCCCTCGAAACCGGAGTCGCACTTGCCGATGTCGAGATCGAGCAGCACATCGAACTCGAACCCGGGGGAGAGGATCTCGCGGTCCGCATCGCCGAGATCGCGACACAGCGAGCACGTCTGGCCGAGGACGAAGCCCGCGTCAAAGCCAGCACCGAAGCCTTCGCGAAGAAACTCGCGTCCGCCCAGGTGCCCGTCCGAGACATCGGATCGCTTCTCGGCGTGACATTTCAGCGAGCCAGCCAACTCGTCAACAGCTGACCACCCAACCATGCGGTCGCGGCGGACGAGACGCTCCCGAGCGGATAGCGGGCCTACCGCTACGAAGGGTCCGACGACCTGATCTACGACACGGGAACCGCGCCCGACGCCGCCGCGTCGAACTAGGTGTGGACCCCATCGAACGCGCGGCCATCATCGACGAGGGCTACGACCCCGACGACCCGACCGTGCGCGATGCCCTGGACGACGTAGTGCGAATCCTCGCCGAGCATCGCCACCTCACCGGCGATCCCGATCTCTCACTCGAGCACGTCCTCGACGCGGCGAGAGCGTACGAGTCGGGCCTGGAGGCGAGGTACGCAGGCAACTCGACATCGAACATGTGTTCGCATAGATTGGGGTGACTGATCCGTTCGGCGAAAGGCGCATCTCATGGCCGGTATCGCCAGCGCTTCGCCCGACCTCACGGGGCTCGACAAGGCCTCCCAGCTCGCAGCGTTGCGCCGACAGATGGCCTCCATCCCTGGTCGTCGTGACCACGCGCCCACGGAGCTGCCCGACCCCATTGCGCCCGTTCAGGAGTCGGTAGCCGCGACGTCCCCAACGGGAGCCGCTACTGCCGAGCCGCTCACGGTCACGCTGCGGGGACGGAGCCTGCGGACCATCCCGACACCCACGCCACTGTCGGAACTGCTGCCACAGGGCGCACTGGCCCGCGGAACGGCCCTGTCGATCACCGGAGCGGGGTCCGTTCTCGTCGGCCTCGTCGCCTCTGCCAGCGCGGCCGGCCATCACGTCGCCCTGATAGGCCTACCCAAATTCGGGCTCCTCGCCGTACACGAACAGGGTGGGAATCTGGCGAAGGTACATCTGATAGATCCCGGCGACGGAGACCCATTGGACGTCGCCAGCATCTGCATCGATGGCATCGATCTGGTTATCAGCACCGTGCACGGCCGCGACGTGCCGCCGACTCGCGCTCGGTCGATTCTGGCTCGAACACGCACGCACGCTGGAGTATTCGCGATCACGGACGGGCGCATGCCCGGTCTGGATCTGACCATCGCCTCTCGGCCCATCGCTTTCGGCGGCATCGAGGGAAGCCGAGGCCGGTTGCGGTCGATCACCATCGAAACCGCCGTCCACGGGCGCGGTATCGCCCAGCGCACCGGCAGATACACCCTGACCGCCCCGAGCTTCGGCGAGCAGGGCCTACGCTGGTCGCCCACCGCCGAGAGCATCCCCGCCGGGACCGAGACGACCCGTCGACTGGCGGCGGCGCAATGACCAGCGACCTGTACGAGAACTGGCCCGTCACGTTCGAACCACCGACCCGCCGGATCGTTGATCCGCCCCAGCGAGTTCTGGTCAATATTTTGTAGACGGGGTTTGCCTCTGACCACTGTGCATCCGATTAGTATCCCGCTGTTTCGGGCCATCACCAACGAGGGTTCGACACCTGCCCGAATCACGCTCGGACCATGAGCTGCCGCTGTAGCGGAGCCACCGCGGATGAGGATTTGGCCCGTCGACAGCCAAGACAGGCTAAAACGTCAGTGCAGTTCGGGAATAAGTCATACACCCCCGAACTGCACTGGTGGGACGTGAAGATCAGCTTCCGGTCCAGTCGACTGAAGTCACACACCTACCTTGGTGGCACTGGCGGTTCGGAGCTGACGGGCTCCGATTCGCGGTTCGGATCGAACGGAATCTCGTTGTCGATGGCATCTCGCATTGTTGCGACCGGCGCTGGCTCATCGGTTGATCGCCGCGCAGTTCCATCGCTGACGGCAGCAACTTCCTCTGCTGACAACGTCACTTTGCCCGCGCGTGGAGCGACCGTGTACCAGTTTTCGGACGGCAAGAAGCCAGCCGACATAAGGTATGTTGCTCCCGGCTCGATCAGTGGGTCATCGTCCAGTAAGTACAACGTACCGTCGGTGCCATACCCGCCTTGCTGATTGACGAGTATTTGGCCCGCGACGTCACCCTTTAGGGTCTGAAGCACCTCAACAGAAAACTGCGTCTCGGGAAACGGCCCAACTGCCTTCGTACCGACTTGCTCAATCACTGTTCCGACGAAGACCGCGTCGGCCCAACCGGCAAGCTGCTGAGGGTCTGTCACATCGAAAGCCGAGTCCATTTCCACTGCTTGTGTGCGCGTAGTCACGCTGGCAGTCGTGCCAGCATCTCCAGGTTGCGTGCCTGCCGAAGTGCTGCAGCCAACTAATACAATGCAGGCGAATAAGCTCGCAACGCCCACCGTGCCGTACTTTGATCCTAAACTTCTGACCTTCATCATGTCATCCCCAGAGTTGACGGTAGGCGGCTTGATCCATGAACTGCGGCGCAAAAACCGATGAGTTTGAAATCGGATCCATCAGCTGACTTTTGCAGTTATGCGCCAAACCGAGCGCATGACCCATCTCGTGTGTCATAACGTTCCGTTGATTACTGGCGTTACCGAGCTTCGCTGTATTCATTTGAATAGTGTCCACCCCAAAGTCGGTGTTGCTGTATAGCCCGGCCCATGTGACGTCCGGACGGTTGGCGTCGGAAATTTCCACATTAGTGAGCGTCGGGTTCACAGGGTCATAGGGGGTAACCTGGACGCTCCCAAGTGCATTCCAAGCAGTGGATGCCTGCGAAATTGCGGTCGTGTATTGGGAAGATGACTGATAGGTGAGTTTGGAGAAGAGGACTGAGCTGTAGCCCAATGTCGGCGGCCTGCGTCCTGACGTCAGATACTGGCCGTTCTGGAAGTTCTGTCCGGAAGCGCCATATGACTCGTAACCATCATTGGACGTTGTTCCATCTTGACACAGGTACTCATCACTGCTCGGGAAGCCCAAGGGTCCAAGCTCGTAGTTCTGCGCAGCCCACTGATCGCGAATGTTACCCCAGGTGGCATAGGCAGATGTGGCTCCGAACTTGTATGTAATCGCGCCGCCCTGGAAGTTGTTGTACCGCCCGCCAGAAGCAGGGCTCTCACGTGTGACCGGGTACCCGAGTCGTCCACGTTCGTCGCTTCGCTTCTCGTACTGATACGGGCCGTTGACATACGTTCTGTACTGACGCGATGGCAAATTAAGCCACTTGTTCATGATCAAGCCGCCGATTTGACGACCTTTGTTTGGGTCGACATTCGGCGACCAGTAAATGCGATTAGTAAACCCGAATTCCTGCCACCGCCCCTCGTTGCTGTTTCCTGCGTAAAGCGGCTCTTCCCAGATGAGGGTGTAGGTCGGCCGGGCGCGTCGGTCCGCAGATAGACGTCGAGGTCTCCCGACGATGGAGGTTTCTACGCCATCCATCCGAAAGACCTCGACGTGTCCGACGCTACCCCGCCGGCCGGCTTCGGCCGCCCTGACCTGACCGCCTTCGCGGCTCATCCCAATCGACCCTGATCGGGTCTGCTGACCCCCGGGACGAGAACGCAGCGACATCACAGCCACCCAACCCCGACCGTCCGGGAAGCCGGGGCACGTCACATGGCCTGTGCTGCGGGCGTGTCGAGTGGGTCGTCCAGGGGCGACGCAGGAGCGTCGACGCGACGTGCTGAGAGGTGGTTCCAACCGAGCGCTAGGACACCGGCTACAGGCATGGCGATAGGTCAGGAACGGCGTCGCTCCCTGCGCAGGAGGGAGCGCAGAGTCTCGGCGTTCGCGTAGCCGACCCGTAGCGCGATCTCGGCGGAGGTGAGGTCCGTGGTTGCTGAGAGGTGCCGCGCTCGTTCGATGCGAAGCCGTTGGACGAAGCCGAGCGGAGTGAGGTTGAGCGCCGCACGGACTCGTCGTTCGAGGGTGCGCCGGCTGGTGCCGAGCGACTGCGCGACGAAGGCGACGTTGAACGGTTCGTCCAGGCGGGCGCGCACGAAGCGTTCGAACTCGACGACGATCGGGTCCTCGTGCCGGAGATGTTCGTAGGCGACGAAGGCCGCCTGCGACGGACGCTCGTCGATGATGAGGAGCTTGGCGACATGTTGGGCCAGGTCGGGGCTGATCGATCGCACGAGTGAGAGCGCGAGGTCGATGTGGGCGAACGCGGCGCCGGCGGTGACGAGGTTCCCGTCGACCACGACCATGGTGTCGAGATCGAGGGCGACGGTCGGATAGCGCTTCAGGAACTCCGGCCCCAGGAACCAGCTGGTCGTCGCCCGCCGATGATGCATCCGTCCGGTCTCGGCGACGGCGAACACGCCGGTGCACGCCGCGGCGATCCGGGTGGTCGCGTCGTCGAGGCGCCCGAGTGAGGCGATGACCGAACGTGCATCTCGGCTCTGGAGGGCGTCGTGGGTCGCGGCGGCCGTGAGGGTTCCAAGCGCAGGGACGACGACCACGTCGAACTCTGCGGACTCCGACAGCGGGTGGTCTACCGACAGGGTCATCGATGTTGTCGTGGTCACTCGCCGTTTCGGTCCGAGGATGGCGAGTTCGATCGGGTCGATCCGCGGGTCGACATCGCCGCGGGCTCCGTCGGCCACCCGCACGATGTCGATGACCGACGCGACCGCCGAACCGAAGCAGCCGTCGATCGCGATCAGTCCGATACGCATGGCGCGAACAATAGCAATACTGTCGTATACGCCACTCCCCACCGGCCCTTGCTCGTCGTACGCTGAACTCGCCCCACGAAGAACCCCGACTTCAAGGAGAACCCCTCATGTCCACGCCCGCATCACTTCCGTATGCCTTCGTCGCCAAGATCGTCGCGGCCGATGGACAGCACGACGCGCTCGCCGATCTGCTCGCCGGCGCTGTCGCTCTCGCCAACGAAGAAGTAGGAACGATTGTCTGGTTCGCGGCTAGGACCCACGCCGACACCTTCTGGATCTTCGATGCATTCCCCGACGAGGCCGCTCGCGACGCCCACGCCAACGGCGCCATCGTCGCAGCCCTGATGGCCAACCAGCACCTCCTCGGGGCAGCACCCGAGATCCTGGCGGCCGACGTCCTCGCGTCCAAGCTCCCGTAGTCCGCCAACGCACGAGACGATCGCGCCCCGTCGAGCCGTCGGACCCGACCGCCTCGACACCCGCACCACGTTGACGATCCCCGACGGGCCGATCACGAGGAGGCCAGGCAACACCAGGCGCAAGCCTGGAGCGGCACTGTTTCACCGGTGGTCATCGAGAGAGCCAGCGCGGTTTCATGGCAGCGCAACTGTGTCAACTTGCCCTCCGTCCCGCGAGGCGCCGTGGGCGGGTCGTGGTTGCGATCCGTTGCCGTGACGGGAGACGCGTTGCGCGTCGCAGCGATGACGGGTCGTTGGCGTTCCGGGGCGTTGCGTTCGTGCGCGTCGCGCGTGCGGCATGGAGCATCTCGCTGCGCACACAACGATCGCTGCGCCGACGCACCGTTGACACCTCGCACGTCCAGGTCGCGACACAACGCCACGCTGCGTTGCCGAGCGGAGCGAGGCCTATCGGCACACGGACAGGATGCCGGCCGCGAGCGCTCAGCAGGCGAGGGGTCCGTCGCAGAGGAGAGCGACGTCGGTGTCGGGCAGAGCCGTGAGGCCAGCGCATCGCGCGACCACCAGAACCGAACCGCCCCTGCCCTGCGTTTGCGCAGGTCAGGGGCTGTTCGCCGGAGCCGCCTGTCGGAATCGAACCGACGACCTAATCACGTCGGCTCTGCGTCTATCGCTTGATGCGCCCACTGGGTGAACGAGCCGCTGACCTGCGCAAACGCCGAGCGTGGGGGACGCTGCCATCCGACGACGACCGACCAGTACCGACCGTTTTACCGGAGTTTCACCGGAGCTCGCGGCGGCGTCGAAGCCGAGCAAGCTCCATTCTTTAGCTCACCGCGCCTTGCTCCTCGCCGGTCCCGTCGTCGTCGAAGACGTTTCAGGGCTCTTCCCAGGTCAGGGTGTGGGTCGGCCGGGCGCGTCGGTCCGCAGATAGACGTCGAGGTCTCCCGACGATGGAGGTTCCTACGCCATCCATCCGAAAGACCTCGACGTGTCCGACGCTACCCCGCCGGCCGGCTTCGGCCGCCCTGACCTGACCGCCTTCGCTCGACTCGACGGCCTCGGTCTGAGCGTGACCGGGCAACGACTTGAACCGGATCGTGCGGTCCTCGCGTGCCGCGTGGTGGAACCAGATCAGTGGTGCCGACGGTGCGGCAGCGAAGGCGCTGCTCGTGACACCGTGATCCGGCGGTTGGCCCACGAGCCACTGGGCTGGCGACCGACCGTGCTGGAAGTTGTAGTGCGCCGCTACCGCTGTGCCGACTGCGGACACGTGTGGCGCCAAGACACCAGCGCCGCGGCGGAGCCACGCGCGAAGCTCTCGCGCACCGGGTTGCGGTGGGCGCTGGAAGGGATCGTGGTCGCACACCTCACCGTCGCCCGTGTCGCCGAGGGACTCGGGGTCGCGTGGGACACCGCCAACAACGCGGTCCTGGCCGAAGGCAAGCGGCTGCTGATCAACGACCCCACGCGGTTCGAGGGCGTGAAGGTCATTGGCGTCGATGAGCACGTCTGGCGCCACACCAGGCGTGGCGACAAGTACGTCACCGTGATCATCGACCTCACCCCGGTCCGCGATGGCTCCGGCCCAGCAAGGCTGCTGGACATGGTCGAGGGCCGGTCGAAGGCGGCGTTCAAGACCTGGCTCGCCGACCGCGACGACGCCTTCCGTGACGCGGTCGAGGTGGTCGCGATGGACGGCTTCACCGGGTTCAAGACCGCCGCTGCGGAGGAGATCCCGGACGCGGTCACGGTGATGGATCCCTTCCACGTCGTGCGCCTGGCCGGTGACGCCCTCGACAGGTGTCGGCGCCGGGTCCAACTCGCGATCCACGGGCACCGTGGGTTCAGGGACGACCCGCTCTACAAGTCGCGGCGCACGCTGCACACCGGCGCGGACCTGCTTACCGACAAGCAGAGCGACAGGCTACGCGCGCTGTTCGTTGATGACGCTCACGTCGAGGTCGAGGCGACCTGGGGTGTCTACCAGCGCATGATCGCCGCCTATCGCCACGAGGACCGGCAACGTGGCCGCGAGCTCATGGAGAAGCTGATCACCGACCTCAGCGCCGGCGTCCCCAAGGTGCTCACCGAGCTCACCACCCTGGGCCGGACCCTGAAGAAGCGAGCCGCCGACGTGCTCGCCTACTTCGAACGACCTGGCACCAGCAACGGGCCGACCGAGGCGCTCAACGGACGGCTCGAACACCTGCGCGGCTCCGCACTCGGGTTCCGCAACCTGACCAACTACATCGCCCGAAGCCTGCTCGAGACCGGCGGCTTCAGACCCCAACTCCTACACCCCCGATTGGGATGAGCCCGTAAAGCTCGCCACTGGTGGGTTCTCCGATACTCGAGGTGCCGCCTTGGCCGTATTGGTTAGCACCAGAAAGGAAATCGATAAATTCGCGTTCGATGGAGCCGAATACCCACTGGTTGTTGCGAAATTGATCGGCGTTCGCAACGCCAGGTGTAGAAACTAGCAATGCAAGGGATGTAATTAACGCACCGATAAGTGACATTCTTCGAGCGACAATTTGATTTCGCGTCCGATGCTGCCTGAAGCGGACATTGATCAATGGGCTTGGATCGCCAATATGCGACTTGAGAGGTAGCCTGCTCGGTTTCATGGAGCTCCCACAGTAAAGGGCATCAAGGACGAACCGAACAGTACGGTCAGTTTGCCCACCGTTGGAGAGACACGCGAACACGAGTTTGGTCACAATTCGGTCACCGTGACCGCCGCCAACTCGACGGCGGCTAGACTTCGAACGCATGAGCAATACAGGTTCTCGGTGGCTACGGCCAGCTGTCCTGCTGGTTCTAATCGGCGTCTTGCTCGTTGGTGTTGCATTTGGGGCGACCAGCCAGGTTGGGCTCGGTCGCTCGGCCTCAGAAATTTGCGAGAATGCTTATCCGGGGGCTGTCGACGTCGAGTCCAGTCGTCCCCTCCTACCGCTAGTCGTCGTGCGTTGCGCTGCACAGGATTTTGACACGCGTGTGGAGACTCATGAATTTGATCCGCTGTCAACGCTTGTCCTCGCGGCTGGGATCGCAAGCATTGTCGTTGGTGTATCTGCCATCCGACGTCAAAAGCTGAACGAGTCATCTCAAAAAGGACAGCGGTGAACATACTCGGAGTGGTCTGGTCTGATTCGCTGTGTGAGAACTCGAATTAATTCTGGTCGGAGGATACTTCCTCCCCGACGCCCAGTATCTTGCAGCTTTATCGGTGGATCGAGGCTTAGCGGTCCTGCCGGCCACACGCGCCCACGACAGCGTCCGCGGAGCTCGAGCGTGACTGCAGGGAGGTCACCCCTGACGTTGTTTCCAGTTCTTTCCGTAGGGCGTGGTTGTCGAGTGTTAGCCGCTGGATGACGGCCAGTGCGAGGGTGAGGTCTTGAGTCAGCGCCGCGTTGTCTCGTTGCACGCGTTTGTTGGAGGCAAGGAGTTCGGTCCGGTCGTCATGCCGTGTGGCGACGGGAGCTGCGACGGAAGCGGCTCTGAGTTCGGCAGCGATAGCGGGGTAGTGCCGCCAGAAGGTTGCGTTGGACAGACCCAGTCGACGGGCAAGGCCGATGACAGTGGCGCGGCCGCCGGCCGATGCTGCGTCTTCGATGTGCTCTGTCATCACTCGACGGACGTCCTGCTCGCTCGGGAGGTCGATGCGTTTACTCATCGGATTGAGTTCGGATCGTGTCGGTCGACGAACTGATTTATCTGCTCACTCCGTTGCCGTAGTCGATGCTGCAGCAACGGAGGCAGCGACGGTGTTCGTTCGAGCTCGCGCTCGATATCGGAGCTCTCCGAACGCAACTCGTCGAGGTTGCCTGAGGTGAGCGCGACGTTGCGGCATTCGAGAGGTCGACAACCACCGAGCGTCGGCGCGTTCTGGCCCGAAAGGTTTTGTGCGCGTGTGCACAGTGCCTTGTCCGGATCGTAGACGCAGGTGGCGTATCGGCCTGGATAGATTGCTGGGTCGAATCGGCGTATCAAGCGGTCGTGCCGACGCCGGTCGGTGACGACCTGTCCTTGGTATCGGATATTCGACTCGAGCTCGCTCAGACGTCGGCGGGCTTCGTCGGCGGCGGGTCCAACGAGATCGGTGTGTTCGTGGGCATCGATCATTGCCATCAGACCCTCCCCTCGGGCAAGGGCCTCCTCTGACTCGACTTCGGCGCGGAAACCGCTATCCGATGTGCCGGCGTAGCCCTCGAACATCTGGACAGCTTGGTGGCGATATTGAATTGCCCCGGCAATGGATCCGCCGGGTTGGCGTGCGATGAACCAGGCGAGTGTTCGTCTGAACTGGCGGGTTGTCAGCCGCCACGTTTGGGCATTCACAGCCGGAATGTCCTCTGCGAGATCATGTGCGCGACAATAGCCATCGATCCAGGACACCAGATTGTTGATGTGGTCGTTCGTGGTCTTGGTCAAATTGACGTGAGCGGCGGTTTTGCCGATCCGCACAGCGGTGCCATGAGTTGAGGGTGCGAACAGCCGGGTTTCGTTACGGGGTTGGAGGAGTTCGAGGACCGCCACGGCGCGGGCGGCCGGAGCGCCGACAACCCAGGTCGCTTGCACTCCGGTGGGGTCGCGTTCACCTTTGAACGCCAGGCTGGTGATCATCCACCGGTAGGGCCTGCCGTGAGGGTCACGTTTGACGCTGATGCAGCCCCGCTGCAGATGCTTGATCTCGCTGTCACGCATGCCGGACAGGAACGCGATGATCACGTAGCAGGCTGCGCTCAGCGCCGACAGCAGGTGCAAGATCCCGGCCTGCCGATCACGCCGATTGAACAGGATGCGGTCAATCCAGGGGGACCCGTTGATCCGTCCGTTGATCACCACGTCACACGAGACATCGTTGTCGACCCCGACCAGTCGAGCTGTGTCCTCGATGAGGTCATGGTAAGTCCGCAAGGTCGAGCGATCGCATCCAAGCAGGCGGGACAGGTGGCGAAAGCTCGGTTGGCCGTTGTGTCCCGGTAGTGGGCGTTCTGCGTCACGGTATTCAGCTAACAGATGGACCAGATCCTTCTCTACCCAACGCCTTGCCTCGGGCGGAACTACCCCTTCTTGCAATCGAACTCGTCGCCACTCGCGGTCTGCCGCGAGAATGTCCGATGCAAACTCATCGACGAACCGCAGACTCCAGGTGAGTAGGGGTCCGAGCACCGCCTCCGGAATTCTGGCGGTCGCGTTGTCTGGCCCGCTCCTGTCGCCGGACTCGCTCCAACCATCGATGTGGTACGGGTCGAAAGTCAGCTGATCGGTAACCATGAGTCCGCGGTAGCGATAGAGCGACCGAACCGAACTGCGATAGCGATCACGAACCGTGAGAGTGGGTTGCGTCGCGAGCAAATGCAGTTGGTACGCAATCAAATCGGAAGGTTGCAACTCCGATAGCAGCGGCTGGCGCAGGTTGGGTCGCGAAGCGAGCCAGGAGAAGAAGTGGCGGAGCGTGGGCAACATCGAGGCAATCGTCGCTACCTTCGGTAAGCCGCGTCCTCTGGCGGGTGCAGGCCCGCCCAGCAGCCCGATGAAAAGTTCTTTGGCCACGGTGCGATAGACAGACGGCACGGATGTGAAGTCGAGGATCAGAGCAACATGATGTTGCTGAAAGAAAGCTGGACTGAGATCCCAGACGTCCTCTACGAATCGGGAAGCTCGGCTGAGTTCTGTCTCCGGGCGCACCGGCCGCCCGTTCAGTACGCATCGTTCGTCGAACGGGTGCGACGTCGACGGTTGAGGGTGGGCGTTGGTCATGTTTGCTCCCATGGTGATTCGACGAGATCGAGAAGTGCATCGGTGGGTTTGATCTCCGTTGCCGCCAGGATCTCGGACCGATTGAACTTCGAGAGAACGTCATGGCGGATGGCCGCCCACGTCGGTCCGTATCGGACCCACCAATCGGCCTCCGACAGCTGATCGCGGCGGGCCGCCAGCGCATCGAGCAATCCGAGCAGTCCAGGAAGGTGATCAGGCGTGATCACGCAGTTTCCGCAGTGAAAGCAGTCGAGAAACGATGCGCGACAGCTTCTCCCGGTGGCGGGATGGTGGTCGTGATCCCGGCAGGCTGACCAGGCGGTATCGGCTGCGTCTGTGTGCGTCGGCGGGGTATCCCCGTGAGGATTGGTGGCGGAGCGTTCCGGCTGCACGTTCAGTGTGCCTCCTGCAACGTGCAGCGCCCGTCTGTGTGCTGCCAGAGCGCTCGATTCGGCGTCGCTGACGGCAGCCGCAACAACGGTGTGTGCCCATTCCTGTGTTGTCGGGTCTCCGCGTAGATAGTTCCGGAACAGAACCGGGATGGTGTTGCTCCGGGCAGCGGACGGGAGGTGACCGCCGATCTGTTTGGTACGGCGCACGTCTGCCGTGGTCTTGATCCGGTTGCCGGTGACCGCAAGCGGAGCCGGGGGCGTTCCGTCGACGACGTCAGCGTGGAGGCAATGCCGGGTGCGCCATCCGGCAAGGTTGATTGCTGTCGCGGTCAGTTCGCGAGCGAATGGGTCGAAATGTTCTTCGATACCGCGAAGGCCGGTGTTGTGGCCGCTACGCCAGATCGACCAAACGGATGCGCTGCCAGAAGTGTTCCTGCTGCGAGTGGTCAGTTCGTGTAGCAGTAGGTAAAGACCGCCGGGATAGTGCAGTTCGCGACCCGGTGGCCCGATCTCCCACGTCGCGGTCTCGAACCATCGGTGATTGCCGCGGCGGCGTTTGATGACACGGACTTCGACGGCGCGTGTCTCCAGGATTCGGTGTTCCCAGGGGAGCTCTTTGATGGTTTCGATATTGCGGCCGGTCAGCGCCACCATCAACACGAGCATTGGCGCGAGGTCCCGGATCGTCATATAGAGCCGGCTCGCAAGCTCCAGTCTGACGACGTGCGCGCTGAAGCTCCGGCTCGGGGGTACGACTCCTGATTCCGCAATCGCGACGAGCTCTTTGTCGCCCTCCAAGCCTTCCTGTTCACCCGTTTGTCCTATTGCAGCTTCCGAGAGTCGAATTCGATCGCGCAATGCGGTGATGTCTGACCGAGCGGCTGAGAGAATACGATCGAACTCTCCGTCCGAGTAGCCAGGTTGGCCAATCCGGGTCTGCCCGATTTGGCGGCAGGTGTAGTCGATCACTGATGAATTCACCGTATCGACCAGCGGTGGCAACGTCAGGAACTGTCCGAAAAGTGCGATGCCTCGCCAGGCGTAGACGTCCTTCTGCGTGATTCTGCGCTGGTTGTAGACAGATTGGAGGTGGGCGGTCTCCAGCAACGGTGGTCCGGTCGGTGGATCCGGCAGTTCCGAGAGGGATCGCAGCATGGATCGCACCCTCGTAACCAGTCCCTTCGCTGAGCTGAGCGTCCTGCTGCGTCCCGTCGCCCCGAGGGCAAGGGCCAGAGCCTCTGCAACTGCCGTGTGCCAACCGGGCAGCGCCATCTTCGCGACGTCCACCAGCAGAGTCCGGCCGTCTTCACCATCGAATCGGACCGTGAGGCCGGAGGCGATGGCGTGTTCGCCTTCGGTCGGTGTGTACGGGCCAGATGGGAGCATCGCGCGGCGCCCGGTGCCGGTACTGCCGCGACCGTTCACTGTGTTTTGTTCTCAGTGGCGACGTCGAAGACGTCGAGTGGAGTGTCGCGGGGATCTTCCCATGTGTTGGGCACCAACATCATTCGCGTTTCCATTTCCAATTCCGACAGCGCGTGTAAGTAGATCTGTGTTGTCACCACGGAGCGGTGTCCGAGGCGACGTCGCACCCAGTCCAGAGGGTCACCGAAGATCTGTGTCCATTGCCCTCGCTGTTCGGCAGTCATTTCGGTCATCGCGCTGATATGTCCGCGCTGTAGCTGTTCCAGAGTCACCACCGCGAACGTGTGCCGCAGGAGGTGAGCATGTGCAGTCAGAGGAACTCCTGCTCGACGACACCGTGTGTTGGCGACTGCGAACATGTCTTTCCAGGTCGAGACCGCGATGGGGGTGCCGAACTCCGACAGCCAGAACGCGGCCGGCGTCAAGCCATCGGGCCCGTCGATGAGCAAGCGGCGTCGTTCGTCGGCATCGAGGTTGGAAACTTTCACGGTCGATCGCAGACCGGACCGAGTCTGTACGACGACCGGCGAATGCGGATCAGGGATCACGAGCGGGCGGCGAACCTGTTCGTACCGTCCGCAGGCGCGTGCGCGGGCGATGACCTCCGCGCGATCGAGTGTCGCGTACCCGATCAGGTCGGCGATCACGGATTCAGGAACGTAGACTCGGCGGGCCGAACGACCTTTGGCGATGGCCGTCGGCAGCCAAAAACGTTGATAGCCCCCGAGACCGCGAGCTGTTGGCACATCGAATACCGTCAGCGCCGCTTGCTCGGACAACCGCATGCCGGTGCGCACCATCAAGTCGCAGAATGATGCATTGCGCGCCGCCCAGCGACCGCGAAACCCGGTGTCGTGGACACCGTCGGCGCGATATCCGCGAATCCCGACATCGCGCCATAAACGGTAGGACTGGGGTGGGAGCCACTCGATACGATCCGTCGCGGCATCGTGCGAGTAGGTTGCCGGTGTTGTGGTCGAAGAGTCATGACGGACGAGGCCCGCGCCGAACGGCATTGGTCGTCGAACTCTCTGCGGCACAGGGTTGTTCAATATATGGCCCGCGCGGACCTGCCATCGATAGAACTTGTCGACTGCGGCAACCTCTCGGTCCCATGTCGCACCTTGTATGTGCGGCCCTTGAGAGTCGATCCTGCGCCAGCGCCAGTACGCCAGATGGTCAGCCTCGTTGACGTCGCACCAACGAGCTCTGTCTCGTGAGACAGCAACGAAGTTCAAAAACGCGGCTAGATCGCGGGCGTAGCCCACCTGGGTGTGGCGCGCCTTCGCCTGCATATCGACTGATCTGAAGAAGGCATTCAACTCGATGTCATACTCAAATGATGGGTCAATGAGGAACGGCGTGCCGGCCACCAACTCTGGCCGCGCGAACCCAGGCCACTCCAAATTTGTGTCCGGCACCGCTGGCCGCGGCACCAACTCGTGTGGAGTGATACAAACACGCCAACCAGGTCTCGGCATGGTGGGCAACAGTACGTGGACATCTGTCCATCCGTGCACAAAACATAGCGCTCACTGTGGCAGGCTCATCCGGAGGCAGCTCCTTCCGAGACGGGACGCCACTCAAAGTCAGATCGGAAGGTCTCGCGATGGACACCAAATCGCCCGGACTGCTCCATGCTTGGGCGAAAACATCTCGCGGACAATGGATTTGCTGCCTCAGCTTCCAGATACCGATCGGCAACGGTAAGGGCTTTCTCCAGCTTTCCCGGCAGTGGTGCCCCGCAGAAGCTGCGACGCCGGTCCACTGAAACCGCCGTCATCGTCAACACATCTTGACGGCCTCATGCGGCATCAACGTCAAGATATGTTGACGTCGCCTGATCGGCGGCATCGTCAAGACATCTTGACGAACCATGAAGCGTCAAGATATGTTGACGCTATGGAATCGGAGAGCGTTCTCACCCCGACCGAACTGACCGCACTCTACGTCGAATACAAGGCCGCACTACTGGACGTGGAACTCGCGGAGATCGTGCGTGAGCAGGGGAGCAAGGATGCTGCGACGTGGGTGAAGAACTCCGAGCGCCGAATGGGCGAGGCGGTCTCCGACGTCGACGCACTCGAGATCAACGCGTTCCTGGCCTCGACGATGATCGCCGATCGCTACGCCATCATCGGACGCCTCCGGAGTCAGGAGCGGCCGCTGCCGTGGTCCAAGATCGGCGAGATCCTCGGCATGAGCAAGCAAGCCGCGCAGCAGTGGTACGACACCTACAACCTCCGGTCCCCGGTGCAGAACCCCACCAAGCCGCTCGATCCCGCGTGACTGTGGACCGATGATGCTGTAACGCAACCATTTCCGAGTGTACCGCCGCAGGTGCTTCGCGGTCGCCGACCGGGAGTGGACATGATGCTCAACGGCCAGCGGTGATTCACGGCGCAAGTACGGGCAGCCGCATCAGATTCCCGATAATCTTGAAAATTGTTGCACGCCTTGACTTTACAGCGGAACGCTGTAAGGTTAGGGGCATGGGAGAAACGAAGCAGAACCTGACCGCCGTCACCTCCGAGTACGGCGACGAACGACCCCAATACGGTTTGGGAGTGTCGATTCGGCGAGGCGGCACCGAGACCGAGTACCTGGAAGCGACCGGCATCGAGGAGCACGCCCCGATGGACTGGACCCCAGAGATGGCGATGGTGTTGCTCGCCGAGCATGGATACGAAGTCACCGGAAGTTGGACCGACATCAGCGGCATCTGCGTCGAGGATCCGATCTGGGAAGCACCCGTGACGAAGACCGCTGAACGCTGAGCGTGCCGCATCCCGCCCCATTTTCGCGAGTGAGGCACCGGGCAGCTGATATCTGCCCGGTGCCTCACCTGCACACACTAGCCAGGGAGAGACCACACACCATGACCACCACCATCGCCGCACAATCGACTCCGTCCGCGACCGGCTACACCCTCGTCGACGCCGATCCGAACGAGCTCAACATCACCGCCAATGTCCGCACAGGCGTCGACATCACCGCTGCACCCGAGTTCATCGCCTCCATCACCGAACTCGGCGTCCGCCAGGCAGTGTTGGCAGTGCGCCGCGCAGACGGGACCCTCGCCGTTCACGACGGGCAACGCCGCGTCCTCGCCGCCCGAGAAGCCGGCCTCGCCTCGATCCCGGTAATGGTGCGTGATCAGACCACCGACGAGCGAGCAGCAGGTATCGAGCGCATCACCGAGCAGATCAACCTCAACGATCAACGCGAAGGCCTCACCAAGGGCCAACACGCCGCTGGCGTCGCCGAGCTGCGCGATCTGGGGCTGAGCGTGCAGAAGGTCGCGACAGCACTGCACGTCCCCAAGTCCTACGTGGAGAAGGCCGGTCGTGCAGGACGATCCGAGCGCGCCCGCCAGCAGCTCGACGACCGTCAGCTCACCCTCGAAGGGGCCGCAATTCTGGCCGATCTCGAAGACGCCGCACAGGCCGAGCCGTGGATCACCAATGCGATCGAGAAGATCTTCGAGAACAGATACGGCTTCGAGTACCGCTTGGCAACCCTCCAGCGGAAACTCGACGAACGAGCCGACACCCGAGTCGCCGCCGCCGACCACATCGCACGCGGATTCACCCTGCTCCACGACGAACCGTCCACCAGCGAGGGGGAGTGGTTCTCGCTCGCAGACCTACGTACCGCAGACGGCAGCGCGGTCCCGGCCGACGCACCTGAGCAGGCACCGCACCTGTGGCACGTCCACGTCCACGAGACCGGCGCCATCTGGGTCGACAAAGCGACCCGCGAACAGGTCGCCGAAGACGACATCGACTTCGACACCGAGGGCGACGACGACGCGGAAGCGTACGACGAGCTGCGGCACGCCAACACGGTCGAAAAAGTGCCCGCCTGGAGCTACGAGTTCTTCCTCCATCACGACAACCGCGCTGCGGCCGGCCTCGAACTCGCACCCGAGCGGATCGCCGCCGTCGGCGACGCATCCGATGACGATGCTCAGGACGGGCTGACCCCGGCCCAACGCAAGGCAGCGCGCGCCGAAGCCGAACGCATCGAGGACGAGCGGGCCGAACGCCGAAAGGTCAAGGCACTCAACCGCGCCGGAGCGACCGCCACCGAGGCACGGCGTACGTTCCTCACTGGCCTGCTGTCACGCAAGGACGTCCCGAAGAACGCCACCAAGTGGATCGTGACCGTCCTGGCCACCCACGGTGATGTGTTCACCGAATCCAAATGCGGGGAGCGATACGCCGACATCATGGGCTCACCCCTCCGCGAGGCCGCGCAGAAGGCCGACAGCGCCACCGTCGCACGCGCTGAGGTGCTGCTCCTTGCTCGTGTGCTCACCGCGTTCGAGGCCCGTCTCACCGGCCCCCAGGACGCCAAGGACTACTGGCGGTTCTCCTCCAAGCACTACCGAGGCATGGTCGGCATCGACCGCTACCTGACCTTCCTCGCCGACAGCGGACACACCCTGACCCCTGTCGAGCAGGCCGCGATCGGCAACATCACCGTCGACGACGCCTACGCCGCAGTCGACGACGACGCCTGACCGGAACCGCACCGACGGAAGGGCCCCGACCATCCGATGGCCGGGGCTTTGCGTGTTAGTCAAGATATGTTGACGATTGGCGGGTGTGTCAGCGGAACGGTGTGTCCGAACGGTGCACGTTATGCGAGGCGTCGACGTACCCGTAGCGGTACAGCATCGACCGCGCGGCAAGGTAGTTCTCGTACTGGTACGGCCCCGGACCGACCCAGAGGCCGACCACGGCGTCCGCTGGTAGTTCGATACTGCGATAGGGAACCAGGCCTGCTGCCCCGGCCTTGAAGTCCGGATCATTGGGAACTCCCGTCTCCTGACCGAAACCTGGTTCCACGTAACGCCATTCGCGCTCTTCGTCGAAACCTACGTGTTTCACGCTGGCTGCACGAAGAGCCAGCCGCTGAACGGCCTTTCGGACCGCGTACTCATTGGGCTTGCCGGAGCGTATGTCGGTCTGCGCCTGAGCGATGAACAGATGGAAAGCATCGAGTAGCTGGCCCTCGAGGGTGTCGCGCACGTAGGTGACCTCCTGTAGCCCTAGGCCCCCGATTCGCTCGAGAGTGCTGCTGCGAGGGAACAGCTCGGGCTTGAAACCGATCGCGAACCCGCCCGTGCCTTGACCGTAGGCGCGCCACTGACTCAGCGAGTCGCATTTGGTCGAGAACGAGACTGTCGAGCAATGAATGAAGTCCGGGTATGTCTGGTCGATGACTTGCTGAATGGCACGGGCAACCTCTTGGAGAAAGGCCTTCGCTTCGGGAGTGTGGTCGAAGGATCCTCGAACGCCCAGCTCCACCAGGCCGTCCTTGATCAGCTCCAGGCCCAGGGTCAACTCGCGTCGATCGTTGAGAAACTGCGCTGCCGAAGCGTGGAGGATCGGCTTGTAGGTGCCGGATCGGGGCTTGTCGTCCTCGGCCTTCTTGTCCACGTTGTTCAGGATGCCGAGAAGGCCAGCGGTGTTCGTGTAGTGCCACAGCGTCTCCGTGGGGAACTCGGGAACCGCGATCTCCTCGGCGTTTGCGGATTCAACTGTGCGTGCCCCTTTCTTCCGAGTCCATCGGCGGAGCCGCGACGACAGTGTCACGGGCGCAGGTCGGTCCGCGCGCCGCTGCCCGGCCGGTCGGTGATCCATTGATCGATATCGTCGTGCGAGTACAGCGGGGCATTGCCGATGCGACGGGTGGCCTTGGGGGCCTGGCCGCGTGCGACGTAGGACCGCCACGTCGACGATGTGATCGCTCTGCCGGTCCTGCGTTCGATCAGTGCCAGAACGTCGGCAAGGGACAGTTCGTCGGCAGCCATCACTGCCTCGTTGATGCGCATAGTGGTGTGGTGCTCGACATACCTGCACCTTACAGCGATCCGCTGTAGAAACTTCGCTGAACCCCTTGCAACCTTACAGCGGAACGCTGTAAGGATGGGATATGTCCTCGACGCCCACCAAATCACGCCAATTAGATTGGCAGTCAACGCTGTTCGATGGCTGCGCGCTACCTGGATGTGCTGTTCCGGTCGCTACACCGGGCGATGTGTGCCAGTCCTGCCGCGCGGCGTTCGGGGACATGCTGAACGTGCGAATCGACGGATTGGCCCGTGCTCCGGAGCAGGTCCGCGCCGACCTCTTCGCCCGCGACGCGAGCACTCGCGAGCAGTACCGCGCGCAGGCCGCCACCGTGGCTGCCGCGCAGCAGGTGTCGACCCGCAAGCGCAACCAGATCTGCTGGCTCTGCGAAGAGCGACGGACCTGCACCTCGACCGCCGGACGCTGGGAATGCAGCAACTGCCAGACCCTGCCGTCCTGAACATCTGCGCACAGCCCGAGAACCGTCTCTCACACTCTTTCTCCGCCCGACCTTGGGAGCTACCCATGACCGCCACCCTCGCCGCGCCCGCCGCGCCCGCGCGCCGCCGCCTCAAAGGAGTTGGAATGAAACTGATTTCGCTCGACACCCAGTTCGACGGAACAATCATCGACATTCTCGGCTACCGGACCGCGCCCGCAGGCCGCGTCGAGGTCACCGCCCTCCTCGACGCGCCCGGTGCCTGGTACAGCCGCACCCACCCGGTCGTCGTCGACGCCAGCGACGTGCGACTCTCGCTCGCCGTGCAGTCCCTCACCCGTCCCGAGCTGGGCGTGCGGTGATGGCCGAGACCGCAGGCCAGATCGACATCTTCGAGGTGCTCGCCGCCGCCGACGCCGATGAACAGGAGCTGCACGTTCAGCGGCACGGCATCCCGACCTTGTTCGCCAGCCCCACCCGAGGGGTGGTAGCTCGCATCGCCGAATTCGAGACCTGGGCGACCACCTGGGGACGGCACGGCTCCAGCGCCGCCTCCCACGCGTTCCGTCCGGGAATCTGCGACCCGTCCACACCCACCGAGACCTGCCAACCCACCTGTATTGCAGCGGACCTCGACTGCTGCTGCCCGGACACGAGCAGGGACGCTCCGTGTGAGTGCGTTGGCGGCGATGTCTACCGCGGCGCGTGTACCGGCTGCCCGTGGGAAGGGGAGAACCGCGCCGACGAGGCCGAGGCAGTCTGCGACGCCCTCGATCACGCCCATCCCGGCTGGATCGACGACCTCCCGATCGTGATCCCCGAACGCGCACCGTCGCAGAAGGACCAGGTGTGGACAGCGAAGGTCATCGAGCTCATCGGTGAGCGCTCCACCGGATGGCCCGTCATCACCCGACGCGGCAACACCATCGGCCTGCGCTCGGTCCCGCACCGCTCGCCGTGGGGTGGCTACGACATCGCCGCCGCCACCGCAGCCGCACACCTCGCCCGCAAACCGTGACCCTGCTGCCCCACCCGAGCTGGAAAGGCCCATCACCGATGAATAACCCGCTACCCCAAACGACGCCCATTACTACCGCCGATTTCGTGATGTTCCTGTCGCACGTCATGTGGGGGTGCACCGTCCTCGGTATCGCTGGCATGATCTTCGGCGGAGTCACGCTCTTCCGGTCTCGTATGACAGGTGGAGAGGCCAGAACAGCCCCGCAAATGTGCGGGGGAGGGCTCTTCGTTGCCGTCGCCGCCACCGCAGTCCGAGCGGTCCTCTTGCCGGTGTCTACCGAGGAGGCGATGGACCTGCCGTCCGCCGAGCAGCCCGTGATCGCGGACGCCCCGGCACCGCCGACTGTCGTCCCCGACGTTCCGATGGACTGGACTCCGCTGGTCTGGATTGTCGTAGCGGTGCTCGCCCTCGCGCTGGCCGCGTACCTGAGCGTTCGGACCCGCAGCCATGTCGTCGACCGACGCAACGCCAAGAAGGCACTCGAAGCCGACTACGCCGCCGCCCACGCCGTCTACAGCGAGATCACGGACGCCTACGCCGCCTACCTGGCCGACCCCTACTCCATCTTCATCAGGCCCCTGCTCGACGACCTCACCGAGCCGCGCACCGCAGCCTTCATCGACGCCTTCGCCACCATGAACGATGTCCGGCCCGAACAGTGCCCCGACACCGCAGAGCGCGTGCAGGTCTTCGCCCTCGCCGCGCAGAAAGCACGCACCGCCTGGCGCAGCGCCGACGGCTACGCCCGCACCATGGGGCTGCGCGTGACCAGCGTCGAGGACCAACGAACCGTGCGCCGGATCCGCAGCGCACTCGGTATCGCCCTGGACACCTCGGCCACCGGGCAGGAACGCGAGACAGCGCTACGCACCGTCGAGGAACTCGCGGCCGGCATCGTCACCATCCCCGACCGCATCTACGCCAGCGCCAAGATCGCCATAGAAACCACCACACGCAAACAACTCACCAGCTGACCCGTCATGCCCGCTGTGGTGCCGACAGACAGTCACTTGTCGGCACCACCTGGCAGCATGACCCACCAACGGCACAACGACAGGCACAACAGCCGATCACGGCAGAGGCCAGAACGGACAATCACCTATGAACCTCGTCAACACCACAGCCTTCATTGTGTTCGTTGTACTCGTCACCGGGGCCTACGCCCTCGGCACCGTCTACATACGCAGACCGTCCCGATCCGCACTGCACAGCAACGCACTTGCCCTCATCGGCCTCGCCGTAGTCGCCGCTAGCGTCTTCGCCCTCACCTATCCAGACCTCGCCTGGGGATGGAAAGCCGCTCTCATCGCAGGATCCATCCTGTTCGGCTACCTGAGCGCACGGCAGTTCAACAGCACCCGCGCCGAATACGAAGCCGACCAGAAACGCAGCTTCGTCCGAGCCACCGTCGAAGAAGACAGGACCAACCGATGAACCCGTTCACCACCTTCCGTGACCACGCCCGGATCCGCCAGGAATTCCTGTTCGACGACAGCGAAGAGAATGCGGCACGTTACTTCGAGTCAGCGGACGCAATGGACGGGCTTCGGATCGGGCTCAACAGATTCGCCGCTGTTGTGGTGGGCATCCTCGGGATCGCCGCAGCCGCGTACAACGTCAAGATGGGCTTCGACGGATCTGGCGTCAGCATCATCGAACTCTTATTTCCCGCTCTTGCAGTGGCATTGGTGTTCGCTCTTGTCCGTATCGGCAACGAACTGGGCTCGAAAGGCACGAAAGAGATTGTCGCGACCGCGAACAGGGCCAAGTTCATCGGCGATCAACGCCGAGCGAGCGCGTCCGACCGTTGACATGACCAGCCCAGAACAGAAGCCGAAGGTAGTCAGCCCGATCCAACTGGCCGACCTGATCGACAGAGACCGCCGCCTGCTCGACAACTACCTGCTCCGGGGCACCCACTCGATCTTGCCTATCTCTCGTCGTGAACTGGAGCCCACAGGTACGAGAAACAAACGCGTCCGGGAATGGAGGGATGCACTGTACGACCTCTCTCTCAGGGCGCTACGGGAGTCCACACCAGAGCTCCTACGCCGTTGGGTGCACTTGCGGCAGCAGATAGTCGTAAGAGGCCCACTGGGCATCCGTTGGTCCCCGATCCCGCACCGCAACCGACGCTACGAACTCGACCACTGACCGACCGCGACACAACGAACAGGGACACCATGGACATCGCCACTGCTGCAGCCGACAACCAGAAGGCCCTCGATCTGGTGACGGAAGAACCCACATTCGACCATCTCAGGCAGTACGACGCCGCAGCGAGCATCTACACGGGTTTCCTCGGCCGACGGATCGACACCTATCTGCGGGTCGGCATTGCGGGGTTCGTCGTTCTCGTAGCGTTGTACTTCCTTTTCGACGTCCCGCAATTCCCGGGCATCATGGTGGTATTCGTGTGGGTGCTCGGGATCATGGTGCCGATCGCTTGGAATATGCGCTGGCTGCTCATGGTCCGCAAGCTCGTTGTCTCGGCTCACGTCTTCGTGGACACGGCCAGGTCTCTTCGGAACGAAGACTGACCGCGAACACGAACGTCGCGCAACCGACGCGACGAACTCGACCACTGACGAGCCTCGTCACCCTCCATCACTTCCACGCAGGCCCCCGCCAGCCGTATCCCACAACGCCGCCGTAGAGCACCAGCTCCGGCGGCGTTCTGCTTACCCGTCACATTTGCTTTGTCGGAGTCATCTCCGGAATCGGTCGTATGTCCCAAATGCAAACGGAATTGATCACGCGTAGCTTCCTTTTGCCGACATTGGCAATTCGACATTCGGCACTACGTGACGCCAGGGTCAAAATCCTATGTAAACGTCTGCACTGCAACGAATTAGACAAATTAGAACCACCATAATATATGGAAAATTCGAGTGCATTGATATAGAATTGAGGCTACCGAAACAATTCCTCAGGAGCTATTCATGTCGATCACCGTGTACACGAAGCCGGAATGCAACAGCTGTGATCAAACGAAGCGGCGGCTGGACAAGCGCGGCATCGAATACGAGACCGTGGACGTCACCGAGGACGATGCGGCCCGCGACTTCGTCACCGATCGACTCGGCTACCGGCAGATGCCCGTCGTGTTCGTCGACGAGAACACCCACTGGAGCGGCTTCCGTATCGACGCACTCGACAAGCTCGCCGCCGCCGTCTGACCGATCGCCTCTGCCCTGCTCGAACCTGCCCGCGAAACGAGCCTATTTCGATGACGCCTCTGAGTGCAGTTCCCTCACCCGCCGACGAACCCGCTCGTATCCCTGTGCGGGGCCTGGTGTCCGTGGACGACGATGTCGCTGCCGTCGATGATTGGAGCGCAGCTCACCTACCCGCCACCGACCCTGAGGCACTGCTGCTGTGTGCTCTGATGTGGAGCGCCCACACCGGGGGAGTGTCCACCGAGGACCAGCGCATCACCGCGATCGTGACCGGCGACGACTTCGATACCGTCGCCTACCGGCGACTGTTCGTCGTAATCGCAGCTCTCGTCGCGGCCGGCGAACCCTACGACCCGGCGAGCGTCACCGCAGCCTTCATGCGATCCGGATCAGGCGGAGCTAAGGACGCGCCCCTGCTCCGCCGCCTGAACGAGGTCATCACCGCAGGAGCGGACGGCTTCACCGCCACCCACTACGCCGATATCGTGCTCTCCCAGTCCTACCGGCGCAGTTACCGGACCGTGGCAGCGGCCATCGTCCAGGCCGCAGAAGAGCTGCCGGAGGAATACCTGTTCGACCATCTCGTCGAGTACGGGCGCGCTCAACGCGCACTGTGGAAGCGGCTCAACGCCTTTCGTGGACAGCAGTGACAACCACGACCACCGACACGGACGCGGCGGATCACCCGTAGCCCGCCCAAACGTCAAGATATCTTGACGACCCGGTAGCGTCAATATATCTTGACGCCCTGCTGGGTGATGCTCTGGCGACGCAGGGTTATGTATTACACAACCGGACGTTTTGTAGTACACTACCTGTATGGGGATCAGGTGGGCGAGCAGCGCGGACAAGCACGGAATCGACCACGACGACGCCCTGCACGCAGTAGGAAACGCCTACTACGTCGAGGAGGAATTCGACGAACCGAGAGTCCCCGGGCACGCCAAACCGACGTTGTTCATCGGCCCACCGCGAGCACTCGGAGGTCCGCTGCTGGAGGTGATGGTGGAGATGGTCCCGCCGCGCGACATGGTCGTCTTCCACGTCATGGAAGCACGGCGAAAGCATCTCGACCGGATGGACGACTGAACGACCCGCCCCCATCCCCCGTTCGACACGACCAGCTCTACCGCACGACCGCTACCCCGACCAGAGGTGAACATGATGAGCAACTCCGACAAGCCCGACGCGGGCACCGACTACGAGGCCCTGTCCGACTGGGCCGAGAACGAGATGACCCTGCCCACGAAGTCGGCCACAGCGAAACGGGGCCGCGACGCCGCCGCTGCGGGCCGGGCGCTGCTCGACCGTGTCGGTGGACGCCCGTCACTGGACCCCGACGCCGAACCCGGCAGTGAATCACCGGTACGCCAGGTCCGGCTACCCAAGCCGCTCGATGCACGGATCGACGCGATCGCCGAGCAGCAAGGGCGCAGCCGATCAGCGGTACTGCGAGATGCAGTCGCCGAGTACGCCGACGCGCACAGTACGAACGCATGACCACTCCCGGTGTCGTCACCGCCGAAGTGCCCTCTCCGATCGGGGCGTACTTGTGGTGGTGCGGACACGTCGGTGCCGACACGCTCGATCTCGATGCGCTGCAGGAATGGGACTACCTCCACGCCGACGAGATGACCGACACCGAACGACGCACCCTGACCGCATGGGCACGCTCGGCAGGGATCTTCGGTGCACCCGACACCGCGCCGCACCCGCAGCACTGACCGCGCGAAAACCCTGGCCCGAACAGAAAGAAAGGCACCCACACTTCGATTGTGTGGGTGCCTTTCTCGTCCAGTGCGAGCGGTGTCAGTGGCGTTCGCTCCCCGGTGCCGGGGCCGGTGCGATGTGCTGCTCGGCGGTCATCCGAGACCGTGATCGGCCGACCGCGATATCGCCGCAGTGTGTGTCGGGGCCGGTGCGGTGTACAGCGTCGGCGATGCAGCCCGCGCAGCGCTGGGTGCGCGTGTGGGCGGGGGAGTGACCAACCCGCGCGGACGCGTCGACGCACGCTCGACATCGACCGCGTTCGACACCGATACCGGCACGGACACAGCCGCCGTGTTGTCGGCGCGCGCGGCCGGCGTCGACCGCGCTTGGAGTTCCTCGAGGTCGGCTGCGAGGGCGGTGATGTATTCCGCGTCGGCCACCGGATCGAGGACGGACAGGTTCGCCCGCATCCGTTGGACCTCGGAGAACCGGTCGACGGCGACGCGGTCGGTGTCCGAGACATCGGCTTCGTGGGTCACGCGCAGCACGGTGTCGTTGCGCATCGGTTCGACGGTGCCGCTGAGTTCGGCCGCGAGCTGCTCGGCGATGCGGTGCGCGTTCTCGGGGATGTACGCGCCGACCTCGGTGCGCGAGTTCGGGATCGGGCCCGGACGGGTGGAATACACCTCCACGTCCAGAACCGCGACAGCGTCGGGACCGTCGACAGCAGAGTCGGGCAACGGCGGCGAGGCGTCGACAACAGCGGCGACGGCTGCGGTGACATCCCTCGGTGCCGGGATGACGGTGCGCAGCACACCGTTCTTGTAGTCCGGGAGCGCGGTCAGCTCGGCGGCGAGTTCGCCGGGAGTGCCGATGAACTCGACATCGCGGCGAGAGGTTCCCTCGCCGACTGCGTCGATAACCACGGAGACGATGTCGACCTCGCGGGTGTCCGAGAGTGCTGAGGCTTGGGTGAGTGCGAACTGTGCAGCGGAACGAGAGGTGTAGAACGCGCCGCGGAAATGCACGAAGCCGGGGTCGCCGTGCTGATCGAGGGAGGCTACTTCGACGTTGAATTCGGGCTGGCTCATGGCAAGTGGTCCTTCGAGGGTGTGGGTGTGCGCCCCTACGCGAGACGATGTGTCGAGCGTGCGAGGGACACGGAGATCCGCGACCGGTGCCGGTGCGCGGGCAGTGCGCAGGGCAGTGGTGTCAGGACGCGGGGGCAGTCGAGGACTGCGGTTCGGTCGAGGCGTCGGGTGCCGACGAGGTGGCGACGTCGTCGGGTTGTCGGTCGGGGCCGGCAGTGTTCTCGGCACCGACTCGGCGGCGCGGCGTAGCGCGGCCTGTGGTGCGCTTCGCCGATCCCTTGGATGCCTTCTTGCCGACCGGTGTCGGTGCAGTCAGTCCACTCTCGGTGAGTTCGGCTGCTGTCCAGCCCGCGTCGATGGCGTCCTTGTAGGCAGCGGCGTGTTCGGTGGCGGCGCGATCGGCCGCGCGAGATGCCTCGGCGACTTTCTCGCGTGCGGCGGCGGATGCCTGGGCGGCGTCGAAGAGTGACTCGATGTATTTGGTGCGGTTCTCGATCGCGGCGCGTGCGCGGGCGATGACGGTGTCTTTGTCGACCGTGGGTGAGATGGACATCAGAAGTGAGGGCCTTCCAGTTTCGGTGCGCGGATATCCCCACCGGACAGGCACCGATCGCTCACAGAGCTGTACAGGCGCACAGTGCGGAGAACGCAGTGCGTCGTGAATCGGTACGGGTGGGGCGCGCTCGAACGTGACCCTCATCGACGCTCGAACTTGATGCAGAGCCTAATGCAGATCGGTACGCCCCGCCAGGATCCTCACCCCGGCGGTCGATCTCGGTTCACGGCGGGCGAGGTGTTCGTGTCGGTGCTCGATGGCACTGTGCCGACCATGACCGACGACGACGCCGCCACACCGCAGCCTCTCGTGCGAGTGCGGGAGGTGCTTGACGGCGATGTCCCCAATGGGACGCACGTCGTCGTGCACGGCATCCTCGAGGAAGTCACGGTGAAGACGAATCAGCAGACAGGTCAGTGGGCGATGGGGCGTCTCGTCGACGGAAACGACTCGATCGACTTCTGGATGTTCCCGCGCGCGTTCGCCCGCACCGGCCGATCGAGCGTCGATTCGGTCGGCCCGATCGCTGCGACCGCATGCGTGTCTGGCCCGCCGAAGCGCACCGCCCTGATCATCAACAGCATGGAGCGCGTCGAACCCCACCCGGAACCCGACATCGACACCACTGCTGTCTGACACGATCGACCGCTATGAGCGTCACTCTTCCATCGCCCCTGATCGTCGACAACGACGACAACGCAGTCGATCTGCTGCGGCAGTACTACGGCGGCACCTACCTCGATACCGGGTGCTACACCGGCGCGTACTTCGACAGTTGGGCACCGCAGAACCGCGCCGCCGACAGCAACCGGTTCACTGCCGACGATCTCGTCGCCATCACCTTCCTGTCAGTCAACGTCAAGCCGAGCGCGGCACGTGAACTGCTCGTCACCCGCGCCGCACGGTTCGCCGAGTTGCTCGACGCTATCGGTCCGGATCGCGACCTCGCCGACGAAGCGGACGGGCTCACACCCGACGCGCCGATCCTGCTGCTGGAGGACGAACTGCGAGGCGTGACCGATGTCGGCCGCACCATCGCAACGAAGTTGATGGCCCGCAAACGCCCCCGCCTGGTGCCGATCTACGACGTGGTCGTCGGGCGCGTGCTGAATACGGTGATGGTGCACCGTGATCCCATCCGGGAAGCGCTGCGCGCGGACGGAGGTGCGCTGCACAGTCGACTGCTGAGAATCAGAGCGGCCGCAGCGTTGCCCGACGACATCAGTGCGCTCCGCGTCCTCGACGTCATCAGTTGGATGCACGGCAAATCGAACTAGATCAGTAGGGGACGGAAATTCGCCACGGAGACGTCAACTCGATGCTGTGCACGCGTGCACGGCGACGTCGTGTCGGTGGGATGCGTTTCCCCCCTGCGCAGTCGGCCCGCGACGCGTTGCACACGGCCCGCACCGCCGCCGTTGCAGCGATCGCACATCGCCCCGGCAAGGTGACTGCGACATCGTGTGCAGATGGGCGATATCGGTCAGTGGTAGTCGTTGTCGTACTGGTTGCGGTAGTACCCGCGACGGGCCCTGCGGTCATCGACTCCGCTGGCACCGCCGAGCGCGAACATGGGAACCATGAACAGCATCACCGCGATGAACGCGCCGATTACCGCGATGAACGCGCCGAACACGACAGCGAGAACGATGAGGTACGCGCCCACACCGACGACGGTGAGAATGTTCGCCACGAAACCCTTCCATCCGGGGTCGTTCTCACCGAGGTACCGCACGTACCAGATCAGGAAGCCGGCACCGGCGACAGCGAGGAGGGGGAGCGGTCCGACGTCTTCGGTGAAGAGAGAAGAGAGCGTCATCTCGTAAGTCCTTTTCGTTGAGGACTGCTCTCACCGGTGCGGTGCAGCGGCCCGAAGCCTTGATGGAGCTATCTCTACCGGTCGCCACCGACATGTGTCGGTGGCGTTCGTTTCAGAACAGCGTCGGTGGTGCTTGGGCGTCGAAGCTGTGGCCCGCGAACGCGGCCCGCAGTCTCGGTTCGTCGTAGCCGTCCTTGAGTGCGTCGCGGATCGCAACGGCGCGCCCGTACCGTCCGCGTGGATCCCCGCCTGCCGGTGTCGGTCCGATGTGCCGGCCGACGGCAACAGCGTGCGCGAGGTTCGCCGACTGGGTGCCGCGCTTGAGGTGACCGTCGGCAACCCGCACGCACAATGTCTCGTCACAGTCGTGCTCACCGACGATCCCGTCACCGAGGTCGCCGTATTCGAGCAGAAGAGCGAATCGGTGCGCAGACAACGTGCGTGGTGCGTCGCCGTCGGTGAAGGTAAATCTGCCGTAGCCGTCCGGAAAACTCACCGACCCCCTGAAAAAATGGCAGCTCGGAGTTTTGACCACCTTCGCCCAGAACCTCGCCACGGTCTTCCCGGTCAACGGCTGCTGCAACGGTCGCCACACCCGGCGAACCGGCTGCGGTGTTGCAGCGTCGGTGTCGTCGCCGAACAACGCCAGTTGCATCACCGCGGCGGTCATCGGCTACCCCTGACTCGTCGCGGGATCGGCGTCCGGGATGTTGTCGCCGGTCGCGGGTTTGCTCGTCGTTGCATCGCCTGTCGACGTCGAGTCACCCGGCTCGTTCAAGGCCGATCCATCACGCGATTCTGCGTTTGCATCCGAGTCGGAGTCCGAGGTGTCGTCGCCGGTGTCCGCGCTCGCCGACGGCGCTGCGGTGTCGGCGAGCAGTGCCAGAAGTTTGCGAGCTTCGCCGGTCGTAATCCCCGCGAGTGTCGCAGCGGCGCTGAGTG
This sequence comes from Rhodococcus sp. MALMAid1271, assembly GCF_049195265.1. Taxonomy (NCBI): domain Bacteria; kingdom Bacillati; phylum Actinomycetota; class Actinomycetes; order Mycobacteriales; family Nocardiaceae; genus Rhodococcus; species Rhodococcus sp. MALMAid1271. The sequence continues at coordinate 57,654 of NZ_JBMIRQ010000049.1, read as the reverse complement.
TTCCTTCCCGGCCCCTGATGTCGTCGAGCGCGCGGGCCATCGCCAGCCGGGCCGCGTCGATCTGCTCAGCGGCCGCGAAGTAGTCCGTCAACGAGCCCATGTTCTTCTCGTCGCGCGCCTTGCGGTCGGCGACGACTTTTTGCTGCGCCGCACGCGCCCGAGCACGCGCAGTCATCCGGGCCTGAGTCGACGCCATGCCGCACACCCTAACCCCGAACACCCTCGAATTCACAGATCCTGACACAACCTCCCCCCACATCACCGATCCACCACCACCGAAACCCCAGTTCACCGACCCGATCCCACCCGTCACCATTTACCTCTCGGAAGCCAACATCGACCCACACACCTCATGCACTATGGAGCTACGCGTGTTTTCGCTGGTACAGTCCGCGTTTGTGATGGGTCTGCACAAGCTGACCGCTGGGGACGGGTACGAGTACCTGACCCGGCAGGTTGCGGTTGCCGATTCCACCGAGCGTGGGGCCTCTTCGTTGGCCGATTACTACTCCGAAAAAGGGGAGTCACCGGGCCGTTGGGCTGGGGCGGGCCTCGCTGGTCTGGGGTCGGTCACGGCCGGCCAGCAGGTGTCCGAGGCGCAGATGAAGGCCTTGTTCGGTGAAGGTCTGCACCCGAACGCGGACTTGATATTCGAGTTGGCGCTCGCGCAAGGCGCGTCTCAGGCGGACGCTGCCCGGTCGGCGAAATTGGGTCGGGCGTTCAAGATCAATTCGGGAGCGACCGCGTATCGGGTGGCGTGCGCGGAGGCATTCGTTGTGCACAATCTCGCACGCTGGCAGAAGTGGAACGCCTCGATCGACGACGCCGACCGCGCGCGGATCCGCACCGATGTCGGATCGAAGATGTTCGCGAAGGAGTACGGCCGCGCGCCGGCGGACGAGCGGGAACTGTCGGGGTGGGTGGCGAAGGTCGGCCGGCAGAAGACCACCGCTGTAGCTGGTTTCGACTTGACGTTCACACCGGTGAAGTCGGTGTCGGCATTGTGGGCGGTCGCACCGCGCGAGGTCTCGTTACAGATCGAAGCTGCACACGAGTCCGCGATCGCCGCCGCGGTGACGTACCTGGAGAAGCACGCGTGCTTCACCCGCGTCGGGACCGGGGGAGTGGCGCAGGTCGACGGCAACGGTTTGATCGCCGCACAGTTCACCCACCGCGATTCACGCGCCGGGGATCCGAACCTGCACACCCACGTCGCGATCAGCAACAAGGTCGCCGCCACGATGCCCGACGGCACGATCAAGTGGCTCGCACTCGACGGGGCCGCGTTGTACCGCAACAACGTTCCCGCCTCCGAGGTGTACAACACCGTTCTCGAAGCGCAGTTGCGTGAACGCATCGGCGTTCGGTTCACCGAGCGAGCGTCGGCCGATCGGAGCAAGCGTCCGGTCCGCGAGATCGACGGTATGGACACTCGTCTCGCCGAGCGGTGGTCCTCGCGCAGCGCCGCGATCAAGCTCCGCACCGCCGAACTCGCGCGCACCTTCCAGGCCGACCACGGGCGCGAACCGACCGCCATCGAAGCGATCTCTCTCGCCCAGCAAGCGACGTTGGAAACCCGCGCCGCCAAACACGAACCGGTCTCGCACGCCGACCAACGCAGCGGCTGGCGAGCCGAAGCGATCGAGATCCTCGGCTCACAGAAGGCGTTGTCGAAACTGGTCTCCTCGATCACCGCGCACACCGCCGCCGAAGCGGCGACGGACTTCGATCAGGCCTGGGTGCGCGAGACCGCAGAACGCTCACTCGACATCGTCTCGCGGAAGCGATCTCGGTTCCTGCGGCACAACATTCGCGCCGAGGTCGTGCGGCAAGTACGCACTTTCGACCCGCCGGCCGAGCGCATCGACGCACTTGTCGAGGCGGTCACCGACCTCGCGTGTGGGGAGGAGTTGTCGATCGACCTCTCCGGTGCCGCCGACACCGACCCCGCTGCCGATATCGCCCCGGATGTGATGCGCCGACGCGACGGTGCCGATGTGCACACCCGCCACGAATCGCAGTTGCTCACCACCGCAGCAGTACTCGATGCCGAAGCGCGCATCGTCGCCCTCGCCGGACGCACCGACGGTATTGCGATCGACGACAAGCATGTCGAGATTGCGTTGCTCGAATCCGCAGCGAACGGTCTCGACCTCAACGCCGGGCAGCGGTCGCTGGTGCGCGCGATGGCGACCTCGGGAGCGAAAGTGCAGCTCGCACTCGCCCCCGCAGGTACCGGCAAGACCGCGTCGATGAAAGCACTGACGACCGCGTGGCAGAACGCCGCCGGCCGCGTGGTCGGGTTCGCGCCGACCGCTGCCGCCGCCGCAGTCCTGCGTCAAGATATCTTGACGACTACCGACACGTTGGCGAAGTTCGTCGACATCACCCAACGCTTGCGCGAGGGCCGGTCGGTGAAAGTTCCGCAGTGGTACACCGACATCGGCGAGGACACTCTCGTCATCGTCGACGAAGCGGGCATGACCGGCACCCTCGATCTCGACGAAGCAATCACTGCACTCGTCGAGCGCGGTGCAACGGTGCGGTTGATCGGTGACGATCAACAGCTCGCCTCCGTCGCCTCCGGTGGCGTGCTCCGCGATATCCACGACCGCATCGGTGCGTTGTCTCTCTCGCAGGTCGTCCGGTTCCGCGACCCGGCCGAAGGTGCCGCGTCGCTGGCGTTGCGTGACGGCGACGAGGCCGCGATCGGGTTCTACATCGACCACGGACGAGTCCACGTCGGGTCGATTGCGACGGTCACCGACGACGCCTACACCGCGTGGGCGGCCGATCATGCGGCCGGCATGGACGCGCTCATGCTCGCCCCGACCCGCGAGCTCGTCGCCGAACTCAACACCCGCGCCCGCACCGACCGCCTCGCCGCCACCGGCAAGCGTGTCGGCCGCGAAGCCGTCCTCGCCGACGGGCTCATGGCCAGCGCCGGGGACACCGTCCGCACCCGCTCGAACGACCGCTATAACACCTTGTCCAAGACTGACTGGGTCCGCAACGGTGACCGCTGGATCGTCGAGAAGGTCGGACGGGACGGCTCGCTCCAGGTCCGGCATATCGAACTCGGACGCACCGTCACCCTCGACGCCGACTACGTCCAGTCCGCCACCGAACTCGGCTATGCCGGAACCGTGCACTCCGCGCAGGGCTCGACCGCCGACACCTGCCACGTCGTGGCCACCGGCGACGAAACCCGCCAGCTCGCCTACGTCGGACTCACCCGCGGCAAGCAAGCCAACCACCTGTACTTGGCGACCGCGTCGGACGGCGACCTGCACACCGCGATGACCGAACGCGGAATGCTTCCCCCGACCGCGGTCGACGACCTCCGCGAGATTCTGCGGCGCGACGGCGCACAGGTCTCGGCGCACTCCACTCTCGCCGAAGCCGACGATCCGCACCTCAATCTCTCGCCGGCTGCGCGGGCCTACGACTACTCGGTGGCCACCGGCTCCGAAGTGCACCTCGGGCCGGAGGTGATGGCCGCGATCGACGTTGCCGCCGAAGAAGAGGCGCCGGGTCTGACCGACGAGCCCGCGTGGCCGACCCTGCGCGGACACTTGGCGATCCTCGGTGCACACGGACGCGATCCCGTCGAGGCCCTGCGCAGTGCTGTCCGTTCGCGCGAGCTCGATACCGCCCTCGACCGGGCCGCGGTTCTCGACTGGCGTCTGGACCCGAGCGGCAAGCATTCCTCCGCCTCCGGGCCGCTGCCGTGGCTACCTACCATCCCGACAGCGGTACACGATCTGCCCGAGTGGGGTGCTTACCTCGACGCCCGCGAGGAACTGGTGACGGCGCACTGCGCACGCATCGCCGCCGACGTCGCCACGTGGACACCGACGACTGCACCGGTGTGGGCGCGCCCGCTGCTCACCGACGAACCCGACCTCGAACTGCTCACCGATCTCGCGGTGTTCCGCGCCGCACACGACGTCGACCCGGCCGATCGGCGTCCGACCGGACCCGAGCAGCTCGCCGCCGCATCGGTGAAAGCGCAACGCAGCCTCGACCGCCGCGCCGCCGAAATGATCGAGACCGGAAACGATGCCGTCGCCCGGTGGCGTCCGTTCGTCGACGAACTCGACACCCACATCGCCCGCGACCCGTACTTCCCGATCCTCGCCGACCGACTCTCCGCTGCCGCCCGCGCCGGAATCGACGTCCACACCCTCGTCCGTGACTCCCTCGCTTCCTCACCGCTGCCCGACGAGCTGCCCGCTGCGGCACTGTGGTGGCGACTGTCCGGTGAACTGTCCGTCGCCGCCCTCGACGCCGACGGCGACGGCGCGGTCCTCGAACCGTCCTGGGCACCGGCGCTGACCGAACTGCTCGGCTACACCGCCGCCGTCCGCGTCATGTCGGATCCGGCATGGCCCTCGCTCGTCGCGACCGTCGACGCCGCCGACCCGAGCCTGTGGACACCGGGACAGTTGCTCGGAACCGCGTACGAGTTCCTGCACGGAGGAATCGACCCGGTCGATCACGGTGTCACCCTGCCCGCCCACGAACTCGCCACCGCCCTGACATGGCGAGCCGAGATGCTGGTCCGCGAGAACCACCTCGCCCGCACCTACACACCACCCACCGTCGAACCACTGTCAGTCGAGGACGAAGAAGCCCTCGCCCCACTCGACGAGACGATCGGCGATACCACCGCCGACGTGCTGCCGCCCGAGTTCGCCGATCCGGACAACCTCCCGACACCGGTCAACGCACCCACAGCAGCAGTCGACGCAGCCGCGCCGACAATCCCGCTGGGCAATGACGCCGACTACCTCGCCTCCCTCGCCTCCCTCGCCTCCCTCGACGCCCCCGTCGACTACGACCAAGCGCCACCACCGGAGTACGACAGCGGGTACGACGAGTACACCGGTGCCGACGTCGTCGAGTCCGGTGCAGATGATGCTGAAGCCGACGTGTGGGATGTGCTGCGCTCGCAGATCGAGACGATCGAGCTGCCGTACCCGACGGTCACCACCGACGAACGAGTCCGACTGCTCACCGCAGATCTCGACGAGGCGACGACCAAGTATCGGGAGCTACGGGGTCAGATTTCCGACGGAAGCAGCCCCGCACAGTTCCATGCCCGCACGATGCTCGCCGAGCTGCAGAAGCGAGCCGACCGGCAACGCCCCGCCCGCATCGCGATGCTCGATACCCGCCAGGAGTGGACCGATCGCGAGTTCGAGGCCGAAGCGCTCTGGCATCACATCGACACCGTCATCCGGCCCGCAGTCGCCGCCGACGTCGCGGCCGCCGGGGACGACGACGATGCCCGCGCCCTCGCTCAGCGCGGTCTCGACTGGGAGATCTGGCGCGCCCGATTCGTCGACGACACCGCGACCGCCGCCCGCGCCCGCGCACACGACGCCGCCGCCGAATACGAGCGCGTCACCGACGCCGACGGAGGAGAAGTCACCGCCGTCGACGTCACCACCGCACGCCTGGCAGCCGAGAGCGTCGACCTTGCAACCCTCGCCGACCTCAAGGCCGACGTCGACCGCACCGAAGCGATGCTGTGGCGGGCCGAACAGGCAGCGAAGCGTGCCGCGATGACCAGCAGCCCGGCACAGATACAGGCCGTGGGCGAGGCCATCGACGCACTCGAAGCCGACACCGCCGTCGAGCAGCTCGAATCGACGCAGACTCAGCCGGAGATACCTGTCGAAGGCGAGCGAACCGTCCAGCCAGTGCCCGATCCGCAGCCGGTGCTCTCGCCGGCCGACGCCGCTCTGCTGGCGAAGATGGAGCAGGACCCGATCCGGCTCGTCCCGGACGCGGAACTGACAGCGTTCATCGACCGCGCCGGACGCGGACGTACCGAACCGACCGTGGTGGCCGACACCGAAAAGCTGTACGCCCGACTCGACGAGCAAACTGCAGCGATCGCCGCGGCCCGTGAACTCGCTAGCGAACTACGCCGGATCACCGCGCAACACGAGACTGCACGCGCTGAACGCGCCTCACTCACCGAGCAACTGTCGACCGCGAAGCGGCGCGAGCGCAAGACCCTCGAACCCGCCGTCGACGACGCACGCCTACGTCAAGAACGCCTTGAACGTCAGCTCCGCGATACTCAACGCGCCGCGCGCGACGCCGCCGGACGTGTCCAGGCTGAGGCCAGTCAATGGCCCGCGATAGTTGAGCGCGCCGCCGACCCGGACCGCCGCACCGCCGACCTCGCCGCCGCCGCTGTCTTCGACACTGCCATCGCCGAACGAGGTCGACGCCTCCGTGCAGTGACGATGGCCAGCGACCGGCACGCCGCCGAACAACGCATCCGCGAGTCTTCCGGGAACGCTGGAGCGGTCGAGACGCTGCCGATCGACGGGCTCACCGACATACACGCGCCCGCTGTCGAGTCCACTGATTCCAAGACGCAGCAGAACATTGCACGCCTGCTGGCAGATGCGCCAGGACCTGGACGGACCCACGGCGCTCAGGAGGCTCGGAATCCGTCCGTCCAGACCGATCCCGCGACGGAGCAGCGCCGGATCGACCACGATCACGGGCTGTAGCCCCATCAACAGGGGTGCAATGTTCGGATCACAGTGGGGTGCTCGTGCTCTGTGCTATCGCCGAGATCTTCGATAGTGCGTTGAGTGCAACCACGTCGGAATCCTGTGTTCGGAGGCCGAAGTGATCGTGAAGACGCACGCCAGCCTTGTAGTAGACAAGGCCCGCTGTGAGCATATTCTGTGCCATCTTGGGCAGAGAGATGCTGGCCGATACAGTTTGCACTCCCTCGATGCTCGGACCGGTTTGGGTCATGTTCGTCAGAGCTGCCGAGTTTGGATTTGCGTGTACCACAGCCGAATACCACTTGTAGGCGAAACGCCCGAAGGTCTGTTCGTCTTCAGGATCGTCGACAATTGCTTGAGCGATAGCCGTTTCGCTGGGCACCCTAAGCCCCAGGCGGTGTCTAACACCGCCCCAGCGCAGCTTGTCGATACGAAAGTCCACACCCAGTACCTCAGCCGCTTCTCCAATATTCGAGATCTGCTTGCTCAGATTCTCGGTGTACACACTGTTGGAGTCGGCAAGCTCAGCCCTTTGGTCCAGAGTGTCCAATTCGACGGCGAGACGGCGGCGAATTCTCTCGCCCACGTCGATGTCTGGATCCATCAGCCAGTACGCCATTCCGCACGCGCTCAAAACCGTGCGTCCGAGTGAGACTGGGCTGTAGATGACGGAGTTGTCGCCGCCGACAAGTATCCCAGCGCCACGAAGATGATCCTCGGCTCGGAAGAAGTACCCAACCGCTTCGTGATAGGCGTTGATGAGCGGCTGGCGAGACCAGACACCGGTGAATCGTCGTTCGGCTTGATGTTCGGTCCAGGCACGGCTTCTGGGCCGGAATGGCGGACTGCTATCCATTCCGTACTCATCGTCGCGGAAGGCGCTGGCGATCACTTGCAGTTGTTGGCCCAAGAACTCGAACGATGTCATGGATGGACCCCTGTTCCAGTGGATACGGTGCACCGCGCATGGCAACTGTGCATCGGGCTCCGTTTCGCGAGTGTGGGCCGCAGCCGGCTGGTCCGACCCTCCTTATGGGCCTTTGGTCGGCCACTTGGGCTCGGTAAGTAGAGCGCTGTCGAGCACCCGATAGATCTTTCTGTTTCTTCTGAACTGCATCGTTCCACCCTCAACACGGCTTTCGGCGGTGATCAGGCCGTGGTCGACCAGCTGCTGAGTGCCTCGCGTCCACGTATCAGCAGCGAAGCAGTATTCGTCTCGTTGATCACCGGTGAAGAACCTCGGTTTTGCTGTCCCGACGTCGTCTTTGCCCTGGCCGTCCAGAATCGCGAGGTATATCGCCAGCTCTACCCCGGTGAGGGCTGCAATCCAGTGACTCGTCCATAGATCCAGTGGAACCGTGACGTAGCCACTGGCGGGTTTCACGTATTCCTTTCCGTCCAAGCTTTGACTGAGCAACGTGAACCCGGGGGGGCGTCCTCGTGCTCGATCGACGTCCAGATATTTGTGCGTGTCGAGCCAGGTAAATGCGTCGGAAATCCGACGCGCTCCGGACTTGCTCGGTGCGGGCAGGCTCAACGCCTCCGCCCACCGTGCTGCCGGGCTGGGGCGGCTGTACTCGAAGGGTGGGGCCGCGGCGATGAGGCACGCGGTCAGATACAGCTTGAGCCGCACCTCTCCTCCACGCCCGCCTCTGATGAGGCGGGCAAGAGGGGGCGGAGATCCTTGTCGAAGAAACGCGTGCGGCAACTGCAACCCTTTGGAACGCCGTGACGTCTCCACCAGAAACGTCATCGCGGTTCGAGCCTCGGCAGTCGGAGCCGACTGTGCGACCAACAGATACCTCCAGGAAGAAGTCAATGAAGTGCTACACGTTTGTGCAGGAGCAACCAGCCATACGGTGCTCCCCGGTGCTCGGTAAGAGGTCCTAGTGCTTCGTTTAATACCACACCTATAAGAGCGCGACGTAACTCCTGCGCAAGCGTAATGCATCCCCTGTGATAATACCATGTAGCTTCGCCAGAAACGTTAAGTAGAGGTCGCCGCAACGTGTATCTGGCATACTTGACCGTGCGTATTTGCCCAGGCAGAGTCACTGTTGAAGGTTCTTGAGCGTGAGGTAACGACCCCGAAACGCAAAGGACCCCCGAGAGCATTAGCTCCCGGGGGTTACCTTCATTGTTTTCGCAAGGTATCAAGCCCTCGCCTCTGAAGCGAACATAGCAAAGGGAGATCCCGTGGTCCAGCCCGTGTCGTTGGCAGTTCTCGCGCATCACATAGGCGAACCGCGGTTCGAGACGTACCGAGAGCTCGCCCTCAACCACAATTTCGATGCAGTGCGACTCTATCGCTGGAATCTGGAGATGAGCGGCGCTCTCCATGAGGCACTAGGGCTCGCTGAAGTGTTTCTTCGGAACGCGATCGACCGCGAGCTGAGAGTGTGGAACGCTGCGCAGCCTCCTCGGCGCGGCTCCCCGGCGTACAACGCCGAGTGGGTGAAGAACCCGGCCGGACCCCTGTGGGCACTTCTCAACCCACCGACGCGGAGTGCGAGTTCAAATCGATTCTCTACCTACGAGGATGCGCGCAAACGAGCACAGAAGGACCTCACGGAACGGCCTCTCGGGCACCGGAGGTACGGACACCCCGTCGATCATGACGACCTCGTGGCGCACATGACCTTCGGCACGTGGAAGAAGCTCCTGGCGAAGAGGGACTACAAAGCGCCCTCGGGTATCGGGCCGTCCGGTCAGCGACGCCTGTGGAATGAAGCAATCGTGGGTGCGTTCCCTCACCATCAATCGCCGGCGGTCATCTACTACTGGGTCGACCGGCTGCATTCCCTACGGAACCGCGTCGCACACGCCGAGCCGCTGTGTGAGGCAGACGTGATGAGTTACCACCGCACAATCGTGCGGCTGTTGCGGGCAATGGATCCCTCGCTCGGTCAATGGTTCAGTGGAATCAGCCGTATCCCGGAGGTGTCGCGCCGACGCCCGATGTGAAAGCACTTGGCTGCACCATGTCGGATAGAAAAGACCTAGAAACCGTCAAGATATGTTGACGGCTTGTAGGTCGGCGCGTAGCAGGATTCGTCGACTAGTTCAGTGATCAGGGCCGATATCGTGGCCCGTGTCGGGTCCGCGTTCGGGCCCTGCTTCAGGAGTTTCGTTGTCGGCCCCCTTCCATCGCTTAGCAGTTCCGGGGTTGTCGTCCACAGCTCGAAGGAAGTTTCCGGGGCGGGTCGATGAATCGCCCGATCCCAGCTGTCCGTCCGCGACCGCACTCTGCGCGGCGGCAAGCTGAGCAGCAATAGCCTTGTCGTGCATCATCGCTCGTACATCGTCGGCGCTACCCATTCCGAGGTCTTCGACGAGTGCGGGGGTGGGGTTGAGCATGAGCGACCACTTCGGCTCGCGGCCTTTCGCTGCGGCGCGTTCGGCCCGTGCAGCATCTCGGGCGAGGGCTTCGGGGCTGGTCTCGGCCTCCTTGATCTCGCGTCGCAGACGAGCGACTTCGTTCGAGAGGTCTTTGAGCTGCACTGCTTTCGGGAAGTCCGAGAGCTCGATCAGGTCGAGGTCGTCGAGGCGTTGCTCGTCTCGATCGAGGGAGCGTTCGGCCTTGGCCAGGTCGGTGTCGACGGTGTACGCCATGTTCTCCACGCGCGTGAGCAGCCCAAAGGCGTGCTGGCTGCGGTCACTGTCCCCGATCTTCGGGTGCAGGTCGCGGGCTTCGATCACTTTCGTCGACGACCCGAGTCCGGAGAACGACAGATACAGCGCACTGTCTTGGGCAGGACGCGACGCCTCGATCGGGAATCCGCTCATCTCCGCGATCATCACCGTCTTGGTCAATCCTTCGCCTTTGAGCGAGTGATAAGTTCCCTGCAACGCTATGGCCATCGCATTCGCGGCATCGCTGCGGTTGTCGTAGAACACCCCGCGGATGGTCATGCCGGGCCACTGGTCGACCTCGCGCCTGCCTTTGAGGATCGGTGCTGCCTCGGTCAATTGGGCAACCCGCTGACGCGCGCGGGGTACTTCGCGGCGCAGCCGGTCGCGGTCACGCTCGATCGAACGTTGCTCGGCGAAATGCGAATCTGCTTCGGACTGGAGCTCCTGGAGCTGGGAGTCGAGTTCGATCTGCTGAATGTACCGATCGTCGCCGGTGGCGAGGGCTTTGGTCATGGCCGAGTTCTCGGCGAGCGAGTCGCTGTCGAGGTCGACCACGCGCCGCATGGAGCGGTCCGCTTTCTTGAGCTGCTCGATGAAATGCGCCTTGCGGTGCACGGTCTGCCACATCACGGTGTCGAAGGTCTTCTCGGCGACGTAGTTGAACACCTTCACATGCGCGTTCTGGTTGCCCTGCCGGATGATTCGGCCCTCACGCTGTTCGAGGTCGGCCGGTCGCCACGGCACGTCGACGTGATGCAGTGCGATCGCCCGGTCCTGGATGTTGGTGCCCGTGCCCATCTTTTCGGTGGACCCGAACACCACCGATACCTTTCCGGTGCGGCACATCTCGAACAGGCGGGCCTTCTCCGACGGCTTCGGGTAGTCGTGGACGTAGGCGATCTGTGCGGGCTCCATTCCGCCGGCGAGCAACTCTTCGCGGATCCCGTCGTAGATCGACCACGACCCGTCGGCTTTCGGGGTGGAGCGGTCGCAGAACACGATCTGCAACGCACCCGGGCTCGGGTGGGGTGCACCGGAGGCATCGAGGTAGGTGTTCTCGCTGGAGTCGTTGTGCACGTCCAGGATTCGCTGCGCGACGATGTGCGCACGTGAATGCTCCGGTGGTGCCGGATCGAGGTGCGCGACCCTGGGGTCGAGGGTGGCGTTGCGACCGTCGTTGGCGACCTTGAGCGCGTTGTCGATATCCGGCCGTTTGGCGTCGGCATGGTCGGCGCGAAAGCCCAGGTCGGCGATGAAGTCCTGCACTTCCAGCGCCGGGGTGAACGTGACGTCGGTGTTGCGGCCACCGTCCTTGACCGGCAGGTTCGCCGGCACCTGATCGCGGGTGACGGCGTCGGTGTAGACGCTGGTCATGCCGATCAGATCGCCGACGTTGGTGAACTCACCGACCCGGGTCACTGCCCGCAGTCTCGAGCCGGACGAGTTCAGCTCGACCCGCTCGACGGTGTCGGTGAATGTTGCTCCCCAGTCGTTGATCTGGGCGACCCCGGCGTCCTCGAGGAGATCGGGTCGTAGGTAGTGCTGCATCACCCACAGCTCGGCGAGGGAGTTCGCGACGGGGGTGCCGGTGGCGAACGTGGCCACGCGTTCGACGTACTCCTCCGGCGGGATGCCTTTGGTGATCGCTTCCTCGCGGCGCATCGACCGCAGATAGTTCAGTTTCAGATCGAGGTCGGTGGCGCGGTGCGAGCCTTCGTTGGCGAGTTCGGTGACCCCGGAGGCGCGGGCGAGGTTCTTGAATTCGTGGGCTTCGTCGATGAAGAGGTAGTCGCAGCCCGATGCTTCGAACGTGAGCCCGAGATCCTTCCCAGCCTGTTCCAGCGCGGTTTCGAGCTTCTCCTCGAGCTTGGCTTTCATCGCCTCGAGACGTTTGCCGGTCTGGATGCTCTCGACGTTGTCGAGCTCGGCGGCGATGGTCTCAACCTGGGTACGGATGTATTCGGCTTTCGTGCCGGGATCGACGCCGATCGAGGAGAACGCCGATCGCGGCACGATGACCATGTCCCAGTCCTGTGAGGCCGACTGTGCGACGAGCAATCGGCGCCCTTCGGCGTCGGTGGCCGCCGATCCGGACAGGATCCGTGCGCCGGGATACCACTGGCCCGCTTCGCGGACGACCTGGTCGATGATGTGGTTGGGCACCACCACCCACGGCTTGTTCGCCAACCCGAGGCGCTTGAGCTCCATCGCGCCCATCAAGATGGTGCCGGTCTTGCCGGCCCCGACGACGTGATCGAGCAGCACCGTCGGCTCAGAGACGATCCGGGCGGCGGCGTCGCGTTGGTACGGGTACGGCGAGTACTTCTCCCCGAGACCGGGAAAAGACATGTGCGCTCCCGAATGCACGGGTGCGACAAGGGAGTTGAACTTGTCGTTGTAGATGTCGAGGAGCTGTTCACAGCGCACCTCGTCGGCGTGCAATGCCCACTGCCCGAACTCCTGCGCCAGTCGTCGCGCCTTGGACTGAGCGGCGCGGGTCGCAGCATCGTGTACCGCCGGTGCGCCCGCGCTGTCGCGGAACTCTTTCGAGCTGGTGATCTCGATCGGGTCGCTGTTGAGCAGATCGGTGAGCATCGCGGGCCATTCGTAGTCCCCGGCGCGCATACCGGCGTTGCCGATACCGCGGTCTTCGGCCGGGCGGTGCTCGAAGTTGTACTTCGTCGACCACGCACCCCGTTTGGGCACCAGACCCCACTTGAGATTCTGCGCGCCCGAGTCCGCGTAGTGCCCGACCGTGACCGACCATCGTCCCGATGCCCGCTCGATGGTCACCGGAACATCTGCCGGTACCTCGAAGGTCTCGCGCACGAACTGGACGTAGGTCGGGGTCGGCACCCACGTAGCACCGAGGGCGACGTCGGGGTCGGTCTTACGCGGAGGAATGACGGCGGTCAGGGCGTCGACGTTGGCTTGGTAGCGGGGATCGAGCGCGGCGATCTCTTCGGCGTCGGCGAGCTTGGTGCGGACATTGCCCGACAAATAGTTCGAGGCCGATACCCAGCGGGTCGGATCGGTCAACGTACGGAAGGCGCGTCCCTCCATCTGACTTTCGGCCTGCTCGACCGTGGTCCCGAGCAGCTCGGCGATACGCCCGACGTCCAGACGCGCGTGCTCGTCGAGGCTGATGGCCATTGCCTCGTCGACGGTATCGGCGTGGTTGCGCAGCTCACGCGAGTGCAGGACGTCGGTGTGGAAGATCGCCGCCTTGCGGGCGGTCATGGTCTCCTCGTCGAAATGCTCGAGGGAGAGCACTGCGGCGAACGTCGGGTCGGTGCGGATAGCTCGGCCGAGGTGGCTCTGCAGCTTGGTGGGCTGTCGTGGGTTGATCCAGGCATCGTCGGACAGCCGGGCGTAGACGTCTTCGGGAACCTCTCCGGCAAAGGGGTCGCCGGCAACCCCTTCGTCCTTACGCCACGTCTCGATCAGTTTCGCGAGAGCGGCATCGTGCTGCGATTCGGTGAGGTCCTTGGGTATTGACATCTTGAACCGGTTGATCGGGCCGTAGCGGGCAACGTAGGCGTCGTACTGCTCACCCAGGATCTCCCGCAGCGCTTGCCGTTGACTGGGGTCGGTGGGGCCTCGTTGCGCGTCGATCAAGGCGTGGGTGGTGTCGCGCAGCGCAAGCAGCTCGCCCCATTCGGCGACCTGTTTGGCTCCACGAGTGTTCACCGGCTCCCAATCCCGCGAGTTCCAGCGTTCGATGGTCTCCATCTGCGCGTCGTGCCGCAGCGTTCCCACCGCGAGCTCGTCCTGGGCCGGGCCGTTCCCGATCGCGAGGAGCCCGCGCTCGAAGTCTTCCCGAGTCGGCCCGAGGGTGTCGCGCCAGGACGCGGTGAGCCCGAGCCCGTCGGTCTTCGCGACATCGACGATCGCGGTGAGCCGATCCTCGACCAGGGAAGCGAGGTCGACGTCGCTGTCGGTCGCGGCGACGGACAGAGTCTCGTTGCCGTACATGCCGTGCCCGACCCGCAGCTCACCGAGCACCCATTCCGGGTGATCGGTGTAGACGGCGTTGATCGGTACGCCCTTGTCCTCGCCGGCATCGTCGAGCGCGGTCGCGTTCTCGAGCTGCAGGAACCGCTCGGTCAACGGTGCGGGCTTCGCCCCGTCTGCGCGGCGACGCAACACGAGAATGTCGGTGACGACCTCCGTCCCGGCGACACGTCGGAACGCGTTGGACGGCAACCTCACTGCGCCGACGAGGTCGCCGAGGGCGGCGATGTCGCGGCGGGCTCGCTGGTTCTGAGCGTCGAGGGTGTAGCGGGAGGTCAGGACGGTGACGTATCCGCCGGGTGCAGTCATCGCCAACGATTTGACGATGAAATGGTTGTGGATCGAGTGCTTGGCTTGGTTGTGAACCGGGTCGTAGAGCCGATAGTCCCCGAACGGGACGTTGCCGATCGCCGCGGTGAACGAGGACGCCGGCGCGGTGGTCTTCTCGAATCCTTCGCCGCGGATCTGCGCCGACGGATTCAGCGCCGCGGCGATCGCGGCAGTGGTGGCATCGAGCTCCACCCCGACCATCTGCGCCGACCCCGGGGCGTGGGCGATGAATGTGCCTGACCCGCAACCCGGTTCGAGGACACGGCCGCCGGTGAACCCGGCCCGGATCGTCGCCTTCCACATCGCGGCGGCAATAGCGGGGTCGGTGTAGTGGGCGTTGAGGATGGTGCGCTGTGCCTGAGCCCAGCCGGTGTCGTCGAGCAGCGTGCGTAGTTGCTCGCGTTCGGCGGTCCAATCGTCGCGTCGCGGGTCGAAGACCTGCGGGGTCGCGCCCCAGCTCGACCAGCGAGCCAGGACCGCTTGCTCGTCGGCGGTGGCGTAGCGATCCTGCGCGGTGACGACGGCGAGGGTGCGCAGGGCGTCGATGTTCGCTGATACACGGGCTTTCGCTCCGGACGGCACCAGAATCTCGGTGCCGGGCCGGAAGTCGACGGGCTCGACATTCCACAATCGCTCGGCGACTGTCTGAGTGTCAGCCACCATCCCTTCGGTGGTGTCAGGGACCGCGGTAGTCGCCGTGGAGTAGGGGTTCGGTTCGACTGTGGGGGAGGCGGTTTCGACGCTGGGCGGGGGAGTGCCTTGCGCGGCCAGGAGTTGGTCGACGCGGCGACCGTCGACGGCGATCAGGTGCCGACTCTGGTTGCCGTAGCTGATCGCGGCGGCGTGATCGTCGGGCCCGAGAGTTTTCTGGTTCTCTTCGGGAATCAACGACACATCGCCTGCGCGGCGCAGCTCCATCAGTGTGTCGGTGACCTGCTCGGCGGTCAGTGTCCCGTCGAGGTCGGCGCGGATCCGCGCCAGCCGCACATAGGCTTCGTCCTCGCGCGCCAGCCGACCGTAGGCGTCGCGCACCAGCTCGACCGGGGACGGCGGTAGCACCGCGGCGTCGACGGCGGTGTCCGCGACGACCTCTGGTGCGCGCTGCAATTGCGGCACCGGTGGGGAAGCGTCGGCCTCGGCGATCAGAACGTCGGGATCGACTGGTGTGGGCAGCGGTGTGCCGCCGACATCGACGGCAGTCGGGTCGATCGGCGCTGCACCGTCGGCGTCGAACGAGAACAGATCGAGCTGGGCGTCGGACTCGCTGCGCCGGGTTACTTTCCGCTTGCCGTGTGCTCGGCCACCCGCTCGTCGAGCTGGCTCGTGAACGTGGGAAACAGTGGGTGCTCGGTCGACGTCGGGTAGGGCTCGTTGTCCTCGATCCGTGCCGCGATCAGATGCGCTGCGTAGTACCGGAACCTCATTGGTTGCTCCGCCCACAACAGGTCCGTCAGCTGGTTCGCTTCCTTGTCCGGGTCCGCGCAGTTCAGTGGGTTGCGCCACCGCTCCGGATCGCTCCGGTGCACCTGGATCCGTGCCCGATCCCGCTCGGCTTCGGCTTCCGGGCTCTCCTGATCCGGCGGGTAGGCCTCCATGTCCTCCGGGAGCTGGTTGTAGATCTCCTCGTTGATCACGAAGTCCGTCGCCTGCGCCCAGGCTTGGTTGATCAACCCGACCTGCTCCATGTACGGGGCCGGCTGCCCGTTCTCCCGGATGTAGCGTTGCAGCACTTGCTGTTCCATGTAGATCTTCATGTTGTCGATCCGCTCCGCGATCCGCTCGCTCTCGCTCTCGAGGAACGCCTGTTGATCGGACGGGCTCAACTCCGGCGGCAGCCCCTGGTGCTCGAGATACAGCTTCATTACTTCCTGCGTCATCGGGTCGATCATGGATGTCACTGTCCTCTGTCTCGGCGAACAAATCGAGTTGGAAATCGTCGGAATCTTTGGCCACAGCGTGCGCTCCTGAAGTCGGGCGAGAGGTGTATGCGACCCGCGCAACCCGAGAGCGGGTGGGGGTCGTTAACGTCGTCGTCGGCTGGAGGCGCAATCTCCGGCCACAAGGAGCCCTGGTGGGTCATGCAGGACCCACCAGGGCTTCTGGCTGTTTCGGGTCAGGGGTTGTGTCAGGTTTTTCAGTCGTTGAGCTCGTCGAACCAGCCGGCCGGGGCCTGCGCCAGGTTCAGCCGTATCGGCGGTGTCTTCTGATGAGAGTCGCGGCTGCACAGGTACATCGGGCCATGCTCGGCATCGAGCATCGTGCGCAGTTGCGGGTCGGCGTGATGAACCCACCACCCCGACATCGCGGCCCCGTCATCCGCCGCGGATGCTGCCTCCCATGCCCTCCACAGCGCGTGCAGACGCACCACGACCTCGGGATGCTCGAACCAGCGTGGGCAGAACACCCGGTTCTTCCCGGCAGACGACGAGAGCTTGCGGGCGATGATTGCCGACAGCCACGTCTCGAACCAGGCATCGAAGCTCGGAAACTTCGTCGCCGCAGCCTTCTGTGAATCGGAATCGGAGTTGTCGGGATGGTCGTCGGGGAAGTTCTCGTCGGGGTGGAAGTCGTCGTCGGCGGTCACAGGAACGGCTCTTCATCGATCTCGCCCGTGGAGTCGAATGCTGCCCGCTCGACCTGGTGGTGAGTTTTGTCGGGGATTCCGTACAGAGCAAGCGATGCCTCGATCGCCTCGGCGTTGGGTCCGTTGGACCAGTCGATCTTCTGCACCAGCACGGGCCTGTTTCCGGAAATCTGCACCAGGGCACGGTCTTTCGGCATCGATGCCAGGTCGTCGACGGTCAGGATCGCTTCCTTCGACCAGGACTGCGACTTCGACGACGACCCGCTCTCGAGCATGCCGCCACTGCGGGAGGCCGACCAACGTTCCACGTCGTGGTCACCGACCAGAGCCGACAGATCGGCGAGTGTGGTCTTGTCCTTCAGCCCGCCGCCGTACCAGAAGAAGTTCGCGGCATCGAGGAGCTGCTTGACTCCGTCCTGACCCCACACCTTCTGAGCTTGAGAGAGGTTCTGCACGACCGTCATCACGCAGATGCCCTGCGAGCCGAGGTGGGAGTACCACGCCGGAAGCTCGGGGAGGCGGCACACGTTCGCGGCTTCGTCGAGGACACCGAGCATCGGTACCGGCAGTCGGCCGCGGGGACTCAACCGAGCAGTGCGTTGGGCGGCGTCGATGATCGATCCGATCAGCGCCGTGGTCAGTGCCGACGACGAGTCCGGTCCTTCCTTCGACAGTGCGTAGAGGGTGTCACGGCTGGTGACGAACTCCTCGACGACGAATTCGTCCATCGAATGCGGATACCGCACACCGCTGCCGATCTTGGTGTCCGGTGTGCGGTCGATAGAGAGATCGACGCGGTTGGGCGGCAGGACCGACATCGCGTAGGTGTTCTCTTCCAGTAACCCGATGAACCGGCGCGCCATGTCGTACAGGCCATCTCGCTGACGCGGGTTGAGCTCTCGTACCGACTTGAGGCGTAGCGCGACGATGTCGTGCCCTGCGGCTTGCAGCAGCTGTTGGGGGAGTTCGTTGTCCTCCTCGGACAGCCAGCCGTAGACGTGCAGCAGATCGCCACCACCGCAGGACGCGGCAAACATCATCTGCGCCAACAGCTCTTGCGCGCCACCGTCGAAGTAGGCATCGACACGGGCCGAATCGTCACGCGAGGCTGCAGCGAAGTAGGACGCGAGCTTGCGGGCCGCAACAATCGAGGTGACTCCGCGCAGTGGGTTCCACCAGAACCCATCGCCACCGGTGCGGGGGCCTTCGGCAATACCTTGCAGGTCGTAGCGCCATACCGTGCCGAGCCGCTCGCGTACCCCGCGAGTGAAGTCGTGCCCGTCTCGCTTGTTCGAGGTGAACAAGGCCGCGCCCGGTGCCGTGCACAGGGCATCGACTGCCAGTGCGCGGGTTTTGCCCATGCGAGGCCCGGCGAGTGCGAACAGCATGTCCTCCCACGACATGAACACTGTCCGATCACCCTGGACGGTGCGGCCGACGGTGACACCGATGTCGGCGTCGGTCAGGGTGTCTGCGCCTGCGAGATCCGGGCGCAGCATTCTCGCGCGGTCTCGGGCCTGCTTGCCGGTCACTCCGCTCAGTTTCGATGTCGACCCCATCAGGCGGGCCTTGGTATCGACGTCGTTCTTGCTGCCGCGTGATGCCTTGGCGGCCGCGCCGACGCCGGCGAGACCGGAGCCGATGATCACCACGATCACGAAGATCACCGTCGAGACGGTCGGCCACGTCAGCTTTCCGCCGGCGACCGAGAACAGCGCCCCGAACGGGTTGACGGGGATATCTTCACCTGTTTCTACGAATACGTGCCCGAGCCACAGTGAGCCGTAACCGAGCGCGATCAGCATGATCACCACCGAGACGGCGATCAGCGGGAACATCGAAGACGATGTCCCGGCTCCCTTGGAGGTCGGCTTCTTGGTCACCATGCGTCCACACCAGCCTCTGTGGCCTTGTCGACGCCGCGGTCGTTCTCGATGACGTTCGCGACCCGGTTGGTGATGTCGACGACCGAGTCCGACGAGCGATTTTGCCGGGGTGTGTCGAGCATCAGATCGACCAGACGGATCGGTTCGACGTCCGCTGCGGTGGAGGACACGTCGAGGGTGTGTTCGGCGATGTCGTCGAAGTCGAGGCCGTCGAGCTCGGCCGGTAACTCCAGGACGTCCAGTGACAGACCCGGACGGAGTACGGCGTCATCGACACCGTTGTCGACAAGCCGCTGCCTCCATGCATCCTCGTGCACTGCCGTGCGATCGGCTGTGGCATCGGCCCAGTCCTGTTGGACGGGGTCGGTGAAGGTCTGGCCGGCGATCATCTCGTGTGCGACACCGGTCGCGGCGAGATACGCCGCCGCCCGCACAAGTGAGACGTCAGTATCGAGCAGACCGGACGCGCGATTGTCACTGCGCGGCTCGTAGGAGTGCGACCGAGCGCGAAACTCCTCGCGTCGGGTGTGCGCCCGGTCGGGCAGGCTGCGGCGGCGTGCGGCAGCCAAAGCGGCGCGTCGGCCGCGTTCGTAGGCGGCAGCAGCGATCTGTGAGCGGCGCTGCAACTCGGCGGTCGAAACAGTGTCGTTGGTCATCGACGGTCACCACCGTCGAGAAGGTGTGTGGTTTCGGATGTGCTGGGCGGGATCGACATGGAGGGCCTTCACTGGGAGCGTCGGCCAGCCCACAGCACGAAGACACCGGCACGTGAAAACGGTGCGGTGCAGCGCTGTTGCTGGATGGACGCTCGACCGTGACCCTCATCGACGGTCGAACGATGTCAGGGTAGCGCATAGGGCGCTGGACAGGCAGGTCAATCCCAGCGAATCTCGGTATCGGAACGTCAGCCTTCCCTATGGATAATGCTGCAGATGCGTTCCTCCACCTCGGCGGGGGTGCGGTGGTAGGAATCGCCCCAATTCTTCAATTGAGTGAGGTAGCGGCTGTAGTCCTCGGTCTGTCCGGGCCGAATCCGCATTCCGATGTTTTCACGTAGCCACCGGATGACGAGAGCGTCCAGGATTGGGGCGGCGTCAGCGGAGGTGGAGTCACCACGTGCGGTGACGAAGAACAACCATGTGGTGAAGAAGTCCGAACCAAGCCGCGGAATTGCACCGGCGTTGTTGAGGTAGCGGTATCCCTCCACTGCGCCTTCGTCTCTGGCGATCCACATCGAACGGACGAGGCGGTTCACGACATTTGGTGAGAGCTCCGCGCCGATCGGCTTGTGTTCACCGGTCAGAATCTGTGCCGTTCGATACGGCCCGTAGCCGGAACCGCGGTGACCCCAGATCATCGCGACCACGAACGCGGCAGCCGGGTTGTCGTGTGCAATGCGATCGATCAACT
This sequence comes from Rhodococcus sp. MALMAid1271, assembly GCF_049195265.1. Taxonomy (NCBI): domain Bacteria; kingdom Bacillati; phylum Actinomycetota; class Actinomycetes; order Mycobacteriales; family Nocardiaceae; genus Rhodococcus; species Rhodococcus sp. MALMAid1271. The sequence continues at coordinate 37,258 of NZ_JBMIRQ010000049.1, read as the reverse complement.
GGGCTGCATCATCGCGTTTCAACGATTCCGGCAGAGACTGAAGGACATCGGAGACGCCCGGAATGTGCCCCACCCACTTCGACCACCGACCGATCGCGTACGCCGAACCCCGGTGATATGTGGGACTTCTCAAATATTGAGACAGCAAAGCCGGAACCATGACTCGCGTCGAAACAGTAGCGGTGTGGCGCCCCACCTTCCCGCTTATCGTGCCGTCCGCCCCCACGACAGTGTCGTCTTCGAACCAGGTGTTGTCGCAGGTGAGGCAGTGGCGGTTGACGGCGTCACCGGGGCTGTTCAACAGGACGACGCAACCGGTGAAAGCGATGCCCGGCACGGGACCCGGGGGCATGCCGTATTCGAGATGCATCACCGTGTGGCACTCGCACCGTGTGCACGCCGGCCGATGCGCCATGATCAGCTCGGACAGGCCCCCGGAGAACGGGTCATGCACCATCGCATGGCAACTCGCGCACAGCACCATGGAACCGCCGAACAATTCGGAGCCGTGGTGCTGTTGAAGGGCTGCCCGCGCCTGCAGGAGCGGCAGATGGTCGAAGCGCTGATGACATGCCGCGCACTCCCATGAGTGGCGGGCCATGCCTTGATCACCGTCGGCGCACCCGGTGGTGTCGATGAGATACCACGGTGTCGGATCGCTTTCTTCGGCTGCCGCGGCGTCGAGAAATAGCTGACTTGTCACGGGGTCCAAGGTTGCTGGGGGAGCGGGCAGGCTGTGCCCGAGTCGTCGTTCGATCCCAGCAACGGCCACCCCGCGAATGTTCCAACCGGCGGAGTCCACCACCAAGGTGTCAGGCGAGTGGACGTCGAATTCTTCGATGTTCAACACGGCAGGAACGTCGCCGGGGACGATCCACGCCACCAGATCACCGGGTTCGTAGTCGGGGTAGGAGAGCCTGAACTGATCCAGGTTCGGTTCGTCGTCACGGTAGAAGGCGAGGAACTGCTCGCGAGGCGTACCTATGCCGAGATGAACGGTGATTGGATCGGACATCGACCCCTCCTCGGGGTTGTAACGGTACTTACTGAACTTCGACTGAGACCGACGGTCAAGCGAAAGCGCACGCGGTCCGCGAAGGCGGCGAGTGATTGATTCGATTCCTCAAACACGTTCCATCAGAGTTGATCCCGGTACGTCGCTGGTTCGAGGCGTTAGAACCCTGACTCGTCGAGGGTGTCGAGTACCAGGTCGGCGATCGGGAGAGCCATGCTGTAGAGGTGACCGTTCTTCCTGAACGGCTTCTCGCGGACTCCGCGTGTGTTCTTCACGGCGAAACCGAAAGACGACATCGACCCTGCGAACGAACTCGGCTCGAGACCCGTGGAACTCTGTACGGACTCGACGGTGGCTTCAGGTGCCTGGTCTGCTATGGCGCGCAGCACCTTTCGTGCAGTTGGCTTCAATTGGGTGACGTACTTCCTCATCTTCGAGGCCGTCCAAAATTCAAGGTCGGGTGGTGTAGCGCTTTCCTTTTCGATGTCCTCGTCTTCGTCGTCAGCGAGCAAGTCTTCGACCGTATCGAGCCCGTAGCTCCAGGCGAGTTGCAACGCAACCAAGCTGGATTTGTCGACGTCTGGGTCGAAACTTATTGTTACAAGCATTTCGGTATCCTCTATGTGAGTCTCAGTGAGTTCGATAAGACTACACAAAAACAACGTGTGTTCGCAAGTGAGTAGGCGTGACTCTTTAGAAAACACGTTCATTCTCCGCGAGGGTAAACGAGACGCTTTGCTCGACGTGTCGTCGACTACGGTCGGGTCACTCCCCGATCCACGAGGCGCGGAGGTCAACGCCTTCGCCGGGTATTGCCCGCTCACGCGCCAAGAGCGCGGTAGTGTCCGGTCCGACGCGGGTTGTGAACTCAGCGAACACGCCTGGGGCCGGGAACGGACATTGGGGAGGGCAACGATGCAGATAGAGACTTACTTCAATTACGTTGCTGCGGTTGACAAGGCATGACACAGCCTACGGAATCGCTGCCCATCACGACGCTTCTACCGGAGACCGTGGCCGATCCCATCGTCATGTACGACAGTCATGCGGCGTTGCGGTTCGCCGTTGTCGAGCGAGCCTATGTTCAGCGTCTCGGTCCGGAGTGGGATCAGCCAGGAAACTACATCCTTCTCGACCCGGTTACGCCGGAAGGAAAGTGGGGGTGTTACGTCGGAAAGGCTGCACCCGGCGGCATCCGCGCCAGGTTGATGGACCACTTACGACAGAAGGACCATTGGCGACGAGCTTTGCTCATGCAGCGCGACACCAGCCACAGTTTCAACTCGGCTCAGGTGGCGTGGTTGGAGGGTCGCCTGTACGACCTGTTGGACTCCGCCGAGGAGGCGGTGCTGTCGAACGGGGTCAGGCCAAGTGACGAGACGTTGCCCTCATTCGAAAGGGCCATGTTGGAGGCGTGCGTGCTTCCGGTAAGACGGGTTCTGCGGCTGCTGGGGTACGACGCCGCGACGGCGGACGATGCGAGTGTGCCGACGCCATCGATGATCAGGACCCGTTCGAGTCGCTTCAATGGCGTGTCCCTGGTGGATCTAATCAATGCCGGGCTTCTCGGGCCTGGGACCCGCCTGGTCAGCGTCAGCACTCCATGGCCCGCGTCGGCTGTGGTGGGGGCACAGAACGAGATCGAGGTGGACGGGAAGAGCTACCCGACGCCGAGCGGAGCTGCCAGCGCGGTGAAGAACGGTGCGCCGGTCAACGGCTGGGATTTTTGGGCTATCGAAGAACCCAGCGGCAAGACCACGCTGGCAACGTTGCGAGCCAGGCTTCTGGACGCGCGAGGCGCGGCGGATACCTAGGTCGCGAACGCGCTCTGTCGGAGGTCGGCGCTCCTGTCACGCCGACGACAGGAAGAGCTCATGTGCACTGCAGGAAATTGTCTTCACGGGGTGGGCGTTCCGCGCGCCGGTCGGCAGCTCAACCTGCCCAGGTAACTGTGATGACGTCAACGTTCGTGTCGGGCGCAGCACTGAGGCGAGTCCGGCAGTCATAAACTTCCCCTCATGGATGGGCTGGACTTCGGAATGCCGAAGACATACAAGAACCGCAGCGGCAACGACGTCACCGAATGGCCGGATGGACTCAAGCTCGTTCGTTTCGCCGACGGCCGGATCAAGGTCGGCCGTCAAGGATCCGTCCTGCGTGGTGGCACACGCGGAGTCACTGCTCAGGAATTCCGTAGCGGGAACAACCCCACCGCTCATATCATTGCCGCGTTCGACAACCTAGAGGCCTAGTTCCCGTCGAGCGCACGAAATTAACGGTTCGGACACTCGAGGTGAGCGGAAATTCGATACGTGGACCTGCCTCTATTTGAACCACGATTCGGGAGCGTGCACCGGTGGCCTGATCTTGCCGTCGTCGATCAGGTACTCGCCCGGGTAGAGGCGATTGGCAGCGGGACGTTCGTGAGCGGGTATTTTCACCAGAAAGTTGTTCTCGCGCAACCGTGATGGCCTGTACGTGCCGGAGAACGTGACCATGACTGCGCCACCGCGACCGGATGACCCACCGTCGAGTGATTCTCGCCCGGTGTTGAACGTTTCGGCGATGTCACGGCCGTCGTTCCCCACGGTGATGCTGCCATCGTGATGGAGCTCGACGAAGGTGCCGTTGTCCGCGGCCACCGTGGCCGCCGTGACCTGCCCGGCCTGCGGATCGAGGTCGACAGCAAAGTCGGGAACCTTGCGTGCACCGCTGGGCGGGTCCACGTCGAGCTCTCGGCCGACACAAAGGGTGACGTACTGGCCCAACGCAGTGTGTCTGCCGGTGTCGGCTATCTCCCAGAGATGTTTCCTGGACGCAACTTTGACGCGTCCGTCGAGAAAGATACTGACCCAGTCGAATCCGTTGGAGAGCACGACGCGTTTGCTGTTCGGTGCCATTGCTACAGGATCGTGCACAGCGCCACGCCGGGCAATCCCACGACGTTCAATCGGTGGGCTGACGCCGGATGAAGTCCGACATCCCCGGCACGGTGAACGCGATCCGGCCGTGTTCGGGGGACCAGACCAGGCCTTTGCGGATCAGGGAGTCGCGGACGTCGCTGACACCAGTCGTCGTTTGTCCCATCGCCGCGGCGACGACTCCCGAACGCGGTGCGTCGTCGGCAGCGAGGGCAATGGCGCGCATGTAGCGACGCTCCCTGTCGGAGGGGCGGTTCCATCGCGAGGGGAAGAAGCCTTCGTCCAGAGCTCGCCGGCCTTCCTCGACCGCGAGGTGGGCGTCGTCTTCGTCGAATACTGCTGTGGCGGCGACGTTCCAGACGGCTTTGCCGTATTCCTGCAGGAAGTACGGGTACCCGCCGCTGGCCTCGACGAGAAGGGCCAGGGCATCGGGGGTGAAGGACCCGCCGTGCTGGTTGACCGGGATCTCCAGAGCTTCGGCAGCATCGGCCGGTGCCAGGGGACCGATGGTGCTGTACGCGAACTGCCGCTCCGCGTAGGACCGGTTGTCGGCGAGCACCGACGGAAGGTTAGGCAGGCCCGCGCCGATGACGAAGAACGGCCACTCCCGCTGGCTGGCCCGATGCTGCACCGACAGCAACGCCCCGAGGAGATCGGAATCGAGGTCCTGCATCTCGTCGATGAACAGCCCGAACGCGGTGCCCTTCTTCTTCATCGCGGCACTGATCGCCTCGACGAGTTCTTCCAGGTCGAGATCGATGTCTCCGCTGGCGGCACCGTGATCGAGTGACAGTTCGACTTTTGCCGGTCCGACCCCGACACCGAGGGTGAACCCGCGGGCGAGGGAGATCAGGTCATCGAGCGCCTTCTGCATCTGATGTTTGCGGCTGAACCGGCGCAGGCCGGCGGCGAGTTCGGACCCGAGCTTGGCGCGCACGGCGCTGACGCCGGACTCGTTGGGCCGCGCCTCGAGGCCGATCGTCAACCAACCTTGACGTTCGGCGTGTTCGGACAGGTTGTTGAGCAGTGTGGTTTTGCCGACGCCGCGCAGGCCCGACAGGATCATGCCGCGGTCGTAGTTGCGGTTCTTGCTCCTGGCCACCAGGAGGTCGAATTCTTCGCGTTGGCGGGTGCGACCTTCGAGCGCGGGAGGGCGCAGGCCCGATCCAGGCTTGAACGGGTTCAGGGCAGGATCCATATGGCAAACTATAGCCGTTTATGGAGAACAGGACCATAAATGTCAATAAACCTCCATACGCTGGTCACGGCAACACGGACGCGCCACGGACAGCGCCCGCTGATCGAGCCGGCAACACACTCCACGCCGTCTGCGACACGCTCACTCGCAGGTCCTGTGTTCGCAAGGCGGCCGGGTGGGATGATCAGGCGATGGCGAACGTCCTCGACAATGCCGGTCTGGACCGGCTCACCGCTGCAGTCCTGGCGTTGAACCCGCGCCCGCGCGAGCGACGATGGGTCAGCCTGAGTTTCGCGATCGTCGACGCAGTCTGGAGCATCGGCGCGACCTACGCCACCACCGTCGTGCCACTGGTTTCCCGTGTGGCGGCCGACTTCGGCGTCAGCCAGCCCTCGGTGCCGAACTCGTCGCCGCCGATACCGGATCCTGTCCCGCTGGAGGCCTTTCGCGCCAGATTCGATGTCGAGTCGCTCACCGCACGCACCAATCGCCAGCGGACCTCCACCCGCGGCGGCACCAGCAAAGCCCACGCCGTGCTCGACCACGTCGAGATCTTCCGCGCCGCCGGCATCGACACCCTCGATCAGGCCCGCGCGATCATGAGCGACGGACCGGCATTCGAGCGCCTCGACACCGCGCTGCAGGCCGTACCCGGGGAAGGCGGACACGGTGTGCGCCGCGGATACCTGTGGATGCTGATCGGCGACGACGACCGCATCAAGCCCGACCGCATGGTGCTGCGATGGCTCCGCAGCCAGGGCGTTGCGGCATCGCCGGTCACCGCTACCGCGATCGTCCACGAAATCGTCGCCCGCATCAACGACATCCCCGGCGAACGTCGCACCACCGCATGGGAAGTCGACCACGTCCTATGGCAGGCCGGCCGCGCACTGCCCGCATGACGTCCGGCGACGTCGTGGCCACCGGATCGGGCCAGCCGCCGCAGAAAGCGGACGTCCTCGCGCGGGCCTGCGCCGCGCTCAGCGCCGGAGACGACACCGCAGCCAAAGCCATCATCGACACCGACTACCCACACGTTGTCGGCACCGCAGCGCAACGCCGATACACGCTCCCCGAGATGCTGCGCACCTTCTACCGCGACGGATTCCTCGACCGCTACTCCGGCGACCGACTGATCCACCCGGGAGCATTGAGGTTGCTGTCGGTCGTGCTGCCGAACGAATTTCCCGCACATCCGAATTGGAAGATGACCGAGACCCATTTCGCGTTCTGGGAGCTGTTCCCGACCATCGATCACCTCGACCCTGTCGCCCGCGGGGGAGCAGACGAGGCCTCGAACTGGGTCACCACCTCGATGCTGCGCAACTCCGCCAAAGCGCACTGGAGACTGGACGAGCTCGGCTGGACGCTGCACCCACCCGGCGACGCGCAGCACTGGGACGGCCTGTCGGGCTGGTTCACCGACTACCTCACCGACCGCCCCGACCTCGCCGCCTCCTCGGCCTATCTAGGTCGGTGGCTGCGCGCCACCCGCGCTGTCCAGACAGAACGCCCCTGAACCACGGGGCACGTCGAGACGTCAGACGCCCAGGGCAGTCCCAGTGCCCGCTGACAGCGTGGGCTCGACCGATAAGGAGCCCTTATGTCAGGTGGCGACTCGTGACGGCGCTCATCGAGAAGTTCGTTAAGCCTCGTCAGTGCGGGCTATTACGGTTAGAACGAGTTGCAGGACCCCTGATAGGGGTGATCTGACCAGCACTGAGGCGAACCCGCGTTTGTCCTTGACACTGCTCTACAAACTCCGCACATCACACCGGTTGCGGACCTAATCGCAGCTCACCATTCAAGCGACAGAGTCGTCGGCGACCGCGCTGGCCTTGACCCCCCGCAGGATGTCCGCAATGACCTGAACGTCGTGGTCAGGGAAGAGAGAGTAGACCCCTTCCTTTGCATTGTCAGTGAAGGGTGACTCGAACAGTCGTGCCGGTTCCATGACACCGTTCGCGGTGAGCTCATCGACGATCAGAGTTACGAACCGGACCTGGTTAACGTCGAATCGCTTACGGTCGAGGTAACTTTCGAAGGCGTCGAGCGCCGATTGGCGGTCAAGCCCGATCAGGGACCGAATGAACAAACCCAGTCCGGCACCTTCCTGCTTAGCCCGCTCAACATCAACGGTGGTGGCTCCGCTGGCGGCGAGCATCTCTTCGAGCGCTTCGAGGTCTTCGGTCGTGAGTTGCCTGTTGCGCCGCAGACGTTGCAGGGCTACGTGATCCTCGTGCTGTTTGAGGTAAGCGGCCGTCTTTGCTCGGAATCGTTCCCAGTTGGTTCCGGGTGTGACGCCGGGCAGGACCACCACGGTCTGTTCACCGAAGGTGTCCTCGAAGTCGGTGTACACCTTCGCCTTCTTGATCTTCTCCAGAAAACGCAGCAGGCCCCGCAGCCGCAGCCGGGCAAGTTCGAGCATCGGCAGAGACACATCGACCCACCACTGATCGCCCGCAATCTCATCGAGCAGTACCTCTTGGGCCTTCACCGACGGAATCGAGAGCTGACTCAGTAGACCCATGGCAATGTTTTGGACCTGTTCACGGATGCGTTCGGCGGCAACCGCGTCACCTTCGAGCTGAGCGAGTTGGCGGCGCAGAATCAGCAAATCGAACCGTTTTGCGTCTTCATCGTCGTCCGTGGCCGTCGAGGGCAGCCCTGCGAGGTGCTCCGCCACCTCGGTCGCCGCCTGCGGAGTCAGAGCTGTCCACGAATCCCACTTGGCGTACCGCTCGACCCATTTACGGTGCGGGCGCACGAGGAAGTTGTCGAGGGTCATCGCGGCGACGATGGTGTGCAACGCTTTAGCGGTGGAGCGGCGCAGTTCGGGTTCGGTGTCGTCGAGGGCCGTGATCAGGCCCAGGCGGTTCTCGAAGAGTCGCTGGTTGAGCGATTTCTGGGTTGAGCCTTCGGAGCCGGGTAAGTTTTGGCTGAAGAATTCGAGGTTCCCGCAGAAGTCGAAGACGAAAAAGTCTGTCTTGTCTTGACCCGGGCCGAAGAGATCTGGGCGTAGTCGGGTTCCGCGTCCGATCATCTGCCAGAACTTTGACTTCGAACGCACCATTTTGAAGAAGACCAGGTTGACGACGTCGGGGACGTCGATGCCGGTATCGAGCATGTCGACGGAGATCGCGATGTGGGGAGCTTTGTCGGTCACGGAGAAATCGTCGATCAGCGACTGCGCGTAGCTGATGCCGTGGGTGATGACACGCGCAAACTGCCCTCCGTACCCAGGGTATTGGACATCGAAGCGCTTCTGTATGAACTCGGCATGGTCCTTGTTCTTCGCAAAGACGATCGTTTTGCCCAGTCGGTCACCGGAAGCCACCTTGTGACCCTGGTCCATCAGAATAGCGAGGACCTTGTCGACGGTGTCCTCATTGAAGAGGAACCGGTTGACCTCCTCGGAGGTGACCTCGTCCGGTCGGTCGTCCTCGCCCCAGTCGAGGGTGTCCCACTGATCCTTTTCCTCGTCGCTCAGGTCGGCGTACTTGATGCCCTGCCGCAGGAACGTCGTACCGACAGAGACTCCGACGGGTGGTACGAGGTACCCCTCACCGACGGCTTCGTCGAGACTGTAGGCGTCGGTCGGAACACCGTCTTCGAGGTGGAACAGCCGGTAGGTGTTGTGGTCGACTTCGTCCTTCGGGGTGGCGGTCAGTCCGACGAGGAGCGAGTCGAACCACTCGAAGATCGCGCCGTACTTCTGGTAGACGGATCGGTGTGCTTCATCGATGACGATCAGGTCGAAGTATCCGGGGCCGAACTTGCGCAGATCCCCCTCGACACCGTTGATGAGGTTCAGCATCGTCGGATAAGTGCACACGTACACCCGACCGTCGGCGGACTTCTCGGTGACCAGGTTGACCGTCGTCGCGGAAGGCAAGCTCGCTTTGAACGCGCTGGTCGCCTGGTTGACCAGCGCTGTTCGGTCGGCGAGGAACAAGACCCGCTTGACCCAGTTGGCTTTCATGAGCTGATCGGCCAACGCTATGACTGTCCGAGTCTTTCCCGACCCGGTTGCCATGACGAGCAACGCCTGGCGCTGTTTGCGGTCTAATGCGTCGTCGACGGCTTTGATGGCTCGGACTTGGTAGGGGCGACCAGCAACAGCGGTGTTGACTTGGGCGGCGCTAAGGGGAAGTCGGGTCGTTCGGCGCTGAATCAGCAGTTCTAGTTCATCGCGGGTGTAGAAGCCTCGGACTTCGCGGGGCGGGTAACCAGCTGCGTCATCCCAAATCCAATGTTCGTAACCGCTGGTGAAAAAAATGACAGGCCGGCGACCGAACTGCTTCTGTAGGCAGTCGGCGTAGAGCATGGCCTGCTGCTGCCCAACTTGGGGACTCTTGGTTGTGCGTTTCGCCTCGACCACCGCCAACGGCAAGCCGTCAGCACCCCACAGCACGTAGTCGACGAAGCCCTTGCCGTCCCTGTTGGGCATACCGGCGACTTCGTACTCACGGTCGCGGGGATCGGTGAGCGGCCATCCTGCTTCGGCCAGCAAAACGTCGATGAAGAGGTCACGGGTCTGCGCCTCGGAATAGTCGTGGTCATCGTGTGTGGTGTTCGCAGCCTGAGCTGCGGCGATCTGGACGCGGAGCGTCGTAATCTCGGCATCGTGCATGGCGAGCAGGTCATCCTTCTCTGCCAACGCCTTCGCAAGTGCTTCGTCTTGTTCCTCGAACTTCTGCGCCAGCTTAGCCAGCTCATCACGGCTCAGCGGTGCCGCGCTCCGAGCGAGCGCCGGGTCGAATGTGGCCTTCGTCGGTACAACTTGCGGGTTCGGCGAATAGCGGTAAGCGGCCCACACCATTACGTGGAACAGCTCCCGTAGTACCGCCTGCGAGACATCGCCCCTGATCGGCTTGTTGTCGTGGACAGCGGTATTGGCGACCTTGCGGATCAGGTTCAGCTTCTGTCCGATGCCCGCACCTGCCTTCGTGGCGAACGCTGCGTCGTTGATCTTCGCCGCCAAATCGTCCCTGTAGGGAATTGGAAGGTTCAAGACGTCGTAGAGATGGTTCACCAATCCCTCCGCCGCACGGCGGCTGTAGAAGCACGCGGAACGAGGGTCGCTGATCAAGTATGACTCAGCGCGGGCGCAATCGGAGAACGTGACGGGAAGTGTGGTCTTCAGGAAGTCGAAATTGCCCATCAGAGCTCACCCTGGAAAGCGCGGGCCTGGATGGAGCTAAACAGTTGGTCATCGAGGTCCAGCGCATGTTGGACGACTGCGCGCTGCGCGGTGAGATGTGCAGTTCTCAATGCGAAGAGTTTTTGAAGCGAAACCGGCGCAACAGCGATAGATAGCTTGCCGAACCTGCTCTTCGGCAACAATGGCATCGTCGTTGATGCACCGGCGGCAACAATGACCGGTTTCAGCTTTCGCATAGATTCCAGTCCGTAGGCGTCGTCGATCTCGTCAAACCATTCGACGGCGTTTATCTGTTGATTGAAGGCACAGGCTGAGCGAGCTTGATCGACCTTGCCGATGGTTGCACCGATACAACAGACAAGAGTCGCGCCTTTCCGAACAACTCGACTGGCCTGCGCGCCAGCTGATGAAACGGTTCGGGCGACCTCCCTCCGCGAGTTGAGGTCGCCCGGCGTTACGAATGGTATCGGTCCATCGAACATTCCGGGTTCTAAAGTTGGCGGGGTTTTTCCTGTCGATATTTTGCCTAAAAGCTCGATAGGCTTTTGTGGCCATTCACCATCTCTGAACATGTCTCGGTAAATGGCCTGCGCGAGTCCGTCCAATTGAACAATCACTTGGCGGCGTTTCTTACGCAGGGCGTCAGCCTGGTCGAGGATCGCGGCGATGCGCCGCTGCTCCTCAAGGGGCGGGAGCAACAGCTTTTGCCGGTACGCGTCCTCACGATTGAGACCCGGCACTGCGGCAGCCCTGTTCATCTGAGTCAGCCCGAGGCCGCGAAGCCTGTAGCTAAGCCACTTCAAGCTGACGTCGGATGATGGCGAGTTGACGTAGTAGGTCGTGTCTATTGGCCAGCACGAGTCGGATGAGTATGCAACCTCGCCGAAGGAGCCCTTGCGGCCAATGACTATTGTCGGACCTTTGGAAATCGTCGCCGAATGGTAGCCTACAACGCCATTTGATCCGTAAACTGGAAAAGCCCCGCCGTCGCGTTGATTAGCCGGAAGCGACTTACCGTACTTAAACTCGCAGATTTCGCCCAGCGACACCTCTGCCCAGCTCACGAGAGCATCGCCTTTAACTCCGACAAACCTTTAGCGATGTCGGCTTCGAGTGCTTCGATGTCGGCGACGATGTCGAGCGGTGCACGGTGTTCGGTCTCGTCGCGGACGACCTCCTTGTAGCGGTTGAGGGAGAGGTCGTATCCCTGGGCGACGATATCGGCTTTGGGTACGCAGAACGACTTCTCTGTCCGAGCCCGCTCGAGCTCCGAACCGTAACGCTTCGTCCAGCGTGTAAGAACGTCGGGGAGGTCATTCGCGTCGACCGGGTTCCGTCTATCGTCGAGGGAGTAGCCGTCTGCGTGGACGTCGTAGAACCACACGTCTTCGGTGCCACCGGAGTTGGTTTTCGTAAAGAACAGGATCGCCGTCGAGACACCCGCATACGGTCGGAACACGCCTGAGGGCAGCTTCACTACCGCGTCGAGCTTGTGGTCCTCGACGAGGATCTTTCGGAGCGACTTGTATGCGGTTGACGACCCGAACAGGACACCTTCGGGAACGACGACTGCTGCCCTGCCACCGGGCTTTAGCAGCTTCAAAAACAACGCCAAGAAGAGGAGTTCGGTCTTCTTTGTCTTAACGATCCGCTGCAGGTCCTTGCTGGTTGCCTCGTAATCGAGCGACCCAGCGAACGGTGGGTTGGCCAGGATTAAGGTGTACTTCTCGACATCTTCACTCGCACCCTCCGACAGTGAGTCGCGGTAGCGGATGTCGGGGGCTTCGATGCCGTGGAGCAGCATGTTCATGCTGCCGATGCGCAGCATCACGTTGTCGAAGTCGTAGCCGTGGAACATCGACCGGTGGAAGTGATTGCGCTGGGTCGCATCGGTCAGGGCTGACGGGTGCTTTTCTCGCACGTACTCCGAGGCGGCGACTAGGAACCCGGCGGTTCCGCACGCTGGGTCGCAAATCTCGTCAGTGGGTGTCGGGGCGGTCATTGCGACCATCAGGTTGATGATGTGGCGCGGCGTGCGGAACTGTCCATTGACTCCTGCGCTGGCGATCTTCGACAGCAGGTACTCGTAGAGGTCGCCGTTGGTGTCGCGCTCGACCATTGGGATGTCGTCGAGCATGTCGACGACCTTCGACAACAGCGCAGGTGTCGGGATGGTGAAGCGGGCGTCTTTCATGTGCTCGGAGTACGTAGAGCCGTCACCGCCGAGTCCGCGCAGGAACGGAAATACCTGCTCCCCGACGAGCTTGAACATCACTTCTGCGTCAGCGTTCTTGAACCGACTCCAACGCAGTTCCTCCTGACCCGGCAGGAAGACAGGGTTCTCAAGCGTGCCTGTGACGCGCGCCTTCTTCTCGGCGAGTGTCTGCAGGTCGTCTAGTCGACGGATGAAAAGCAAGGAGGTCACCTGCTCGATAACCTCTAGCGGGTTGCTGATACCACCCGACCAGAACGAGTCCCAGACACGGTCAATCTTGCTCTTAAGGTCACCAGTGATCACACAGTGACAGTAGCGAAGGGAATGACCTGAACTCGCAGGAACGGGTGACCACACCGGCAACGCAGTCAAATTCCAGTGTCGCTTGCCAGGGTGATGGGACCACCTGATTGCCAGTGGGTAGGGACCACCGTGGCGCGTTATTGAGGATGCTCGTTGTCGGTGGTGGCGTCAACTGTTCCGGGTCGGGTGCGTTGGCGGTAGGACGGTCCTTCGATGACGAGGGTGTGCGCGGTGGAGGTCAGTCGGTCGATGGCGGATTGAGCGAGGAGGGTGTCGGCGGTCATGGTCAGCCACTCCGCCGGCTCCCGGTTGGAGGTGACGATGGTGGTCTTCTTGCGGTGGCGTTCGACGATGAGTTCGTAGAAGTCGCTGGTTTCGGTGGCATCGAGTGGGCGCAGCGCGAAGTCGTCGATGATCAGGACTTCGATGGCGGTCAAGCGCCGGATTTCGGCGTCGACGGTATTGTCGAGGCGGGCCGCTCGCAGGCGGGTGAACAGTTTGTCCGATCGCGCGAACAGGACACTGTGTCGACGGCGGATGGCCATGTGTCCCAATGCTGTTGCCAGATGCGTCTTGCCGACTCCGACGGGTCCGAGGATGATCGCGGACTGGTGAGCATCGAGGAAGCGTAGTGAGGTCAGATCTCCGAGCAGGGTCCGGTCGTATCGGAGATCGTCGTGGGTGTTCCAGTCCTCGAACGCCATCGCCGGATCCAGTCCTGCTTTGGTCGATCGCAATGTCGCCGAACGGGAGTCGCGGCGGTTGACTTCGTCGGCGAGGAGTACTTCGAGGAACCCGATGTGGCTGAGTTTGTGTTGCCGAGCCAAAGCTGCGCGTTCTGGCAGAGTGTCGGCGAGCGCACCGAGCTTGAGGGCCTTGAGCAGTCGGACGAGGTCGGTGCCGACCGGTTCGGTGGTGGCTGGGGTGCGAGTGGTAGTCATGAGTGTCCTTCCGTGGATGCGGAGCCGGCGTCTACGACGGTCAGTGATGGTGTTGTGGTGGAACGGAATTCGGATGGGTCACGAGAGAATCGCGTCGATGCCTGTCCGACCGCTGCCGGTAAGGACGGTGCTGTCTTTTCGGTGGCCCGCTCCAACATGGACGCGATCTTGGTGACCGAGACGACATCGAGATCCAACGACAGTGAGCAGGCCTGTTCGACCCGCTCGGCTCCGTAACGTCTCACCAACCCTTGCAGCCGGTAGACACTACGAATCCTCGTCCAGGGCAGTGGGTCATCGAGGATCCGTTCGGCGTAGATCCCGATGTTGCGGCCATGGCCGTTGCAGGTTCTGATCAGTGAGGTGACATCGCGTAATGCGTAGTCGGACTTGTGTTCGGGCAGATCGGCGCGGTCGGTACTGCGCCCACCTGCAGGTTGGCGGGGATGGATCTTCACCAGGGTGCCGCGGTGATAGAACTTGACCAGCTCGGTGTCGGCCCGGACCGACAGTGTCGAGCCGATCCACTGCTGCGGCAACGAATACAGTGCCCGCCCGATCTCCGCGTGGAAGTCGCGGTGGACTTTGACGTCCTTGAAGATCGGCACGTCGTACTCCGGCGGCACCGGAAGCAGTACCGGCAGTTCGGAGTCCTCGAATACCTCGCGCGGTCGGGCGCATGTCGTGCCGTGAATACGCATACCCGCGGTGCTGCTGCACCACCGAACCGCCGCCTCCTGCGCTTGCTCTAGACTGTTGAATCGTTCACCGGCCCAGAAGTTTCCGCGCACATACTGCACGGTGCGTTCGACTTTCGGTTTGTCCTTCGGCGAGCGCACCCGCGCCGGGTCGGTGATGAACCCGACGTGGGCGCTGTAGTCGAGCCATCCATCGCTCAACCGCGGAGCGATCGGGTCCGCCCTCGTGACAACAGGTTTGAGATTGTCCGGGATCAAGACCGCGAACACGCCGCCGAAGAACTTCCATGCTGCTTCGCAGCCGGCAATGACCGCCACCAACGTCTGCGAATAGCTCAGCCACACGAACATGTGCCGGCTGTAGACCGCGGTGAAGATCAGGGCGTGGACTTTGCGGGCCCGCCCGTCGTCGGGGTCGGTGAGCATCCCCAGATACCCGAAGTCGACCTGGCATTCGATCCCCGGTTCGCCGTCGACGACGCGGACGGTGAGGTTCTTGCGGCCGAAACCACACATCTCGGTGGAGAACCGGTGCAACGTCCGGTACGGCACCACGCATCCTTGACGGGCAAGGAGGACTTCGATTTTCGCGATCGTGAGCGGCTTGCGTTCACCGTCGCCTGCCACCCACTTGGTGATCTGCTCCTGATGGGGCACCAGTTGCTCCCATGCCGCGCCGTGACCGTGCGGCCGGTCGGGCCGGACAGTGGCGACGACCGCTGCGATCACCTCGTCGCTGACCGCGCCGGCATCGTCGGTTCTGCTCAGGCCGGCTGCTTGGGCTGCCTCGACGTAACGGCGGACCGTCTTACGATCCACACCGGCATGCTCGGCGATCGTGCGCAGCCCCGGAGCCGGCAGTGCCGCCGTCCCGAGCCACAGCCGTAGTACTTCTCTGATTTCGTTCACACTGATCTCCCGAAAAGCCATGCTCACCGACCTCCGTGACGGACTTCGTGCTGTCACAGACGATCGAACGAGCAAACGACGGGACCACCGGCAAGGCGCGCCGGTGGTCCCATAACTGGCAATCCAGGTGGACCCATCACCCTGGCAGAAATCAGGTCACGCTGGTCCCATGCTCATGGCAGACGACATCCAGGTGTCCGGACGCGGGTAGAACTTACGCCGCCACCCGGGCTTCGACGGCGCTCAATAGCCCGGCAACGCCTTCGCCGCGTCGACCTTTCGTCCGCAATTCTGCATCGCAATGTATTTCACGATCAACCAAAATGGCAACACTGACACCACGACAGTTGACAGGACACCGGATTTGGGTGCCGGGCAGTGCGCCTCGGAGCGAGTGGCAGGTGTTCTACGAAGAACTGGCCGCAGAGATAGCTACCCTCGTCGGCTCACGAGATCGATACATCTGGCCGACGAAACACGATCTACGCCGAATCCCCATCAGCAAACCAACCCTGATCTACCCGGTCTCACTGATTCAAAGAACGCCGCCGCACCCTGAACTCGCAGCGGTCATCCAGCATTCATGGCGCTCGAAGCAGCCGCCACGCCGAGTTGGCGTCCTTCCTGGGCAAGCGGTGTCGGTGCCGACCGCTAGATTTGGGGGTGGCCCGGTATGGCCGAGCCGGACTACATCGCAGGAGGTGTTCGATGGAGCCCGTAACCCTGATTGTCGCGGCGATCGCACTCGGCGCGTCGGACGGCGCGCGCGAGACTACGAAGCAGGTAATCGGTGACGCCTACACGGCCGTGAAGGGCTGGATCACGGACCGGTACAGCTCGGTGACCACGGAGGTCGAGGGTCTGGAGCGGGAGCCAGATGAAGAACTCCGCCGCGCACTCCTGGCGAAGAAACTGGATCAGGCGGGTGCCGGCGACGACACTGAACTGCTAGGGCTCGCGCAAGCGCTCCTGGTAGCCGTCGAGGATCAGGCTCCCGATGAGGTTCACCCCGAAAAGTGGACAGTGGCTACGCGGCCATAATCGGCGCGTTCAGTGACTGTTCGTAATTGTGGGGGCTGAGCATTCCGATCGTGGAGTGCCTACGTCGAGTGTTGTAGAAGTTCATCCAGTTGTCAACTGCAGCAACCAATTCGGTCCTGTACGCGAACGTATGTCGGTAGTAGTACTCGTGCTTGAACGTCGACCATAAACTCTCCGCGCCGGCGTTGTCCCAGCATATGCCGGTCGCGCCCATCGAGCGCCGCAACCCGTACCGTTCGCATGCCTGCTTCATGATCTCGGCGGTGTATTGACTTCCCCTGTCCGAGTGAAGGATTGTGCCCGCGACGTCGCCGCCACGTCCGGCAACTGCCATGTCCAGAGCGTCGAGGACGAGCTCGGTGCGCATGTGATCGGCGACGGCCCACCCGAGGACCTTTTTCGAGTGCTCGTCCTTGATGGCGCACAGGTACATATCGCCCTCGCCGCAGGTCAGGTACGTGATGTCCGAGGTCCACACCGCATCGACGTGCCCCTGATCGAACCGGCGCTGCACCAGATCCTCGGGGAACGAGGCCAACGGGTCGACCACGGTGGTGCGGATCTTGAACGTACGTGGGCTGATCCCCACGACGCCGAGGGAGCGCATGATCGTGGCGACGGTCTTCTCGGTGATCACCTCGCCTCGATCGTGAAGTTCGGCGGTGATGCGCGGTGCTCCGTAGACGCCTTTCGACTCCTGGTGGATCGCGAGGATCTTGATCTCCAGATCGGCTCTACGTTGCTGCCGCTGCGCCAATCTGGTTGTCACACTGCGTCCTTGGTGTTTGTAGAAACCGGATGTCGACACTTCGAGCAGGCGTGCCATCCGGTGGACTGCGGAGTTCGCGTACTCCGCGGCCATCAACGTGTAGAGCTCTACTTTTGTTGATTGGCTGCGAAGTACGCGGACGCTTTTTTCAGGAACGCGATGTCTTTCTCCTGCTCGGAGACCTGCCGGCGTAACCGGGCCAGCTCGGTGCGTTCGGCGGCCGTGAGCGGCTGGTCACCGGATGCTGCGGCGGCTTCGATCCGGCGGCGTTCGTCGGCGACCCAGCGGCCGAGCAGTCCTTCGTTGATGCCCAGTTCGCGGGCGACCTCGGCGATGGTGCGGCCGGAATCGATCACCCTACGGGCGGCCTCGACCTTGTATTCGGTCGTGAACGACCTGCGTTTGCGGGACATGCGGACATCCTTCCAGCGGAACCATCGGTCCCGCTATCTCGGTGTCCACCATCCGGGGTGAACCTCACGAGTTGCCTGCCACCGTCGGCGTAGTGATCCGCCGCGCATCGGTTGGCGGCGACATCGAGGTCGAAGACGTGGCTGTCGATGGTGGAAGTGGAGTTGTCGCCGAGGACATCGCAGCTGCAGGCGATCTGCGGATCGGCCGAGTCGCAGCGCGTGCTCAACGGGAGCCGCCAAACCCTACCCAGGCGCGGGAGCAATAGATGGTTCGTCTGCTTCCGCGCACAGCTTCACCTCGACCCAGCGCAACGTCATCGCTGGCCGGGATAACAACACATACTATTCGGTCGGCGCGACGGAGACGGGAAACAGCGGTGGCCGTATCCGCGCAGTAACGGCGTCCATCAAGCCGCTGCCAATCGGTCAGGGACTATGGACCGTCACCGTGAACAACGCAAGTTCCGGTCCGATCACGGACCTCGAAGTCGACGTGTATGCCGTTGATGGGGACGGCAACCGCCTGGAGGATGCGTGTCACCCGGCGAAGGAGAAGATCTCAATGCAGGGGCTCTTCCGGGAGCTCTTGTCGGACGGTATTAGCGGAACACTGGATGCCATTGGCTCCCAGGCTAACTCGATGTACCCGCGGGGGATGTTCGGTGTGCCGGCGAACCTCGGTTCCTATGGAGGGATGTTGTCGGGTCAAATGATGAACGCTCCAGGCCTCTCCGCGCTTCTTCAGAATGCGCAACAGCAGATGGTCGACAAATACCCGCAAGTGATCTCGCGAGACCAGTCAGTTGAGGTTGCCTACAGCGTCTCCGGAGCGTCCGAGGTGCGGGTTGATCTCCAGTTCGCCGACGACATGGGCGACCTATGGCGTCGACCGCACGGTCAGCAACCCGAACCGGTGATGGAGGGTGAGTAGGTCGAACATGAAGCAGCCGGTGGGTTGAACGCCGCCGGTGAACGTGCCCGGCTACAGCTTACCGGTAACGACATTCATTGCCGATAACAGATATTATGTCAGGTAGTAGATTGGTTATCAGCACTTGGCGCGACCGGGAGTAGATGTCGCCGAACGCGAACGAGATGATGTAGTCGGCCAGCTCGGGGTCCAGGTCCTTGTAAGACTCCACGAGCTTGGCATGATCGAAGGTGTTCGCCTGCCCCCCGGCGACGAGGTCCATCATGCGGTCCATGCCGCGCTGGTAGCGATCGGTGGTCATGAGTTTCTCCTGGGGTTATTCGTTGACTGCGAAGGCATCGTGGTCACCGCCGTGGTGACGTCGGCGGCCCCTGCCGATGAGGTTCATCGGCAGGGGCCGCCGGTGCGGGACCTGGGTAGTTCTGGGAACCTTGGTGTCACGCGCGCGGATTGCGCACGAGCTTCTTGTTGGCGAACTCGTTGAACCCGAAGTGTGAGAGCTCGCGGCCGAAGCCAGACTTCTTCACGCCGCCGAAGGGCAGGTCCGGGGAGCTCTTGGAGGTGCCGTTGATCCATACCATCCCGGCCTCCAGGGCCTCGGCCACGTACTGGGCCTGGTCCATGTCCTCGGTGAACACGCTGGCGGCCAGCCCGTAGGGCGAGTCGTTGGCCACCTCGATGGCCTCGTCCAGGGTCTCGAACCGGTAGACCACACCGGCCGGACCGAACACTTCCTCCCGGTACAGGTCCATCTCCGGGGTGACCTCTCCCAGGAGGGTGGGCCGGTAGTAGGCGCCCTCCCCGTCGGCTTTCCCGCCTTCCAGGAGCACCTGTGCACCCCCGGCGACGGCGGCTCCGACGAGCTCGTCGATCTCCTGCACCGCTCCGGCGGAGGACAGTGGGCCCAACGTCGCGTCTGCGCTGGTGGGATCGGCCGGCTCGAAGGCGGACATGTGCGCCACCAGTTTCTCGACGAAGGCGTCGTAGATGCTGGAATGCGCCAGGAACCGCTTGGAGGCGGTGCAGGCCTGGCCGGCGTTGAAGAGCCGGTTGCCGGCGGCGGCCCGGGCCGCGGCGTCCAAGTCTGCATCCTGCAGGACGATGACCGGGTCGGAGCCGCCCAGTTCCAGCACGCACTTCTTCAGGTTCCGCCCAGCGACCTCCGCGACGGCGGACCCGGCCTTCTCTGAACCGGTCAGGGACACGCCCTGGACGCGGTCATCGGCGATCACGTCCGCCACCTGGGCCGAGGAGATGAACGCATTCTGGTAGACACCTTCCGGAAGGCCGGCGGCGGTCAGGACCTTCTCGATGGCCAGTGCGGACTGTGGGCAGTTGCGGGCGTGCTTGATGATCACCGTGTTACCCAGGGCGATGTTCGGGGCCGCGAATCGGGCCACCTGGTAGTAGGGGAAGTTCCAGGGCATGACCCCGACCAGCGGGCCGATCGGTTCGGTGCGCACCACCGCCGTGCCAGGTCCGGAGATCTCCAGCTGCTCGTCCGCCATGAACTCCTCGACGTGATCGGCGTAGTACTGATAGATCGCCGCCGACAGTTCCACCTCCCCGCGCGCCTGGGTGATCGGCTTGCCCATCTCCAGGGTCAGCAAGGCGGCCAGTTCCTCGGCCTGCTGGCGGTGGATCTTGGCGGCGCGGGTGAGGGTGGCCTTGCGCTCGGCGAGCGAGGTGGCCCGCCACGAGCGGTAGGCGGCGGCACTGCGGGCGATGACCTGCTGCACCTCGGCATCCGAGATCTCCTCGAATGTCGCCACGGTCTGGCCGGTGGTCGGGTTGACGGTGCTGTAGACACCCATACGAGTCCTCCTTCAGTGGAAGGGCGCCACCCGTGGGATGGCGCCCTTCCTATGGCGTGTTGATAGTGGGGGTCAGACCGAGACCGGCTGTTCGGACGGTGTCAGGGTGAAGCCCTTGTAGCCGTTCTCGGTCACATCCTTCAGGACGTTGCGGTAGTTGCCCAGTCCGCCGAGGTAGAACAGCACCGAGGGCTTCTTGCCCGGGATGTTCGCCCCGAAGATCCAGGAGTCGACCTTGGTGAACACGGTCATGTTGGCGATCTCGGTGCAGGTCTGGCCCCACTGATCCACCGCCTGCGGTGTGGGCTCGATGGCCTTGATGCCGTTCTGCTCGGCGTATTTCACCGTGTCGCTGATCCACTCGACCTGGGTCTCGATGCTCGGCGGCAGGTTGGTGAACGGCCCGTTGGGTCCCAGGATCATGAACCAGTTCGGGAAGTTAGCCGTCGTCACGCCGAGGTAGCTGTTCGGCTGCCCCTGCCAGTGGTCGTTGATGTGCTCCCCGTTGCGGCCCAGGATCTCCATGCGCCGGTAGTTGCCGTCCACGGCGTCGAAGCCGGTGGCGAAGACGAGCACGTCGAGTTCGTGCAGCTGGTCGTCCTCGGTCACCACGCCGTGCTCGGTGATCACGCGGATGGGATTCTCCTTGAGCGCCACGACGTCCACGTTGTCCCGGTTGAAGGTCTCGAAGAAGCCGTCATCGCACAGCGGGCGCCTGGCATAGAGACCCTCGGGCATCAGCTTGCGGGCCTTCTCGGGATCCTTGACGATCTGTCCGATCTTGGACCGGATGAACGCGGCAGCGGTCTCGTTGGCCTCGACGTCCGTGGCGATGTCCCCGAAGGTGCCGAACATGAAGCGGAAGCCGCCACCGCGCTGCCAGGCCTGCTCATAGACGCGATGACGCTCCTCCTCGGAGACGGACATCGCCGGCACCGTGGACTCTTCGAAGCCGAAGGCCACGGAGGAGTTCTTGGCCTGGTCCCAGATCTCGTCGTACCTGGCCTTGATCTCCGCGCGCTCCTGCTCGGACACCGGGCGCTTGCCCACCGGCACCGAGTACTGGGGGGTGCGATTGAAGTGGGTCAGGTGGCCGGCCACCGGGCCGAGTGCGGTGACCACCTGGGTGCCGGTGGAGCCGGAACCGATGACCCCCACGCGCTTGCCGGCCAGGTCGTGGTCCTCCGGCCACGCACCGGTGTGGTACACCTCGCCCTGGAAAGTGTGCAGGCCCGGCAGTTGCGGGAAGTTGATCGCCGAGAGCAGTCCGATGGCGTTGACCACGTACTTGGCGCGGAACACGTCCCCGCCCTCCGTGGTGATCTCCCAGAGGCCGGGCTCGTCGAGGTAGTGCGCCGAGGTGACCTCATTCTGTGTGCCGAAGCGGAAGTGCTTGCGCAGGTCGAAGCGGTCCACCACGCCCTCGAGGTAGGACAGGATCTCCGGTTGGGTCAGGTAGGTGTGCTCCCAGGTGTCCTCCTGCAGCATCTCGCGGTCAAAGGAGAAACGGTACAGGTGGCTCTCGGTGTCGGACAGGGCACCGGGGTAGCGATTCCAGTACCAGGTGCCGCCGGGCCCATCGGCCTTGTCGAAGCCGATCACGGACAGGCCGAGCTCGTTAGCCAGTTTGTGAACGGAATAGATGCCGCCGAAACCGGCGCCGATGACGATGGCGTCCACCGTCTGCGGATGCTGCTGGCTCTCGGGGTGGTTCTGAGTGGTCATGATGAAGTCCTCTGAAGGGGTCAGCGGGAAGGAAGGACGCTCAGCGGCCCTGGCGGTACCAGTCGGCGATCCGGGCCAATTCCTGGTCGGCGACCTCGGAACGGCCCGCCAGGAACGGGAAGACGTGCTGCTGGCCCTCGGCGACGTTCAGGGTGACGTCCACGCCGGCTGCCTTCGCGCGCTCCTCCACCCGGTGGGCGTTGTCCACGAGGGCCTCCACGCTGCCGGCGTTCAGGTACAGGCGCGGGAAGCCGGAGAAGTCGGCGTAGAGCGGGTTGGCCAACGGGGTCTTCGGATCCACCGTGCCCCCGAGCACGCCGGCGATCATGCCCTCGAGCAGCTCGGGAGTGATGAGGGCATCGGTGGCGGCGTTGGTGTGGAGGGTCTGGCCCTTGTTCTCCATGTCCACCCATGGGGAGAAGGCGATGACCTGCCCCGGCAGCGGCTTGGCCTGCTCCTTCAGGGCCAGGGCGATGGCGATGGCCAGGTTGCCGCCGGCCGAGTCGCCGATGGTGGTGATGTTCCGGGGTTCGATCCCGGACTCCACCAGGGCGTCGAAGACGGCCACGCCGTCCTCGACCTGGGCCGGGTGCGGATGCTCCGGGGCGCGGCGGTAGTCCAACACGAAGCTGACGGCGCCCAGGGCCTTGGCCACGTGCGCGGCCAGCTTGCGGTGGCTCGAGGCCGAGCCGACGGCGAACCCGCCGCCGTGGGTGTACAGCAACATCTGGGACTCGTCGGCCCTGGCCGGAAGGCACCAGATGCCGGGCACACCGCCGACGGTGTCCTCGCGGTAGGTGACGTCCTCCGGCTCCACGGTGGGCTGGTGCCACTCATCGAACAGGGAGCGGAACATGCGCATGGACATCTCCGGGTTCTCCGCCATGATGGCCGACCAGTCGGCGTAGAGGTCCCGCAGGGCATCCTGGGTGGTGGTGACCGTGTTGGAGGTCATGGTTGCATCCTTTTTTGTGATCTTTGGTGGACGTGGAGGTTGTCTCTCGGGTGCCAAACTTGCGCTAGGAAGCAGTAGGGACGTCACTGGCGGCTGCACGCCGACCCTGGGAGAGGGAAACCAGAACGCCGGTGAGCGGAAGCGCGATGAGAAGCGCTATCACGAGCACGGTTCCTATCTTTGACCCAGTGATGACTTCGATGTTCGTTAGCGACATCACGAGAACCCACAGCAAGCCAAACGTCGCGAGGATCGGGGCGACGAGCCGCACGAAGATGCCGGGCCTGGGCTGCTGCGGGCGAGCAAAGTAGACGACAGCGGCGATCGACGCTGCGGCCATCATCGTGAGGACGGCAAAGCCCAAGATTCCGATGAGCGGGCCGAATACCTGAAGGACCGGATCAAGATTCAGAACCGCTGCGATGATGATCGCGATGAGCGTCGTGACCGACAAGACAAGTGAGGCATTGGAAGGCACGCGATGCACGGCGTGAACGCGTCCCACATACGAGGGAAGTAGACCCGTCGACCCCATGGTGAGCTGGTAGCGAGCCACCACGTTATGAAAAGAAAGGGCACAGGCGAAGACACTGCCCAGGAGGAAGACGTTGACCAGGATAGAGAACCACGGTCCGACGTACTGATCTCCTAACGCGAAGAGAACGGCTGCGGGATCAACTGCTATCAGCTCCCCGACCCCGTCCGTTCCTGCGCCCGTCACGATGCTGAGCGATACAAAGACATAGAGAACGCCGATCAACACGGCTGCTGCGTAGGTTGCGCGGGGAATGGTGCGGTCCGGATCGCGTGCTTCGCTGCGAAAGACCGCTGTGGCCTCAAACCCCACGAAACATAAGACCGCCCACATGATTCCACTCGCCGGTGAACCTTGCCCGAATGCCTCAATGGGACTTAACGCCGCGGGATTGATTCCTTCCTTGCCA
The DNA here is from genome assembly GCF_049195265.1 of Rhodococcus sp. MALMAid1271. Lineage (NCBI taxonomy): Bacteria > Bacillati > Actinomycetota > Actinomycetes > Mycobacteriales > Nocardiaceae > Rhodococcus > Rhodococcus sp. MALMAid1271. The sequence goes on along the minus strand of NZ_JBMIRQ010000049.1, from coordinate 13,302 downwards.
CCGCTGAGGAAAATGGCCGTTCCGAGCACCACGAGAATGGCCATTTCCAAGATCAGCAGCACGGCCAGTACCCGGGAGCTGAGCTCCACATTCCGGTAACCCACCAAGGCGAGCAGCCCACAACAAAGAACCGACCACAGCCACCACGGTGAATCCGTCCACGGGGTGAAGGTGGCGACCAAGTTGCTGGTAAACGGACCGGCATAGACTGTCAGGGCCATCACGGCCAGCGAATATGCGCCTAGGGCCAGCATTGCCGCGGCGTTACCGGGCACTCGTCCCAGTCCCGCGCCGATATACGCATAGAAGGCACCAGCGTTGTCGACATATTTGCTCAGCGCGATATACCCGACTGCGAATAGGCACAGGAGAACAGTGGCCGCCATGAAATAAACCGGCGCTGCAAAGTTCTCTGAGAAGAGAAAAGACAACGGCAGTACACCCGTCGCCGCGGTCAGGGGGGCCGCCGCGGCGAGCACCATGAAGACAATAGAGGGCGAACCGAGGGTCCGACGCAGTTCAGGTTCACCCCGCTGGGCCCTGTGCGCATCCCCGGCTTGCAGCCCCACCGCTGGCCCGGTAGCTGATGCCACCGTTTGTCCAAGCTCGCTCATAAATCGTTCCTCTCTAATGGGCCCGAAGACTGGGGTTCCTCTAAGCTCTTTTCGTCGTGACGCAGCAATCAGAGGGTGATGCGTATCACATGCCGGGTGTGTGGGAGATACGGTAAGGAAAGGCGCAAGCAAAAACCGTGGTTGTCGAAATGTTTTCGAAATAAGACCTCGTTGTCGCAAGCCCTGCGAGGAGGCCAGTGAGGGGCGGGTGCGCGCCGAAAGATTGCCAAGCGAGATCGCGGCACAACATCCCGTGAGCCCGCGAGATAGCCCCGACGGGTGGCTGTCCGGGGAGGGTGCTATGAAGCGTATTCCCCACCTATTGGCGGCCGGGACCAGGGAAGCGCGAGTGAGGCTGGAGAGAGCCTCGAACGGCTCCCGGGGTCAACTCCGTGCAGCCTGATCATCTCTCGTGCTTGGCGCGCAAGCTCCGTTGATGTTTCTTGCGTCGCACGCCTGCCTTGGGATGAGCTGCCGCAGCTCTTGCGACTAATCGAGGAACTTCCGAAAAACTTTCTGCGAAGCCCCCTTCAGCTTCATGGTTTCTCTACTGTGGCACGCACGCACCTTTGCGTGACCTACATCACCTTGGTTGGTATGCGGTGATCAGTCACCGCAGACACCACAGAGAGGACAGCACCATGACACCTCCCCATATCCATGACTCAGTGGCCCGTGAGCCCGATGCTGACGTGATCATCATCGGGGCCGGAATCTCAGGCAGTGCTGCCGCCAAGGCACTGCATGATCAGGGCAAGTCCGTGCTGATCGTCGAGGGCAATGACCGGATCGGCGGACGCACTTGGACAGAACCAGAGGGTGCCCCCGGCGGCCCGATCGACAATGGCGGCATGTTCATCGGAGACACCCATAAGCACCTCATCGAGCTCGGCACGAGCCTGGGCCTGGAGATGACCCCCTCGGGCAAGCCTGGCGATGATCTCTACGTCGTACAGGGCGAGGTGCTGCGGGCCCCCAATGAGCAACTGGACCCGAGCCTGCCCTTTGTTCCGGAGTACCTGGCCTCGCTCGAGGCTCTCGATGAACTGGCAGACAGCGTGGGCTGGGAGCATCCGTGGGATTCGGCGCACGCGGCCGAGCTGGACAGCAAGACGGTCGCCACGTGGATCGCGGAGACCTTCGAGCACGAAGAAGTGCGCCGGTTGCACACCGTCCTAGTCAATACATTCCTCGGCGCCGATCCCTACGACGTCTCCCTCCTGTACTGGGCCTACTACGTCAGCGAATGCGAGGGGACCAAGTGCCTGATGGGCACCCGGGACGGCGCGCAGTGGGCATGGTGGTTTGGGGGAGCCGCACAGGTGAGCTGGCGAATCGCCGATGCCATCGGGCGAGAAAAAGTCCTCTTGGAATGGCCGGTCGACCGGGTCGAGCAGGATGACTCCGGGGTCACGGTCTTTTCAGGGCAGCGGGGCCTGCGAGCACGCCACGTCGTGATCGCAATGTCACCGTTGGCTTCGAACCAGATCCGCTTCACGCCGGCCCTGCCGACGTCCCGTGCCCAGCTTCAGGCGCGTTCACCGATGGGGCGCTATTACAAGGTCCAGGCGCGGTACCCCTCTGCCTTCTGGGTCGAGCAGGGCTCTTCGGGTGCACTGCTGGATACTGACGACGTCGGAGTCTTCCTCCTCGACGGCACGAAGCCCACCGATACATTGGCAACATTGATCGGGTTCATTGGCGGGTCGAACTACGACCGGTGGACAGCTCGCACGGAGCAAGAGCGCAAGAGCGCCTTCCTCGATCTCCTGGTCAAGAGCTTCGGTCCGCAGGCCGCCGAGCCGAGCTACTTCCACGAAACCGACTGGACCGAACAGGAATGGGCGAAGGGTGGCCCGGTCACCTACATGCCCCCGGGAGTGATGTCCCACTTCGGCGCAGCTCTCCGTGATCCCATCGGAAGGATCCATTTCGCAGGCACCGAAGCCTCGCTCCAATGGTCCGGCTACATGGAGGGCGGCGTTCGAGCCGGTCAGAATGCCGCCGCCGCCATTGTTCAGACACTCGACGCCACCACGAGGAAGGAGGCCCTGCTGTGACTGTCCAGCGCATCGACCAGCGTGCCAGTGGTCATTCGGTCCTGCCGGAGTCCATGATCGAGGACTACCGGGAATTCCACTTCTCGCCGGGCTTCGAAGCCGGCGGCTTGCTGTTCATCTCCGGACAGATCGGGGTCGATGCCTCCGGCGGAGTACCGGACCAGCCAGCTGAACAAGCTCGCTGCGCGTTCGAACGCATCGGAACCATCCTTGCCGAGGCAGGTCTTGGATTCGAGGACATCGCCAGCATCACCAGTCACCATGTCGGCGAGGTGACGGAAATCTTCGCCTGGTTCCCGGAGGTCAAGGACTCCTTCCTGGCGCCTCCCTACCCCGCATGGACTGCACTGGGCGTGAGTGGCCTCGCGATCCCGGGCATCGTCGTTGAGATCAGCGCTATTGCAAAAACACGAGCGAACGGCTCCACAAACGAGACGTCATAATCGGTCCAGCGGGAGAGCCCTCATGCTCGGTGGTGGTCGACGCCATCCGCATGAGGGCTCTCCCTTCATATTGGGTCCGGCCCGCAGAGCGCCCAAGAGCAGTATGTCTCGACCACGTCAGGTTTGGTGGTGAGCGTTCCTGAGCTCTGCGGCCTGCTCTAATGTGTCGCTATCGGTCCGCAGGACCAGATACACGACATCGCAAGCCCGGAGCGTGCAGCGCTCAGGCCGGTTTGCGGCGAAACCGCTTGGGCCAGCCAGCAACGCCGAGTACCTGAATGGGAGAGGAATGGTTGAAAAGCGCGACAGTAGGGACCGCTCGCAAAATCACGAGTCCGGCGGAGGACAGAGCCACCAGTACGCGCCGGTTGATGATCTGGACGAAAGAATCCTCTGGGAACTGATCAGGGACGGCCGGGTCACCGTCTCCGCATTGGCAGAATTTCTGGGTGTGTCTCCCTCAACGGTGTCTGCGCGGACGTCGGCTCTGAAACGCGCAGGAGTGATCAAGTCAGTCCACGCTGACGTCGACTTGAGGAAGGTCGGTCTGCCGATCCAGGCCATGGTCTTCGTTCGCACCCGTGCTCAAGCACGACCGCATATTCAGGAGTACGCGAGGATGGTCTCTCAGCTTCCCAGTGTGCTGAATCTCTACTACATGGGCGGCGACGAGGACTTCTTGATTCATCTGGTTTGCACGTCTACCGACCACTTGAGGGACATCGTGGCCTCTCAGGTGAGCATGCACCAGGTTGTTGCTTCCACCCGTACGCACATTGTCTACGAACACGCCCTCGGGGCAGATCATATGGACCACCTTGCGGGATTTGAGGAAGTAAGGCGTCCGGTCGGCCCTGCCCAGAATGCTGGTCCGGCCCGTGACTTTCCTGCGGTATTCGGCTGACCCTTCCGTGGCCTCAGTACGCGAGGAACGCCAGAGAGCACAAACAGCGTGCCGTAGACGGCGTTGAATTGATCCGTGCACAAAAACGCCCGGTGACTGGTAGTGAGACGTGTTGCGGTGAGACGAGTAAAGGGCCCAAGGTCTTGGATGAGACGGCGCAGTTCTCGGTCGAATGAACACCCGATCTCAGGTTTTGGGTTCGCAGCAGGCACGTGACGTCAACGGAGTGGCAGCGTGCAACGCAACGGGCCGAGGATCTCATCGTCCAAGAGCACGGGAATTCGTCTCGGCAGCGCCTCCATATGCGCCACACCGTATGCAGGAATCTCGCATTAGACGAGAGTTCCCGTTTCCGACCTGCAGGCTCACGCCGACACGCGAGATCCGCCCGATAACCACAGTCATCGGTGGTCTGCCGCCCGACATGGAAAGAGCCAGAAATGACGGGCAGAGACGAGTCATCTCATCTGTTTCTACTCGTCCTACTCCAGCGCCGATAATAGATCTTATGTCAACTTGTAGATTGGTTATCAGCACTTGGCGCGAATATCTCTGCTTCGTGTAACTGCCCCCGTGCTTCGCCGATACTCGCCTGAGCTGCATCGATACCATCGGCATGCACATCCCAGGTCCACATCTAGGCGCCGCTCCGATGAGACAGTGTCACGACAAGCAGCCCGGTCTGAGCAGGCGTTATGGCAGCTATCGTTGCAGTTTGCGCTCTTCAAGTGCAGAATATGCAGACAGACGAAAGGGTGCTGACGTGGACCGACGTGAAGTTGGTGGTCGATTGATCTACCTTCCGGCCGATAGTTCCGCATCCTCCGAAGCCTTCCTCGACGATGTCCTCGTCGGCTGGCGACGCGCGCAGATCACCCAGAATTTCCGTGCAAGTACCGCCGACCGCCGAATCAAACTGATCCATCGCATGGTCGACTTCGTGGGATCCCCACCGTGGCAATGGTCCCCGCACGATGCCGACGAGTTCTTCGCTCATCTGCGTGGGGTACGCAATCTCTCTCACGCCACGATTCGGGCTTATCAGTCCGACGTCCGACTGTTCTTGGAGTACGCGACCAACCCCGTCTACGAGTGGAACGAGAACTGCGGGCGGCTGTTCGGGACCGTGTTCTCGCAGGTGATCACCGAATTCAACCGAGCCACTCATGTGCAGACCAACGACACCCAGGACAAGCGGCGCCCGTTCACCAAGGCGGAGCTACAGCAGTTCTTCGACCTCGCCGATCTCGAACCGGAACGAATCCTCAACTCGGGACGCAAAGGCGCACTTGCTGCGTGGCGCGATGCGGTGGCGTTCAAGGTCTTGTACGGATGGGGCCTGCGGGCCGGCGAAGGGCGACAGCTGCAACTGGTCGACTGCTCACGAAACGCCCGTGCCCCTGGTTTCGGTGAATGGGGACTGCTACGTATCAGGCACGGAAAAGCGATGCGCGGTTCACCCGCCAAACAACGCACAGTCCTGACCGTATTCGACTGGGCTGCAGAGGCACTCGAACACTGGGTCAACTACGGCCTACCCCGTTACGGACAGCCGCTCGCCGACCTGTTCCCCACCGACCGCGGAGGTGTTGTCGCCGGCAGAGACCTGTGGAAGCGGATGCGAAACCTGGTGGACGAGCTCGGCTTCCCGCCGGGCTTGGACCTGCACTCGCTCCGACGCGCGTATGCAACTCATCTACAGACCGAGTACGGATACGACTTGAGCTTCGTGCAAATGCAGCTCGGCCACGAACACGCAGCAACGACCTCCATCTATACGATCGCCTCCCCCGACTACCGGGCACGCCATCTGGAACAAGTGTTGTCGAACACGCTGCGTCGCAGCGTCGGTGAACGAGATGGTGCGAGAGGAAAGGCAGACGATGAAACGTGAAATACAGTATCGCTGGCGTGTGCGTGAACACATGGCACGCGTTGGAATGAAGAACAGTCGTGACCTCGTGGAACCGTTGCGGGACAGAGGAATTACCCTGTCCGAATCACAGATCTACAGGATCGTCGGACAGGAACCCGAACGCATCGCGTTCAGTGTTCTCGTTGCCCTCTGCGACATCTTCGGCATCGAAGCCGGCGACCTCGTGACCTACACCGCGACAGACGCGAACCGTCGACGAGACAAGCGTGCAGTGAACTCGCCAACGGACGTTCCTCTCCTTGACGCATACAGACCAGTCAGGGCGCGAATCACCGACGACGATGCCTGACCGTCCCAGAGGCCGACCGCGTACGGTCGGCGGATCGAAGGTGTGCGATCGCTGCACTATCGCTGTTTCCCGGCACCGAGTCCGATGGCCCACCGAATCACTCTGCGGTGCGTGCTTCACCGCTGCAGTGCGCACCTACGGCCGCTGCGCACTGTGCGGCATCGAACGAATGACACCCGGGCTATCACCCGCCCGGCAGTCGATCTGCCGGGAATGCGCAGGCATCACCACTGCCCTCGACTGCACGAACTGCGGCCGCGAGGCCGAGCGCCTACGTGGTGGACATTGCGCACGATGCGTCGTCACCGCAGACCTCACCGCGGCTCTACGACCGCACGATCCCCCAGACCTCCGACTCAAACGGCTCGTCGCAGAACTGGCGAAGGTGTCACGTCCGGAGAGCATCGTTACCTGGATGCGAGGCAAATCGGCTGCCGAGCTGCTGCAGAAGATCGGTGACCGTGAGCTGATGCTCTCGCACAGTGCCTTCGACGAGCTACCCCCTGGCCGACACGTCGAACACCTTCGAGAAATGCTGGTGGACCTTCACATCCTGCCCGACCGCGGTAATCCTCGACTCGCCCGGTTCCAGACGTGGCTCGAGAACCGGCTCGACACACTCGCAGACCGACCAGATGTTCGCACCGCTCTCGAACAATTTGCCCGATGGCATCACCTTCGCCGCATCCACGGAAACCGAATCCGCAACATGGACAACGCAACTCGAACCGCGAAGCAAGAGATCACCGAAGCCGGGAAGTTCCTGATCTGGCTGAGCGAGAACCATCACGTCACTGTCGACGCACTGACTCAGGCCCACGTCGACGAGTACTTCTCCACTGGGACCACCACCCGAATGGCAGCACGCAACTTTCTCCAATGGCGAGCCAAAACAGGGATCGGCAAGCGCTACCACCTGAAATACCGCGAGGCTCGGCAAACACCACTCGCCTCATCCCACGAACGCTTTACACTGATTCGAACAGTCCTCGAGTCGGAGGCAGTGGTGCTCAACAACCGGATCGCTGCACTGATGCTTCTTCTGTATGCGCTGCCGGTCCGCCGGATCGCCGAAATGCGCACGGAGCAAGTAGAAGTCACACCAACGGGAATCAGCCTCCACCTCGGTGAACATCCTGCGCCAGTGCCCGAACCGCTACTCCCCCTCTTCCATGAATACTTGACCTCACGCGCCAACCAGCGCACCACCAACAATCAATCCCCGTGGCTGTTCCCAGGAACACGGGCCGGGCATCACATCACCGAGCAGACCCTTCTGAATACACTCAGACAGGTCTTCGGCATCAAAATCCTCGCGATTCGCAACGCAGCGCTGCACGACCTGACCAAAGAACTCGACGCCGCAACGCTCGCCGACCTACTCGGATACAGCAACAAGGTGATGAACATTCACGCCGCTCGCTCGGGCGTCCCGATGGGCAGCTATCCGGCGATTGGATCACGCACGACGTGACTACCCGCCCTTTTTGAGGTCATTCAAGACTTCTATCCACGCAGTCGGCCCCGAAGCCTATCCACGGCATTCGCACTACCTCTGAGATTGCGTACGCCCTATGCAGACTTCATACGATGCATTGGCGGGACTCGGCTGCGAGATCGTCGTCGTGCCGTTGTCAGAGCCATTCCTGCAGCAACCTGGGGTCACAGGAGCGGATCGCGCCGTCAACCGGAATTGACAAGCGGCCGATGTCAATTTACATTGACACCATGACCGAAGCCACAACACTCGCCGCAGCCGCCAGCAGCCCTGATCCTGCCGAAGGGCTTCGCGCAGTGCTAGCACTGCGTCGACTGCTCGAGCGTCTCGAAGCAGTCCAAGTTCGCAATGCCCGCAACCAGGGTTGGCCCTGGCAATTGATTGCGGACTCGCTCGAAGTCAGCAGACAGGCCGTGCACAAGAAGCACGGCGGACAAGGGAGGTAGATGATGTTCGAGAAGTTCACCGCAGCAGCTCGACTCACCGTGATCGGTGCGCAGGATGTCGCCCGCGAACTGCAATCGTCGCGTATCGGCGTCGAGCACCTGATGATTGCTGCGCTCGACGGTGCCGACGAGTCGCTAAGGACTCGAATGACCACGCTTGGAGTCACTTCCGAAGCAGTTCGCTCGGTGGTACAGGTCAGCGCTGGGCTGGGGCCCGCAGATGCTCACGCGCTGAAGTCGATTGGAATCGATCTCGATGCCGTTGTCTCGCAGGTCGACGCCGCATTCGGTGCCGGAGCCCTCGATCGCAAGCGCGAACGGGCACGGCGGCATTTACCCTTCGACAAAGCTGCCAAAAAGGCACTCCGGCAGTCGATGAAAGAAGCAGTTGCACTCCGAGACCGCGATATCGGTGTAGCTCACGTTCTGCTCGGGGTTCTTGCGCAGGATGACTCCACGGTGCGCACTCTCCTGCCGGCCGGCGTGACGGTGGCTCGTGCACGCGGCGCGATCTCACCACTGACTACCTAGCGTTTCTCGTCAACGGAGCCCATGAACACCGCGTTTATCAGTCGTATCCCGCCATCGGCACGGACCTGGCATTGTCGACCTTCCCAATTGGGGATTCGTCTGCTGTTCTTGTCGGCGGGGGCCGTATCCGGTCTGCCGTTCGCCGGGACGATCATCCAGCGCGTCGGGGGCAAGACGCGTGATCGCTCCGGGCGTCGTCGTCTCAGCAGTGGGACTGGGTGCGCTCTCCGTCGGGCCGGAATCAGGTTGGTCGGTCTTCGCGGGTGACGCGCTCTATCTGATCGGAATGGGGATGGGTATCTGGGAAGTGAGCATGGATGTCGTGGGCGCTCGCGTGGCACATCTTCTCGGCAATAACGCCATACTTCCTCGACTTCACGCCACGCTCAGTATCGGAACGGTCGTCGGATTGGAGGGTCAGCGAATACCTCGAGATCAGATAAGAGACTTACCCAGTGGACCTCCGTATGTGATGTGCCGCAACGGTTTTCACTACGTTTTGGTAAGCGCCGACCAATCTCGAATCGGTGTCACGAGGTATCAAGTCTTCGCGCGGGTAATGGGCGAGACGGCCAAAATGTTTGTCTCGTTTTGAGCTCTGTGCAGGGCCTCGTCAAGCCACTGTCGACCACCATAGGCATCATCATCGTCGCCCTCCGATCGATGAGTGGGTACGTGCGGTGAGGAAACTGACTCGATGGGGGACGAGCCAGATTTGGTTGTCGCAATCTTCAAAAGCGGCGTCCCAGCACGTCGAGCCCCTGAGTGGTGTCTTTGTCGCGTTTGTCGGAGACACGGGTTAGCCTGACGCGCACTATGACTGCGTACAGTTTCGGTAATCGTTGGGTCGGAATCATCGCGCTGGGTACCCCGCCTCCCCCTGAACCGTTGCACAAGATGGCGCTGCGCCTGCGCGCAAAGCTTCTTTCCCGCACGGTGTCTCTCGATAGAACCGTTGTGGTCCCCGTTGACACCCTGATGCAGTCGCTGGCCCGACTGCGAATGCAGCTGACCGTATCGGGTCAGGATGCGCGGTCACAGGAATGCCTCGAAATGGAACGCAAGTTCCGCGCCGGGCGCACCCCCGTACTACGGCCTTGGATAAACAAGGCACTACTCGAAGTGCACACGCCGCTCCCCTCACGACTACCGAAGGACAACGCCGCGTCGGCTACAACAACGACGGCACGGACGGAAAGCACTGTGCTCACCGGGTGGGCGCAGTATCCGCAGGCACCGCGGTCTCCGTGGGTACCACCGCCGCCGCCGCGGCTGTTGCAGGATCTACGGAAGATGGACTTGGTCCTGGATGAGGATGCATTGTTGTGGGTGCGGTGGGCGTGCCTACACAGAAGCTACCTTTACGAATCGGTACCCGACAGCCCGGTCAGCCCGGCGGTGCTGGATCTGCTCGATGCCCTCGGACGGGGCTGGATGCGTCTGGCAATGCTCGATCGAGTCCGCACGCAGCGCGACGATTTCGCTACAAATAATGAGGTCAGCGGCGTCCTCGCCTCGGACCATCACGCCCGGGCCCTTCTCGGCGCCTGGGTCGGCGACGTCCAGGCAGCGTTCTATGGCAAGGGCGAAGCTGCCCTGATCGCAAACGGTCGGAAAAGCTCCGCGCCAGTGGGCGTCGCGATGCAGATCCTCGGGGCCTTGTCGCTGGTCACTGCGTCTCAGGCACCGGCAGATGCACTTCTCGAGCGGATTTCGTTCACTCCTCAACGCCCGGAACCGGACTGGGCAACGGTCCTTGGTTCAGCGTTGAAACGCAAACCGGAGTTCGTACGCTCTTCATCCGGCCCGGATCACGACAAGACTTTCAGTGTGACGGTGACTGCTAACGGGCTTTCGGCGTCTGCCTCCGCGAAAAGCTTCAAGACGGCGCGTAAGGCCGCTTCACGCTCGTACGTCCTGCAGCATCTGCCTCGCGCAGTGCAAGACGACTCACCCGGTCGTGCGCAACCAACAGTAGCGCCCCGCCTTTACAGAGGCGACTTCCCGCAACACATGCGTGCGACTCGGTGGGCGCAGCAAGCCTTCGAGGTGGCTGACGCCGCGTGGATGAGCCAGGCGCTGACACACCGATCCTGGGTTCACGAGAATGCAGCGATGGTGGCCGAAGCCGCCCAGCGTGATTACGGGACCCTGGCCGCTGAAGGCTCTGAGGTTCTTACCACCTTGGTGCGTCATCATTATGTGCTGCAGACCCTGAGTTCCTCGTCCCGGCTGGCAACGACGGTGGCTGTACACCCGGCAGTGTCGGCCGAGGTCGTGCTGCCCTTGTTCGACGCGATGCCCGTAGGAGCCGGGGTGCTTCGGGGCAGGGGCATGCCCGTGCTGAGTCGGGAGGTCAAGGAAGATGTCGCGCAGGCCATCGCGGCTGTGGCATGGCGCGCCAACGGAGACCTCCTCATGGAGCGTCAACCCCAGACGGTAGCGAACTGGATCCGTTCCTTCGAGCCGCCCGTTGATTCATCGACCCAGCTGCAGGAATATTGCGCGCGCCTGAGGGTCGACTACGACTTCGACTACGAACGTCGTGGCCCCGACCATCAATCGGAGCAGCGCGCAACCATCACATTCGCCGTCGACGGCCGTCCGCGCTGTCGCGGGCCATGGCGCTCTGGAAAGACCCCGGCGAAACAGGCGGCGGCAGCGATTGCACTGGGCTGGGTTTTCGGCCGCGACGAGACCGGTCCGTCGCCAACCGGGGACCGTCTGGCGCTGCTGCGGGAAGCGTTCCTTGCCGAGCTGCGCCTGGCCGACCCAGACCGGTGGATCCATTTCGATAGGGACGTCATCTCCGGCACGCTGGGTGTCGATCTGCTTGCTGCCAGGGACTATGACGGTTATTTGCACTGGAGTCGAGCACGAGCGCATTTGGTCCCCGGTTCGGCGATTGCGACCGTTGCCCGACTGACCGCGTTCTACAATGCAGTTCTGACCCAGCACTGCCGGGCGGCGGTCCGCCGGTGGAGTGTTCAGAACACTCCCTTTCACGGCGCGGAGGTGCTGCCGACGGAGCTCGCCGACCACATCGCTGCTTGGCGAGCCGGGTCGGGTCCCGGTCGACTGACGCTGCTCGAAGACCTATTGACCATGCTCCGCGGCGCTGACCGGGTAGCAGCCACCCTAGATTACGTGCAGCGGCAGGCGCATACAGTCGCAGATTCCGCTGGCGTTCGTCTCGAAACCGAAAGCAGCAGCGATGCCACCGGTCGGTCTGTCGTCCTTCATCTTCCAGGGGCGCGATGGTCGGAGGCGTTCGAGCCGGTCATAGATATCGTCGACACCATTGTCGGCGGAGCGATCTGGGTCCAGGAGGCCGAAGTAATCTCGGTCACGATCCCCCTCGAACCGATAGCCGACGACCCGATGACGCGGGCCGGGCTATACGCCATTGAGGGGGTGTGGAGTGATCCATGGCTGAATCGAGTACGCGACGCTCTGACAGATCTCTTGCTGCTGGTCGAATACCTCCCCGCATCCGAGGCTGGACCGTCACCAGCACAGGTGGACGAGTTGGCCCGCGCCGAACATGCCCTCATGCTGTGCCTACGGACCAAAAGGTAAGGCAGATGGTGATCGGGACATTGCCTCTGGCGCAGAAAGATTCCTCAGAACTCGAGGAATTGGCGTGCGCTCAGACCGTCACGAACCACCAGCGCATGCAACTATGCGGACTCGGCCAGGATTACCTTCTGAGCTTCGAGGTGTCGTCGGAGGATAGAACGACACCGCCGTCGGAGTCGACCTCGTCTAGTGGACGGAGGTTGACTTCGTACGCCGCCGCAAGCCGCGGCGTGTGTGCGAACACCACATCGAACAGGGGCACAAGGTTGCCCAGTGAGATCAGCACCTCGTTCCCTTCCTCCATGAACGCTTTGACCGCGTCCAAGTTGAACTATGAGCTCATCGAGGATGGTCGCGTCGAGGGCTGCCTGGTGCCTCGCATCCAGCCATCGGCGGCCGAACCGGTAACCCCAAACTCCGCGAAGGAGCGCGGGTCAAATTCTAATGTGAGAACCCAAACTTGACCCTGTTGGCTTCGTCGTTCTCAGTCTGCGAAGGTGAGGATGCAGGGTCTGGCACCGAACTTCGTGCGAAGGCTGCAGCACGTTCCTCCTCGGGCATGAACAGGATGTCGGACAAGCGGCGAACGGCATTTGGAATCGCCGTTCGGATGATTGCCGAGTCGTCGTCAGATTCGAGTACACCGGCGGCTTGGAGCGCATTGATCGTTTCCAACATCTTCCCGGGTAATGGCTCTGCGTTTCCGACTGGAACGCCGGTGTATGTAGGTGACGGACGATTGATCCGAAATGGCGCGTGGTAGGTAGTTCGCCGGAGACGCTCGAAGCCGTCGTGTACGAGGTGAACCGCTACGGAGTTCTCTTCTTCTCTGTCTCTACCCCGGCCGTGGCGTGGGCTAGTTGTAATGAGCAGGGACGTTGTGGACGGCGTGGCAGCGACAGATAGGTGAGGACCTCCGGTATCGGTGTGGTTACCACAACTGCACCGACAACCGAGAGGTCCTCGTGTCACACGCTAATGCCTTGCTCACCCCGAAGGGGC
>NZ_JBMIRQ010000019.1:0-466 GCF_049195265.1 Rhodococcus sp. MALMAid1271 | reverse complement strand
TCGCGTAACTTTTGTCGAGTCAGAGCGACGGACACCGACCCGGTCTTGGTTGATTGGGTGAACGAGGTTGGACGTGTGGCTTGGCAGGTTGTATCCCCCAAGAGTCGGGCCTTGTGTCCGAGACCAAGCTGGGATAGGCTGGAACAGTTGCCCTCGAGGCCTGCGGATTGTGTTCGTGGGGTTTGGGTGTGTGCGTGTTCTTTGAGAACTCAACAGTGTGTCGATGAATGTCAGTGCCGAATTTTTGTTTGGTGGTATGCATTCGATGTATCAGCTGCCCGTTTGTGGTGGTTGTTGTCGGGTGTTGTTTTGAATGCTAGTTGAGTTTTTTTGCTAGTGATTTGACTCTTTCATGTTTATGACTGATTCACGGTTTTCGGATCGTTGTTTCGAGAGTCTTTTACGGAGAGTTTGATCCTGGCTCAGGACGAACGCTGGCGGCGTGCTTAACACATGCAAGTCGAGC
>NZ_JBMIRQ010000018.1:0-30494 GCF_049195265.1 Rhodococcus sp. MALMAid1271 | reverse complement strand
GCTCGACGAACGCGATCCGAAACGCAACCGGAAACGTCCGGCCGCCAGTAGTGGTTCGTCCGATCTCGATGTCGATCACAAGCATCTCGATTCCCCACGCCCAGGCCAGGACGTGTCTCACGATCATCCTGGCAAAGAACGCGGGGTCCACCACAAGCCTCCCTGTCACCGAGAGCCGAACGTGCGACCGTGCACCGCACTTCTGACATCAGAATGTCAGAAGACACGTGCACTCACCCTCGAAACGCCTGCAAAGAGTGCAGCCGTCTTCTGAAGTTGACACCTCGGGACAAACAGGGTCGTTCGACGGTCTAGTCGACGTTCATGACTGCCGTGCAGCCCCACCCCCTACTGCAACCCGTACGCGACCCCAGCGGCGGCGACGCGGCAGCGGCGTGGGCGGCGATCGTGCGCGAGGAACCGCGGTATCCGCGAGTGTCGGTATCGGCGAACGTTCGTATCCCGATGAGCGACGGCACAGCGCTGCGCGCGTACGTCGTCCGCCCCGCCGACGCATCGGGTAAGGCGGTGACGGGGAGTTTTCCCACCGTCCTGAATCTGACGCCGTACAACAAGCTGCTGATCAAGAGCATCGACACGATCCTCGAGACCCCTGTTCTCGGTCGTGCGATCAGAGCCTTCTCGTCCGCGTTCGACCTCACCGGAACCCGTTTCGACGGCATCACCGAGATCACCCGAGTGGTTGCAGGCGGGGCGGCGGACCTGCTGTCGGTCAACCGGCACCTCGTCCGCAGCGGGTACGTTCAGATGATCGTCGATGTCCGCGGCACCGGCAGTTCCTCGGGCACCTGGGACGTGCTGGGCACCCGCGAACAACTCGATTCCCTCGAGGTGATCGACTGGGCCCGACGCCAGTACTGGTGCAACGGCAGGGTGGGAATGGCCGGCATCTCGTACTCGGCGATCAATGCGCTGCAGGCCGCAGCCAAGCAACCCGCCGGGCTCGACGCGATCTTCGCCGTCGAGGGCTCGGTGGACATCGTCCGCGAGATCTTCGCAACCGGAGGGGCCACCTCGGCGTTCATCCCGCTGTGGCTCACCGCCGTCAACGCATTGAAGTGGGCACCGGCCATCGGCGGCATCGACACGTTCACCTGGCTCCGCGATCGCACCCTGTCCCCCGCCACCAACCTGTTCGATCTGGCCAAAGGCTTTGTCACAGGACGAGATTCACGAATCTACGACGACGAGTACTACGACACCATCGACGCCGCCATCGAGGACATCGCGGTGCCGACATTCTTGTACGGCTGCTGGCACGACATCTTCGGCGGCTCCGCCCCCGACATCTACAACCGGCTGTCCCTCGAACGCGGATCGAAGCAGTTGCTCGTCGGTGACGGGTACCACGGCAACCCCGGAATCGGGTTCGGCGAACCGGGCTTTCCACCGCGTCTCGATGTGCTCGAGCGAGCCTGGTTCGACAAGTGGCTACGCGACATCGACAACGGAATCGAGAACTACGGCCCCGTCACGTTGCGTCAACAGGGCGGCAATTGGACTGCGCACGGCCGCTTTCCGGCTCCGCGGGCGCAACCACGCAGGCTGTACCTGTCGGCGACGCCCTCAGGAACGGCAGCCCACGCCGTAGCCGACGGCAGCCTCACGACCGAACCGGCCACGTCCCGCGACATCCTGACGGTGCGGCCCTCGTTGCGGGCCGTCGTCTCGCGTGACACCACCCAGGTACTCGCCGGCGTGACGGCAGTGTTGGGGGGCGGATTCACCTACGACAACCGGTTCGCCGAAGGTGCCGCAGTCACCTTCACCACCGGTCCGGCCGAGTCGGACGCCGTTCTGTCCGGTCCGATGAATCTGCATCTCCGGGTGGTCTGCCACGCGCGGGAAGCGTTGTGGGCCATCATGATCTGCGACGTCGCCCCGGACGGCACCTCGACCGTGCTCAGCAACGGCGCACTGCTCGCCTCGCGCCGAGCCGTGGACGACGAGCGTTCACTGTTCGCCCCGAACGGCGACTACACCCGTCCGTACCATCCACTCACCGAGGCAGCACTGCTCCCGGTCCCCGTGGGGGAACCCATCGCCCTCGATATCGACATCCTCACCACCGAGGCCGTGATCGCGTCCGGACACCGACTGCGCGTCGACGTGTTCGCCACCGACACACCACGGTTCATCCCGATCCTGCCGGATCTGGTGCGTACGCGACTGCGCAAACAGGACATCGGCATCGACCCACAGGATCCGAGTTACCTGGTGGTGCCGGTACTGGGTGAGCCGGGCTGGTAGGAACGACACCATGAGAATCGAACAAGGCATCGCGCCGGCGAACTCCGTCGAGATCGCGTACGAGGACATGGGTTCGGTGGAGGATCCCGCGGTCCTGCTCATCATGGGCCTGTCCGCGCAATTGACGTTGTGGCCCATGGATTTCTGCACCCGCCTCGTCGATGCAGGATACCGAGTGATCCGGATCGACAACCGCGACATCGGGCTGTCCACGAAGATGTCGGGTCAGAAGGTGCGGGGATCACAGATTCTTCGCCTGATCCGGCACGAGCTCGGGATGTCCTCGGACGTGCCGTACACGATAGTCGACATGGCCTCCGACGCCGTCGGAGTTCTCGACCACCTCGGCATCGACACCGTCCACGTCGTCGGTGCCTCGATGGGTGGGATGATCACCCAGGTCTTCGCCGGCAGCTACCCCGAACGAACAGAGTCGGTGGGCATCCTCTTCTCGAGCACCAATGAGCCGTTTCTCCCGCCGCCGGACCCCCGCGCCCTGCTGCCCCTCCTCGGCGGCGTCGGGAAGGACGCGACGAAGGAAGAGATCATCGCGCATTCGGCGAAGACGCTGTCCACCATCGGATCTCCCGGCTTCCGCACTCCGCTCGAGGAGCAACTGGAGATCGCACAGGTGATGTACGAGCGCAACTACAACCCGTCGGGTGTCGTGCGTCAGATGGCGGCGATCACCGGCACCGGGAGCCTGCGGCCCTACGCGAAGAAGATCACCGCGCCCACCACCGTCATTCACGGCACCGCCGACAAGCTGGTCCGGCCGTCCTGCGGCAAGGCCGTGGCCCGCGCCGTCAGAGGTGCCGAGCTGACGCTGATCGACGGGATGGCCCACGACCTACCCGCAGCATTGCTCGACCGCATCAGCGGCATCATCCTGGCCAATTTCGCTCGCGCCCGCGCAGCCTAGGGCTGCGCTCGGACCACACGACGAAGGCCGGCCTCCCACGGGGAGACCGGCCTTCGTTTCGAGCTGAAAGAAATTACGCGTTCGCGTCGTCCTCGAGGAGGTTGCGCGTGCGGTTCGGATCGACCTGGACGCCGGGTCCGGTGGTGGTCGAGACGGTGACCTTCTTGACGTAACGGCCCTTGGCAGACGACGGCTTCGCACGCAGGATCTCGTCCAGCGCTGCGCCGTAGTTCTCCACCAGCTTGGTCTCGTCGAACGAGGCCTTGCCGATGACGAAGTGCAGGTTGGCCTGCTTGTCGACGCGGAAGTTGATCTTGCCGCCCTTGATGTCGTTGACGGCCTTGGTCACGTCGTTGGTGACCGTGCCCGTCTTCGGGTTCGGCATCAGGCCACGCGGTCCGAGGACACGGGCGATGCGGCCGACCTTGGCCATCTGATCCGGGGTGGCGATCGCGGCGTCGAAGTCCAGGAATCCGCCCTGGATGCGCTCGATCAGATCTTCTGCACCGACGACGTCGGCTCCTGCTGCCTCGGCCTCTGCAGCCTTCTCACCAGCGGCGAAAACAATAACCCGAGCGGTCTTGCCGGTGCCGTGGGGAAGGTTGACGGTGCCGCGCACCATCTGATCCGCCTTGCGGGGATCGACGCCGAGTCGCACTGCGACCTCGACGGTGGGATCGAACTTGCTCGACGCGGTCTCCTTGGCCAGCTTGGCGGCCTGGAGGGGCGAGTAGAGGTTGTCCTGATCGATCTTCGCGGCCTGCTCGAGGTAGGCCTTACTGCGCTTTGCCATGTCTTACTGTCCTTCGTTCGAGTTCAGAGTGGTTGACGAGCCTGGCCGGCTCTCCCACGTGTATTTCTGGGTGAATCAGCCTTCGACGGTGATGCCCATCGAGCGAGCAGTGCCGGCGATGATCTTCGCGGCCTGATCGATGTCGTTGGCGTTGAGGTCTTCCTGCTTGGTCTTGGCGATCTCGCGCACCTGATCCATGGTCACCTTGGCGACCTTGGTCTTGTGCGGCTCGCCGGAGCCCTTTGCCACGCCTGCAGCCTTGAGCAGCAGCTTGGCAGCGGGAGGAGTCTTGAGCTTGAAGTCGAACGTACGGTCCTCGTAGACCGAGATCTCGACCGGCACGACGTTGCCGCGCTGCGACTCGGTCGCGGCGTTGTACGCCTTGCAGAACTCCATGATGTTGACGCCGTGCTGACCCAGTGCTGGGCCGACGGGCGGTGCCGGGTTGGCGGCACCGGCCTGGATCTGAAGCTTGATGATCCCGGCTAGCTTCTTCTTCTTCGGGGGCATTTCTTTTTCCTTGTATTCGCTCGGGTTTCTTGCGGTTGCTACTGCAAGTCTGTGCGCGCGGCTTCTAGATCTTGGAGACCTGGGTGAAGCCGAGCTCGACCGGGGTTTCACGGCCGAAGATCGATACCAGCACCTTGAGCTTCTGCTGCTCGGCGTTGACTTCGCTGATGCTGGCGGGGAGCGTCGCGAACGGGCCGTCCATGACGGTGACCGACTCGCCGACCTCGAAGTCGACCTCGATGGTGGGCTTGGACGTGGTGTCGCCGCCCTGCTCGGTTGCGCCTGCGGTCGCTTTCGCGTCCTTCTTGGCACCTTCCTGCGGCATGAGGAACTTGACGACCTCGTTGATGGTCAACGGCGACGGGCGTGACGTCGCACCGACGAAGCCGGTGACACCGGGGGTGTTGCGCACCGCGCCCCAGGACTCGTCGTTGAGTTCCATCCGGACGAGGATGTAACCCGGCAGCACCTTGCGGTTGACCTGCTTACGCTGGCCGTTCTTGATCTCGGTGACCTCTTCGGTGGGAACTTCCACCTGGAAGATGTAGTCGCCGACGTCGAGGTTCTGCACACGGGTCTCGAGGTTGGCCTTGACCTTGTTCTCGTATCCGGCGTAGCTGTGGATGACGTACCAGTCGCCGGGAGCGCGGCGCAGAGCCGCCTTCATCTCGGCGACGGGATCCTCGGGCTCGGCAGTGACATCCGCATCGGCCGTGGCGTCGGCATCGACTGCCTCGCCACCGTCCGCGGGAGCGTCTTCGCCCGTGGCTGCTGCGACATCGGCCTTGATCGCTTCGTCGGTCTCGCGGTCCTGAGCGGCCTGCTCCGCTTCGAGGCCCTGCTTGGTCGCCTCGACATCGGCGTCGAATGCGGCCACTTCGGTGGCGTCGTTGTGCGGCGTGCTCACGTCAGCACCCTTTCTCTAGTTTCCTGCTCGGTTCGATCGTCGAAAAGTCCCGCCAGCTGAGCTCGGTCAGCCGAACAGCCAGCCGACGCCCTTGAGGAACAGCACGTCGAGGCCACTGATGAACGCGACCATGAACGCCAGAAAGACGAGCACGACGCTGGTGTAGGTGACCATCTGCTTCTTGTTCGGCCAGATGACCTTGCGGAGCTCGGCAACGACCTCACGGAAGAACTGCAGCAGACGCAGAAACACGTTCGGCCGCTTGTCTGCCTTGACCTTGCCCGAACGAGCCTTACCGGTTTTGGTCTTCGTCGCCGCTGTCGAGGACTTCGACATCGATACCCCTGCAGCGCTGCCACGGGACCGGCCGGACGACCTCTTGCCGGTTGGTACCACTGCTGCGGCACTCGAATCAGCGGCGGTCTGATCAGCATCGGAGTGACGGCCCTCGGAGCCAGGTGCGACGTCGTCTGAAGCCGAGGAGTTCTCGAACTCCTCCGATCGACCGTCGCGCTTACCGCGCTCCTCGCTCACGTCGTTCCTCTCAGTTGCTGACACCTTGGGCAGGGGCGACAGGACTTGAACCTGCAACCTACGGTTTTGGAGACCGTTGCTCTACCAATTGAGCTACGCCCCTTCGGCCGAAAACTCTCGGCCGCTCTGGTGTCCATCCGACTGCACCTCCCACCTACGCCACCCCGTGAGGAGGACGCGGGCAGCGCACAGCGCCGGATTACCCCAGAAATCTCAGTGTACTGCACACCCTTCGGAACAGATAAATCCCGTCGTCCCGGCCGGATACGTTCCCTGCCGGATCGACCATGTCAGGCCAACTGGACCGTAGCGGTCGCTCGCCCGAAAATCTTCTTGCCCCGGGATCTCGCAACGATGGCAACGGTCGCAGTGCGCTTCTCGCTGTCCATCGATTTGATCTTTCCGGTGAACTCCACCGACGCCGGCGAGTCCGCCGGTACGAACACCGAACTGGTGAAGCGCACGTTGTAATCGGTGACCGCACCCGGATCGCCCAGCCAGGACGTGACGAAGCCTGCACCGAGACCCATGGTGAGCATTCCGTGGGCGATGACGTCGTCCAAACCGGCCAGTGCGACAACCTCGTCGCTCCAGTGGATCGGATTGGGATCCCCGGACACGCCTGCGTAGTTCACCAGATCGCCGCGAGTAAGTGACACGGTCCGTTCGGGCAGCTCATCTCCGACGGACACGTCCTCGAAACTACGACGCGCCATGCATGATCACTTCCTTCACAGCATGAGCGATGTTCTCGTCGATCTCTCCGCCGGTCCGCGCCACGATGGTCGTCCACGTAGTTTGCACGAGATCACCGTTCTGATCGGTGATGATGTTCTTGGTGGTCATGATGTCGCTGCCACTCATCTGGCGGAACGACTCGAGATAGACATCGCAGAAGATGCGGTCGCCGACCTGGATCGGTCGATGAAATTCCAGTCGCTGATCGGTCTGCAGGATCTGGCTCGGATCGTAACCGGTGATGACCTCTTTCAGCATCCTGGTCTGCGACATGATCCCGATAAGGGAAACAAAGGTCAAGGGCGCGATGAGACCGTCGTAACCGAGGCCCTTCGCTGCGTCCTCGTCGTGGTGCGCGGGATGAGAATCTTGGACGGCACGCGCATACTCACGGACCTTTTCGCGGCCGACCTCGTAGAAGTCGTCGACGCGAAAATGAGAACCGACCATGGACGCCGCATGTGCGGACGCATCCATGGCCGGGACATCATGTGGAGCTTGTGACACTGTGAAGACCTTTTCTACCCTGGACGCAAGAGCCGTTAGGGAGAGAAGAAGCGACCTAACGCCGGGCGCCGACTAGCGATCGGAACTGCAAAACCAGCGACCCGTGCGGACTAGCGAGACTCGCGATGAGCCCGGTGAGTGCCACAGTTGGAGCAGAACTTCTTCAGCTCGATGCGGTCGGGATCGTTCCGACGGTTCTTCTTGGTGATGTAGTTGCGATGCTTGCAAACCTCGCAGGCCAAGGTGATCTTGGGCCGCACATCGGTGGAGGAGGCCACTGGACGCCTACTTTCGGGTAAATCTGATCTGGGTCAATCAGGACTGTTCTCGGGTGCTGCTTTGTGTCGTGCTCGCCTACTGTGTAGCGGTGACCGGACTTGAACCGGCGACGCAACGATTATGAGTCGTTTGCTCTACCAACTGAGCTACACCGCCTCAGGTGCTCGTCGTCCACCATCCCACGCGGGGAACGCGACGTCGAGCCATCCAATCCAGCGAGCCCCCTAACGGAATCGAACCGTTGACCTTTTCCTTACCATGGAAACGCTCTACCGACTGAGCTAAGGGGGCAGGATCAGCACTTGCTAGCCGTGCGCTGAAGCCTTCAAGAGGTTACACATTCGGAGCGCCCAGTACCAAATTGCGTGGTCAGCGAACCATCTATCTCTCTCTTCAGGTGTTAGAACCCTCTTCACATGGAAACCCCAGCGAGAGAAGCACTCGCCGGGGTTCCAAGTGTGGCAGATGTAGGATTCGAACCTACGTAGGCATAAGCCGACGGATTTACAGTCCGCTCCCATTGGCCGCTCGGGCAATCTGCCGTGTTGCGATCGAAGCTCAACCTGCTCTTCGGCGCGGTGAGAAGAATACAACGAACGTCCCCCCGGAACGCAAACCGGGTGGATACGGTCGGTAGCGGGCCGATAAAGTCCCTGCGGGCTGTGGACCGACACCACCGCAAGACCAAAATTCCGATTCGACTGGAGAGTGTGAGAAGTGGCTGATTCGTCCTTCGACGTAGTGAGCAAAGTCGACCGCCAGGAAGTGGACAACGCTCTGGGACAGGCAGCGAAGGAGCTGGCGACCCGCTTCGACTTCCGCGGATCCGACACCAGCATCGAATGGTCCGGCAGCGGCGAGGCCGAGACCATCGTCATCACCTCCGAATCCGAGGAAAAGGTGAAGGCCGCCCTCGACGTGTTCAAGGAAAAGCTGATTCGACGTGACGTCTCGCTCAAGGCGTTCGAGACCAACGACCCGGCCGCGTCCGGGAAGGTGTACAAGGTCACCGGCAAGCTCGTTCAGGGCATCACCACCGAAAACGCGAAGAAGATCTCGAAGAAGATCCGCGACGACGGCCCCAAGGGCGTCAAGGCGCAGATTCAGGGCGACGAGCTACGCGTGAGCAGCAAGAAGCGCGACGATCTGCAGGCCGTCCAGCAACTGCTCAAGAACGAGGACTTCGGCATCGCGCTGCAGTTCGTCAACTACCGCTAGAGCGGCTTCGCCGCATGTGAGCGGAAATTCGTAGTCCACTACGAATTTCCGCTCACATGCCGCAGGCTCGGCGTCAGTAGGGCCGGTAGCCGGCCATGCGTTCGAGTCTCTCGATGCGGTCGGCCATCGGCGGGTGGGTGGCGAACAGCTGCCCAGCCTTGTCGCCGACGCGGAACGGGTTGGCGATCATCAAATGCGATTCCGACGCCAGTCGAGGCTCGGGCGGCAACGGTGCCAACTGCACACCCTGCTCGAGTTTGCGCAGCGCCGACGCGAGTGCCAGCGGATCACCGGTCAGCTCGGCTCCCGACTGGTCTGCCTGGTACTCGCGCGAGCGGGAGACCGCCAGCCGAACCAGGGTGGCCGCGATGGGGCCCAGCATCGACACGAGCAGCAACGCGATCGGATTGGCTCCCCCGCTGCCGCGTCCGCCGAAGACGTTGGCGAAGAACGCAAGGTTGGCCAGACCCGAGATGACAGCAGCCATCGCGCCTGCCACCGACGAGATCAGAATGTCCCGGTTGTAGACGTGCGAGAGTTCGTGGCCGAGAACGGCCCGTAGTTCTCGTTCGTCGAGGATCCGCAGAATGCCCTCGGTGCAGCACACCGCGGCATTGCGCGGGTTGCGTCCGGTGGCGAACGCATTGGGATTGTTGGTCGGGCTCACGTACAACGCGGGCATCGGCTGATGCGCTGCCGTCGCCAACTCCCGCACGATCCGATACATGGCCGGCTGTTCGAGCTCACTGACCGGCACCGCATGCATCGACTTCAAGGCCATCTTGGCACTGTTGAAGTACGCATAGCCGTTGACACCCACCGCCAGGACGATGGATCCGAGCAGGATGGTCGCGTTACCGAACAGCGAGCCGATGAAGACGATGAGCGCGGACATCCCGACCAGTAGGCCGAAGGTCTTGACGCCGTTCGCGTAGCCGTTCATGTCTGACTGTGCCTCCTCGTACCAGGTCTCACTACCTGATTCAACGAAGAAACCCCAGCAGTCGGTTCCCGATGGTCGAGTTGGCCTAACCGACGCGTTCGACGGTGTAGTTCACCAACCGCCCGAGGGCGTCGTTGGCCGGGCCCTGCGGCAGCAGCGCGAGTTCCGCGTGGGCCCGAGCCGCGTACTCACCGAGGGTGTTCTTCGCCGACACCATCCCGGGCGAACGCTCGAGCAATTCCATTGCCTCGGTGACCAGAGCGTCCTCGGTGACCGGGCCTGCCAGGATCTCGCGCAGACGATCCCCGTCGGGACCTTCCTCACGGAGCGCGTACAGCACCGGCAACGTGTGCACGCCCTCTCTGAGGTCGGTGCCAGGAGTTTTACCGGACTGCTCGGTGGCCGAGGAGATGTCGATGATGTCGTCGGAGATCTGGAAAGCGGTACCGACGGCGTCGCCGAGTCGCTCGAGGCGTCCCACATGCTCGGCATCGCCGCCGCTGAACGTTCCACCGAAGCGTCCGCACGAGGCGATCAGCGATCCGGTCTTCTCCCACACGACCTTCAGATAGTGCGCGACGGGATCGTCGGTGCCCTTGACTCCGATCGTCTCGCGCATCTGACCGGTGACCAGTTCCGCGAAGGTCTCGGCGATGATGCGGACGGCGTCGGGACCGAGGGTGGACACCAGCCGTGACGCGTGCGCGAACAGGTAGTCCCCGGCGAGAATCGCCACACTGTTGCCCCAGCGTGAGTTCGCACTCTCTGCACCCCGCCGCATCGAGGCCTCGTCCATGACGTCGTCGTGATAGAGCGTTGCGAGATGGACCAGTTCGACGACCGTGGCGGCGGTGACGATCGCCGGGTCGCTCGGGGAGGGCCCGAGCTGGCCGGTGAGCACCGTGAACAGCGGCCGGAAACGCTTGCCGCCGGCCTTGGCCAGATGCAGCGCAGCCTCGGTCAGGAACTCTTCTCCGTCGGAGAGTTCGCTGATCATCAGTTCTTCGACGCGTGCGAGGCCGTCGGCGACGGATCGCGCGAGCTCCGGGTCCCCCAGGTCGACTCCGGCAACGACCGTTGCTACGGCAGCGTCGTCTGTACTCACGATGTTGGTCCCTGTCCTGTCGTCCACGTGCCGGCGGGTGCAGCGGAGCTCCACTGCTCGTCCCCTACCGTAGTGAACCTAGCGTGCACACCGGTGCGACGGTGTCACCGACCACAGGTGACGCTTCACTCACCCAGGTTGCCGGAAATGACTTCGAGCGTCGCGGCCATCGCGGCCGAAGCCCTCTCACCCAACGCATCGGTCAATGCAGCCATCAGGCCCTCGAGCAGAATCACGTGCGGAATCCTGCTCGTCACCGACAGTTCGCGCTGAAAGCTCAGATCTCGCATCCCGACCACCAACGAGATGTCGGACGCCGATGCCAGGGTCGATCGAGCGAACGACGTCACCGACACCACGGTGGCCCCTCGCTCCCGGGCAGCCTGAGCCGCCCTGGTCGACGCGCTCGTCGCGCCCGATCCACTGATGATCAGGGCGGCATCGCGGTCGGTGAGGAGCCGAGCGGCGACCTGCTGCGCTATCGAGTCGGTCGGCGCGTGCGAGCGCAGCCCCACCGAGCGCATCCGCGCATCGGTATCAGCGGCGAGCGGGGCCGAGAGTCCGTTACCGATGACGACGACGGACTCTGCACCGGCCAGAGTGTCCACGGCGCGGGTGACGTCCTCGGTTGTCAACAACGCCGTCATCGCGGCGATCGACTCACCCACATGAGCGAACGTCTCCGTCACGATCGCGAACGGACCGTCCGCCGACTGCTGCCTGCCGGGCAGCTCGCGCGCCGCATCGCGGGCGAGCAGCACGCGCAGCTGTTGATAGCCCCCGAAGCCGAGGCTCTGACAGGTGCGCACCACCGAGGCCCGCGATGCGCCTGCCGCGTCGGCGACCTGCTGCGAGGACATCTCGACGATGTCGGCGGGGCGGTCGAGAAACACCTCGGCGACGGCCCGCTCGGCCGGAAGCAACGACGGAATGATCGATCTGATGTGCGGGACGACTCCACCCGGCGCGAGATCCATGCTCATATCTTGCTCATAGTCGTGTTCGCGCTTTCCGCTGCCAGCCCCACTGTCCGTCGATGATGCGTCGACGCACCTGCCCGGAGATCTGATCGATGATCACGGTGATGACCACGACGACGATCAGCAGCATCCCGACCGCACCCCATTGCCGATACTGAACGTTGTCGACCAACATGGAGCCGATGCCGCCGGCACCGATCAGACCGAGGATGGCCGACGCGCGAACGTTGATCTCGAAGCGATAGAGCCAGAAGGCGAACACCTCGGGCGCTACGCCGGTCCACAGTCCCCAGCGCACGATCTGCGCTGTGGATCCACCTGCTGCGCGGGCCGCTTCGATCGGCCCCTTTTCCGCGCCCTCGATCGCCTCGTATCCCCATTTGCCGAGGGTGCCCACCGAACCGATGGCGATCGCGAGTGCACCGGTGAAGGCGGTGAGCCCGGTGACCGAGAGAATGAGGATCGCGATGACGACCTCGGGTACGGCCCTGATGACGGCGAACATGACACGCAGGGGCCAGCGCAACCACACCGGCCCGATGTTCGCGGCCGCGAGGAAGCTCAGTGGAAACGACACGATGATGCCGAGCACCGTTCCGAACCAGGCCATCTGGACCGATTCGATGGTGGCCGAGACGGCTTTGCCGAGCGCGGAGAGGTCCGGCGGCGCAAACATGAGTCCGGCGTAGCGCACGAGGTTCTGCGGTAGATCGAGCAACCGATCCCAGCGAATCTCTATGCCGTACAACGACAGCGCGAACACCGCGACGACGCTGACCCACACAGCGGTACGCAGGGTGTTGCGGGGTCTACGCGGCCGCGCCGGGGTCGATCGGGAGGTGCGGTCGATGACGGTCATCCGACCAACTTTCGACGGGCCCAGGACGAGAGCATCTCCAGCGCGAGCACGATGACGAGTATCTCGAGGATGATGAGGCTGAGCTGGTGATATTTGTAGAAGGTGCGAACGTTGTCGATGAGCATGCCGAGACCTCCCGCGCCGACGAGCCCGATCACCGCAGACGCGCGTACGTTCAACTCCAACGTGTACAGGCCCTGTGAGACGAAGGCCGGAAATATCTGCGGCGCAACGGCACTGCGGTTGGCTGCGATCCAGGTACCACCCGCGGCGAGAGCAGCTTCCTGCGGACCGCGATCGATCGAGTCGAGCGCCTCGGACACGAGCTTGACGATGATGCCGATGTTGAACACGATCAGCGCCAAGATCCCCGACAGCGCACCCGTGCCGACCACCGCCACCAACACCGCCGCGTACAGCAGATCCGGCACTGCACGAACGACGTTCATGACTGCGCGGACCGCGGCGAGCATAGCCCGGTTCGGGTTGGTGACCCTCGATGCCGCGAAGCTCAGCGGAAACGAGATCGCTGCACCGATCGCAGTCGCGATGAAGGCCATCTGCAGGGTCTCGAGGATCGCGTCGACGGTCTCGGGGAAGAACCAGTAGTCGGGTTGCATCAGCTGCACCAGCTTGCCGGTCGCGTTGCCCCAGTTGTCGATGATGTCGCCCAAGTCGGCATCGACACCGATCCCGGCCCAGATCGTGATGATCGCGATGACCGCAAGCACGGCAACGGCTTTCCACCCGTTCCGGGGTTTGGGAGGTCGTTCCGCGACCGGGGTCGTCACAGTTCTGCCCCGTTTCTCGAGAAGCCGGCCTCGAGCACGTCCTCGGCGGTGAGAGAACGTCCGTAGATGCTCTCGAACACCGCTTCGTCGGCATCGCGGCCGTGGCCGTCGAACACGACCTTGCCGTCGCGCAGCCCGATCAGACGATCGCCGTAGCGCTTGGCCAGGTCGAGAAAATGCAGGTTGACCACGACGGTGATGCCGAGCTCGACATTGATGCGCTGCAGGTCACGCATGACGACGTGCGAGGTCGGCGGATCGAGGGAGGCCACCGGTTCGTCCGCGAGGATCACCCGCGGCTCCTGCGCCAATGCCCTGGCGATCGCGACACGCTGCTGCTGCCCGCCGGACAGCGACGAGGCCTTCTGATACGCCTTGCCCACGATCTCGACGCGTTCGAGCGCCTGCATGCCCAGCTCGGTGTCCTCGGCTGACCACGCCCCGAGCAGGGTTCGCCACATCGGCGAACTGTGCAGCCTGCCCATCATGACGTTGTTCAGCACACTGGTGCGCTTCGCGAGATTGAATCCTTGGAAGATCATCCCGATGTCGCCGCGCAGATCGCGTAATTGTCTGGCGCTGAGGTTGTTCAGCGTGCGATCGCCGACGGTCACGGTGCCGTCCGTGGCCGGAACGAGTCCGTTGATGGTACGGATCAGCGTGGACTTCCCTGCGCCGGACAACCCGACGACGGCGACCATCTGACCCGCTGGAATCTCCAGCGACACCGCGTCGAGCGCGGTGTGCCCGCCCGGGTAGGTGACCGAGACGTTCTCGAATGCGATGCGGTCGCCGTTCATCGTCGATCAGTTCCCCAGGCCGATGGAGTCCGCCTCGGTCTGGGCCTGCTGAAGCGCGGCGGGATCCGCCTTGTCGAGCCCGGTGATCTGGTAGATCGCCGTCAGCGCCTCGACCCCCTCGGGGGTGGAGGCGTAGTCCTCCATCGCATCCGAGATCCGCTGCTGCAGATCAGGACTGAGCGAGCTGCTGATCGAGACACCGTCGTTGGGGATCTCGTTGGTGAGCGCGAACACCACCAGATTCTTCGCCACGTCCGGAGTGTCCTTCACGACCGTTTCGCGGGCATCCCAGAACGAGACCCCCACCTCGTCGTCGCCGTTGTTCACCGACAGCACCGCTGCCGGGTGCGACGTGACCTGCGTCAGGTCCAGATCGGTGGTCGGGTCGATACCCACCGCTTTCAGCGCGGCCGAGGGGAACACGTATCCGGCCGAGGACGCGGACTGCAACATGACCGTCTTGGCACCGGCCATCTTGCTCAGCGAATCGAGTCCGGCCGGGCCCGTGCCACTTTCGGTTCCGTTGCAGTACAGCAGGCCGTTGACCCCGGTCACCGGTGTGTCCTCGCAGTACTTGTCGGGGTTGTTGGTGTAGAACTGCGACGCGTACGTGGTCTTGCCCTTACGAACCGTCTGCAGTGCGGGCTCGGCACCGTACTTGTTGCAGGCCTGCACCATTTGCAGCGGTGGCAGCATCCCGATCTGAGCCTGATCGGCTCCGATGGCTTCCACGGCAGCTTGGTAGTCCTGAGTGATGACACCGCGGACCGGAATACCGAGGCGCTCGGTGAGCGCATCCTGCAGCGGCTTGACGGTCTCGACCAACTTGTTGGCATCCCCCGAGGGGACGAGAGCCAGGGTCAGCTCGGAGGGGTCCGGGGCGTCTGCCGTACTCGACCCGGTGCAGGGGGACGCTGCCGAGGATGTGGTGGAGGACTCGTCGCGGGCACCGCAACCGGCCAGTGAGGCAGTGAGCAGTCCGGTGGCGACCACCGCGAGCAAGGGAGTGCGGATTCTCATGACTGTCCTTCGTGGGTGAGTGCGAATACTGCTGGATCGGTGGACCATTCGAGGATCTCGTCGTACAGGGCCGGGAAGGTCGCGGCAGACCATGTTGCCTCCGGCCTGCGATGACCGTGGCGGTCGATGTAGGCGGTGACGGCACCGCGTCGATGCGGTGCGTCGAGGTCGTTGCGCCAGATGTCGCCGACACTGGCAAGCAGGTGGGGTGGACTGTCGCCGAGCAGCGCGTCCACCAGGGAGGGCATTTTCTCGGGTTTTCCTGCGTCGGTGACGATGCGATCCATCGCCGCCGTCAGGCCGAGGCGGTCGAGAGTCTCCACGACGCCCCGTCGCGGGGCATTGGTGGCGAGCACCACCTCGGCGCGGACGCGACCGAGGAACTCGGCAAGTCCGGCCGGAGCCCACACATCCAGTTCACCCGCGGCCAGACGGTCACGGGAGAGCGTGTACGCGGCCGCGAGTGACGTAGCGTCCAGCCCTGCCGCCAGGTCCAGGACCGCGGAGTACCCGTCGAGGTACTCCCCTGCGCCGTGATCGAGAAATGCCGTCAACCCGGCCCGCAGGGTTGCAGCGGTGTCCGGGTCGAGGAAATCGGCAACCGCGTCGGCGTAGGCCCACACGGGGTCGTCCCCGAGACAGACGGTGCCGTCGAAGTCGAGAAGGAGAATCGGTTGCTGCACGTCAGAGACGCTAGACCCGCCATGAACGATCCGTCCATAGATTTCGGATCTATGAAACAAGCGTTCACGCAGCGTTAACCCGAGCCCCTCGAAACACCACGTCGGCCGAAATCGGGATACTGGACCAGTGAGCACTCCCCACCCGACCCCACCCACCTCGACCGATGTCCTGGTCGTGGGCGCGGGCCCCGCAGGATCGTC
Source organism: Rhodococcus sp. MALMAid1271 (assembly GCF_049195265.1). Classification (NCBI taxonomy): domain Bacteria; kingdom Bacillati; phylum Actinomycetota; class Actinomycetes; order Mycobacteriales; family Nocardiaceae; genus Rhodococcus; species Rhodococcus sp. MALMAid1271. The sequence goes on along the minus strand of NZ_JBMIRQ010000018.1, from coordinate 14,433 downwards.
CGCGGCAGCGTGGGCAGCACGCTCCGGGCGCGACGTCGTCCTGGCCGACGCAGCAGTCTTTCCCCGTGACAAGACCTGCGGCGACGGGTTGACCCCTCGCGCCGTCGCCGAGTTGGACCAGCTCGGCCTGGGCGAATGGGTGCGCGGCGCAGCACGTAATCGCGGGTTGCGGCTCAGTGGATTCGGGCAGGAGCTCGAACTCGAATGGCCGAGCAAGTCCTTGCCGACCGTCGGAAGTGCGGTTCCGCGAACCGAATTGGACGACCGCATCAGGCGGGTCGCCGTCGAATCCGGAGCAACCATGGCCGAGGGCGCAAAGGCAGTGGCCGTCGAACGTGACGGCAACCGTGTTCGCTCGGTGACCCTGCAGACCGCTACCGGCTCACACGAGATCTCCTGCCGCACCTTGATCGTCGCCGACGGTGTCCGATCGACCCTGGGCAAACAACTCGGTCGGCAGTGGCATCGAGACACCGCATTCGGCGTCGCGGCCCGCGCATACATCACCTCGGGACGCAGCAAAGACGAATGGATCAGCTCACACCTCGAATTGCGTGATGGCGCAGGCACTCTGCAGCCCGGCTACGGCTGGGTCTTTCCGCTGGGCGACGGAAACATCAACATCGGCGTCGGAACCCTCGCCACCGCCAAGAGGCCCGCGCCCGGAGCCCTGCGCCCACTGCTCGATCTCTACACCCAGCAGCGACGTTCGGAATGGGATCTGACCGGCGAGCTGCGTTCGGTCGCATCGGCGCTGCTGCCGATGGGCGGCGCGGTCTCGGGAGTGGCAGGCACCAACTGGGCCATCATCGGCGACGCCGCAGCGTGTGTGAACCCACTCAACGGGGAAGGCATCGACTACGGACTCGAGGGCGGCCGGATGGTCGTCGACCTGCTCGATCACCCCGATCTCACCGACGCCTGGCCCACCCTGCTGCGCGAGCACTACGGACAGGCCTTCTCCATCGCTCGACGCCTCGCCGGACTGCTCACCGTGCCGAAGTTCCTGCCCGCAGCAGGACCGGTGGGCATGCGATCACGGGCACTGATGAAAGTCGCCGTCCGCTGCATGGGCAACCTGATCACCGAGGCCGACAGTGACCTCGTCGCACGAACCTGGCGAGCATCGGGAAGCGGATCGTTGAAAATCGATTCCCGGCCGCCGTTCACCTGATCGAGTCAGGGTCGAGTTGCCTTATGCAGCGCCACGATTCCGCCGGTGAGGTTGCGCCACTGGACGTCGATCCAGCCGGCATCGGCGATGCGCCTGGCCAGCTGCTCCTGATCGGGCCAGGCGCGGATGGACTCGGCCAGGTAGACGTAGGCATCGGGGTTACTGCTCACAGCGCGAGCAACTTTGGGCAGCGTCTTCATCAGGTATTCCATGTACACGGTGCGGAACGGGCCGAACACCGGAGTGGAGAATTCCGACACCACAAGGCGTCCACCAGGTTTGGTGACACGGGCGATCTCTCGCAGCCCCGCGTCGAAATCCGAGACATTGCGAAGGCCGAAAGAGATGGTGGCAGCATCGAAGCTGGCGTCGGCATAGGGAAGCGCCATCGCGTCCCCTGCGACCATCGGCACTCCTCGCTGCAGCCCGGCCTGCAGCATGCCCTTGGAGAAATCGGTGGCCACGCACCAGGCTCCGCTGCGGCCGAGTTCGACGGTGGAGACCCCGGTTCCGGCGGCGAGGTCGAGTACCCGTTCACCCGGCTTCAGGTCGAGGGCACGGCGAGTGAGCTTGCGCCAGCTGCGGTCCTGACCGAACGAGAGCACCGTATTGGTGATGTCGTATCGACGGGCGACGCCGTCGAACATCGACGCCACCTCGTGGGGCTCTTTTGCCAGGGTTGCGCGTGATGTCTCGGCCACGGAGACCAGACTACTCAAGCAATCTTTTGGACCCGCGGCGCTGTGATGCCTTGCACGTCGTAGTAATGCGTGATCAGGTCCTCGCAGATGGCGGGCCACGTTCGGTGCAGCACCGACTTACGGGCGGCGTCGCCGAAGCGAGCCCGGGTGGTGGGTTCGGCCAGTGCTCCCACGGCCATGGGCAGCAACTCGGTGAACTTCTCGACCGGGAGCAAGTAACCGTTGCGGCAGTGCGAGATCAGGTCGCGGGGGCCACCTGCATCGGGCCCGATGACGGGGACTCCACTGGCGAGCGCTTCCTGGACTGCCTGACAGAAGGTTTCGTGTTCGCCGGGGTGCACGAAGATGTCGAAACTCGAGTACGCCTGGGCGAGTTCGTCGCCGCCGAGTTGCCCGGTGAAGATCGCGCTCGGCATCAGAGTCTGCAACGCGGCCGTGTCCGGTCCGCCGCCGACGATCACCAGCTGGATCGACGGATCCTCGGCCAGCACGGCGAGCCGCTCGACATGCTTCTCCGGAGCGAGCCTGCCGACGAATCCGACAATCAACTTCCCGTCTGCGCCCCATCGGCTTCGGAGCGACTGCGACCTGGCCGAGGGGGCAAACCGTACGGCGTCCACTCCCCTGGCCCAGCGATGCACGCGCGGAATGCCATGTGCTTCCAACGCGTCGACTGCGGAGGTGGATGGTGCCAGTGTCCTGGCCGCCCCGCGGTGCAGTCTCCTGGTCCACCGCCACGCCGCCTTCGAGGTGAGGCCGAGTCCGTAGCTGGCAGCGAAACCGGCGACGTCCGTCTGATACACGGCAACCGCGGGCACGTCCAGCCGGTTGGCCGCGGCCAGGCCACCGGCCCCGAGCAGGAACGGCGAGGCCAGATGCACGACATCGGGCGCGAACGTCCGCAGCGCCGAGACCATTCCGAGGCCGGGAACACCGACGGGCAGCGAGCTCACCTTGGGGACCATGACGGACGGCACCCGGTGCACCGGCACCGATCCGTGCCACGTCGCGGCCCTCGGGCCGGACGGGTTGTCCGGGGCGATGACGATGGCCTCGTGCCCGGTCTTGTCGAGATGTTCGAGGACACGGATCACCGAGTGGGTGACGCCGTTCATGTTGGGCAGGAACGATTCCGCAACGATGGCTACTCGCACGGTCCTCAGTGTGGGCGGCCCCGCCGTCGACCCGGTATGTACAACGTTACGTGTGGGCCAACGTCACACGAATTGCTCGACGACCCACGACGGACTCGGGTTGGTGCGGTGTTCGGAGCCCACGAACACCGTCGGAACAGTCTCGTTGCCGTCGTTGACCGACCGCACTCTCGCGGCTGCGGCCGGATCCTCGGCGATGCTCGTCCAGACGGCTTTCTTCCCGCGCAGCAACAGTGCCACCCGCAACCGAAGGCAGAAGATGCAACCCGGACGCCAATAGACGAGCGGAACCGACTTCTCTGTCGCGAGGACCTGCGAGGCGTCGTCGGGCAGTGACCGCGGATACAGAACCGGCGTCATCAGAACCAGCAGGAACACGACGGCGAGCACCATCACCACGATCGAGGACGCGATGTTGCCGTAGTTCACCAATGCGAACCCGGCAACCGCCGCGACAGCGGCACCGACCCACTGCTTACCGTTGCGCATTCTGCATCTCCTTGCGACGTAGCCAGAACAGGGCAGGGCCTGCGATCAGCCATGTGACGACGATGACCGAACCGGCCGGGACGATGGCGACCCTGGCGTCGCGGCCGGCGACGCGAACCAGTTCGACATCCGGGTCGGCCTTGTAGTACTCGACCTCGATGCGTTGGCCCGCGATGAGGTTGGTGGGATACAGCACCCCGAGAGCCGGGTTGTGTGTCACCCCGTCCGGGGTGATGAAGCTGACGGCCGAACGCAGCTTGCCTGCCGACAACACCTCGGCGGTGGCGGTGCCCTTGTCGGAGTCGATGGTGAGGTCGTTTCGCCAGGCCCCGACCACCAGCAACACCGCCAGAACCGAGATCGAGACTGCGACCACGAGCACCACCAGGCGGGTTCTACGCAGGATTCGACTGCCTCGGGCTGTATCGGTCACCTCGACAGGCTACTGCGCAACCGACCGGGCCTGGCTCGGGTAGCGTCTGCTCTCATGTCTCGCAGCTTCGAATTCACCGTCGAATCGTCCCGGCCCCCCGCTGACGTGCACGCAGCGCTGACCAGCGAGGACCAGTGGGCCGCCCGCTTCGCCAAGGCGAAGAAGACGGACGGGTTCGAGATGACCAAGCACGCCGACGGCGGTCTGACGGTCGACATCACCGAAGAGGTGGGCACCTCCGAGCTCCCCGGATTCGTGACCAAGGTCATCAAGGGCAAGCTGATCGTCTCCCGCACCGACCACTGGGGGCCACTCGAGGGCGACCACGCCGAGGGAACACTGATCGGCGGCACCACCGGACTGCCCGCCAAGGTGAACGGCACACTCTCGCTTCGACCCGACGGCACCGGCGCGAAGCTGATCGTGAAGGGCGAATCGACGGTGAAGATCCCACTCGTCGGCGGCAAGATCGAAGACCTGATCAACAAGATGATCAAGGACATGGTCGATCAGGAAACCGGCGAGACTCTCGAATGGGTTGCAGCGCAGGAGAGCTAACGGATATCGCTACCCGGAGCCTGTTCGGCGTGGAAGATCATCTCTCGACCCGGCCGGTCGGGTGCATCGCGCACATCCCGGACAGTGAAACCATGCTCGACGAGATCGTTCCGCACCTCGTCGAACTCCCGGAAACGCAGTGTCGAATCCGACGTCACAACTTCACCGTCACCGAGAAAGACGTACGTCCAGCGAAAGCTCACCAAGGGCCCGTTCACCTCGGTGGTCTCCAGCCAACTTTCCACCCGGCCCACACCCGGAATATCGCGCACTGCGAAGGAGTCTCGTCTGTTCCACTCGGTCCAGGCCGTGCGTGCAGGAATCCGAGTCTCGAACACGAGCCATCCGTCCGGACGAAGTGCATCGTGGATTCGCGTCAGCGTGAGCGACCAGTCGTCGTCGTCGACGATGGCCTGCGCGACGTTGCCCGTCATCGTCACCAGATCGACGTCGAGGGCCGGTAGGTCCACGGCATACCCCTGAATCCACCGAACCTGCTCGGCACCTGGTTTGCGCCGGGCCACGTCCAATGATCCAGCCGCCGGGTCGAGTGCGGTCACCGCCAGTCCTTGCGCCGCCAGTCGTAGCGCCAAACTTCCTGTTCCACAGCCGATGTCCAGCACTCGGCGTGCATTCGATGTTTCGGCCGCCGAGACGTACACGTCCAGATCGTCCCGATCGCCCTCGAGCGCATCGTAGATGGCCACCAACCGCGGGTGCTCGAAAATCTGGTCGGGCATCGATGTCGGCCTAGTGCAGCCGGGCGCGGATTGCCGCGTGCAGATCTCGCAATCCCGATCGCTCGGTGGTCACTTCCAAGACCCGCATTCCGGTGGCATGGCCGGTGAGTTCGGTTGCCAGCTCCGACAAATCGACCAACCGATGTTCGACGCGGTAAGCCCCACACAGCGCCCCGAGGTCCATTCCGTGTGGCGTCCCGAATACTCGCTCGAACACACCCGCGTACTGCGGATCCCCCTGCTCGAGAAGCTCGAAGATGCCGCCGCCGTCGTCATTGGCCACGACGATCGTCAGGTCGTCCGGACGCGGCTCGCCGGTGCCGATGAGTAGTCCGGCGGCGTCGTGCAGAAACGTCAGGTCGCCGAGAAGCGCTATGGTGCGGCGCTTTCCGGCCATCGCAGCTCCGATGGCGGTCGAAACAGTGCCGTCGATGCCGGCGACGCCGCGGTTGGAGAGAACCTTCACTCCCGGGATCGGAGTCGAGACGAGGGCCGCGTCGCGCACGGGGTTGGACGCCCCGAGCAGCAGCTGATCTCCGGGCTGCAGAGCCGACATCACCGTATCGGCCACGTGCAGACCCGTGGGCTTCGGATGCTCCCGAAGTTCTCGATGCACAGCCTGTTCGGCCTGCTCGGACACCTCTGCACACCGAGCGATCCAGGCAGGGTCGGGCGCACCGCTGGTCACTGCACGAGTACCGGTGGCCAACACGTTGCCCGAGACATCGGGCCAGCGCGGCCCTGTGGTGAGCGCGATGACGTCGACCTCCGGGTCGGCCAGCAGCGCCGAGACCTGCCGGTGCAACGTCGGTCGGCCGGTGATGACGGCCTGACGCGGCTTCAACTGCGCAAGAGCCAAGGGATGCAACGCGATTCCGTGCAGCGGTGCGGTCGGTTCGGCAACGGTCGGCAGCCCCGCCAACTCCGGTCGGACGGCACCGCCGTGGCCGGAGACGACCACTGTGTTCACCGTCAGATCCAGTTCGACGGGGACGTCGAGTGTCGCCTGCGTCGTCGAGGTCCACGGCAACCCATCGGGCCGACCCTCCGGCCGCGCGCCCGGATCGCCGACCGCAGGGACCAGAGGCTCACGCAGAGGGATGTCGAAGTGCACCGGTCCGGCGTTGCCGGAGCGTGCGCCACGGGCCGCCGCAATGACGCGCGAGACCGCGCTGCGCCACTGACTGTTCTGCTTCGGTCCTTCCTCGGCGAGCCCGAGGCTGATCGTCGCACGTACCTGAGATCCGAACAGACCGAGCTGCTCGATGGTCTGGTTCGCTCCGGTGCCGAGCATCTCGTACGGTCGGTTGGCGCTGATGACGATCAGCGGAATGTGCGCGTAGTTCGCCTCGAGGACCGCAGGCCCGAGGTTGGCCACCGCCGTTCCCGACGTCATCACCACCGGGACCGGCTGGCCGCTGCCCAGGCTCAGGCCGATAGCCAGAAAACCCGCGGTCCGCTCGTCGATCCGCATGTGCAACCGCAGCCGTCCGGCCACGTCGGCTTCCTGCAGAGCAAACGCCAACGGGGCGTTACGCGAGCCGGGACACAGCACGACGTCTTCGATCCCACTACGTGCCAATTCGTCGACGACAGCAGTGGCCTGGGCGGTGGACGGATTCACAGATCCCAGAGTGTCAGATGCGCCGGACAGCCGCCGCAACCGGGCTTTGACAGTATGTAAGGCGTGCGTACAGTTTTTCGGCCCGACGAGGTCGCTCCCGGTCGCTTCTACCAGCTCCTGACGGCCTCGGTTGTGCCCCGGCCCATCGCGTGGGTCTCCACGGTCTCCGCCGACGGTGTGGCGAACCTCGCGCCCTACAGCTTTTTCACGGTCTCCTCGGTGGAACCGCCCGTCGTGCAGTTCACATCGGTGACCCGCAAGGACAGCCTTCGCAACATCGAGGCCACCGGAGAGTTCGTCGTCAACCTGGCCACGGCGCCGTTGGTCGACGACGTCAACGGCAGCTCGGCGAGCTTCGACCACGGCGTCAGCGAGTTCGAGGCCCTCGGCATCGACAGCGAACCGAGCGCGATGGTGACGCCACCCCGCGTGGCGGCCGCGCCCATCGCCATCGAGGCGACACTGCATCGCGTCGTCGAGGTGGGCAACTGCTTCGTCGTCATGGGTGCCGTCGTCGCGATGTCGATACGTCCGGAATTCCTCGCCGACGACGGACTCCCCGCGTTCGACGCCATCGCTCCGCTCAGCCGACTCGGACGTGCCGAGTGGGGTTTGCCACCCGAGGTTCGCGAGATCGAGCGCCCTTCTTGATTCGCTGGCTACTGCTGGCTCTCGTCACCGTCGGACTGACAGTCGGAGCCGATGCACTCGGGGTTCCCTCGGCCGCGTTGTTCGTCGCCCTGTTCGTTGCGGTGATCTTCGCGCTCGCAGGCTGGGCACCGACCACCGGAACCGAGCGCGCTCCGCTGCCCCGCAGGCTCGGCATGGCCGCGCAAGCGGTCTTGGGTGTGGAAATCGGAACGCTGGTACAGGGCGACACCCTGAGCTCGCTCGGCGACAGCTGGCTTCCGGTACTGCTGGCGTGTGTGGGCACGCTGCTGTTGTCCATCGCGGCGGGCGCACTGCTCGGCCTGCGCAAAGACGTCGATTCGCTGACCGGTGCACTGGCACTCGTCGCGGGCGGTGCGTCCGGTCTGGTGGCGATCACCCAGGAACTCGGCGGCGACGAACGCGTCGTCGCGGTGGTGCAATACCTGCGCGTCGTGCTGGTGACCACCACATTGCCCCTGGTTGCGACCCTGGTCTTCGATGCGGAGCCCGGACACTCATCGGTGAGCACCGACGTGCACGAGGCGCTCTATATCGACCTCGGCTTCGTGCTGATCTGCGGAGTCATCGGTGTGGTGCTGGCGCGCCTGATCCGGCTACCGGCCCCGGCGCTGCTCGGCCCACTGATCTTGGCCACGCTCGCCGACGTACTGGGAGTGTCGTTCGACGCGTCCGTCCCGACGCTGCTGCTGTGGACGGCGTACATCGTCATCGGCTGGCAGGCCGGGCTGCGATTCACCGTCGCGAGCCTGAAATCGATCTCGCGGGTACTGCCTGCGTCGCTGATGTTGATCATCGCTGTCACGTTCGGCTGCGCGATGCTGGGGCTGTGGTTGGCCTCGGCGACCGGCACCAGCGGCTACGAGGGCTACCTCGCGACCACGCCGGGCGGGGTGTACGCGGTACTGGCCATCGCGGCCTCCACCGGGGCGAACGTGACCTTCGTCGTCGCCGCTCAGGTCATCCGAGTGTTCATGATGCTGTTCGCGGTTCCGGTGGGAGCCAAGGTCGTCCAGCACTATCGCACGAAGTGAATCCACGGCCACGGCATCGACTTCATCGGATAGCGGAAGTTCGGTCGAGCCGCCGCAGAGCACTGGATTAGTGTGATCTCACATGTCCGGCTTCGGAAAAGGTCACACGGTCGTCCCCGACGCGGTGGAGGTCGACGGCGCATCGTATGCCTCACTGCGCGCCCGTCCACTGCCCCGCGCCGAACGATACGAGCTGGGTCGACGCCTCCGAGACAAGGTTCCGATCGCATCGCTGGGCGACTGGACACCGCCGCCCGATCGACCGGACCCGGTCAAACAGATCGAGTACTCGCATCAGGGCCGCATCGAATGGTTGATTCCCACCCGCCTCGAGCGGATGGCCGAGTCGCCCTACGGATTTCTGCGTGGCACCGCGATCGTCATGGCTCGGGACGTGGCGCTGCTGCCCTCCACCGGGATCAATCCCGTCATCAGCGGTGACGCCCACCTCGGCAACTTCGGCTTCTACGCCTCACCCGAACGCGATCTCGTCATCGACCTCAACGACTTCGACGAGGCGCACCCGGGAGCCTGGGAATGGGATCTACGGCGCCTCGCCGCGAGCATCTGGGTGGCCGGGCGGCAGAACGGCCGCAGCGAGGACCAGTGCCGCGATGCCGTCACCGCCTGCGTGTCCTCGTACCGGATCGAGGTGGCCAGGCTCGCCGACGAACCGCTGATGTCACGCTCGTTCCAGCGTCTGACGGCCGAGAAACTGCAGCGTGATGCCACCGAGGGATCGCTGCGCAAGGAAATCAAGCGCGCCACCAAGAAGGCGCGTCGACGCACCAGCGACCGCGTTCTTCCCCGCTTCACCGAAAAGCACCAGGGCAGACGCCGAATCGTCGAGGAGCCACCGATCACCACCCGCATCTCGGCGAAGGACGAAGAGCATCTCGCAGTCGGACTCGACGAGTACCTGCTCACCCTCACTCCGCACTGGCGTCGAGTACTCGGCGGATACACGTTGATCGATGTGGCGCACCGCGTCGTGGGGGTCGGTAGCGTCGGGCTGCGGGCGTACGTGGCACTGCTCGAAGGCACCAACGAGGACGATGTGGTGTTTCTGCAGCTCAAACAGGCACGGCGCTCCGTGCTCGCGCCCTATGTGCACGGCGAATCGGCCTGGCACGATCACCAGGGACAGCGGGTGGTGGAGTACCAGCAGGCGCTGCAGACGGTGAGCGATCCGTTGCTGGGGTGGACCACCATCGACGGGCGGCAGTACTACGTGCGCCAGTTCCGCAACATGAAAGGCACAATCGACCTGTCGTCGATCGACGCCCCGGCTCTGGTCGACTACGCGCGGGTGGTGGGCCGGCTACTGGCCAAGGGACACGCCCGCACCAGTGGCGCGTCGATGATCTCGGGATACACGGGCGAGTCCGACGAACTCGAGGTGGCACTGTGCCGCTTCGCGCAGTTGTACGCGGATCAGACGGAAGCCGACTGGGAGCGGTTGAGCGCTACGCGCATGTGAGCAGAAACTCGTAGCAGGGTACGAGTTTCTGCTCACATGCGGCGAAGCCGCTCAGGCGTGCTTGGCGACCAGATCACCGACACGAGGCAGCGCCTCGGTGACGTTCTTCTTGGCCGAGCCACGCAGACTGCCGTAGAACTTCTTGACGACGGACTTGTCGGTCTCGTCGATGCGGGCATCGGTGACCGAGAGCAAGGCGTCGGACGCGGCGTCCCCGTTGGCGACGAGGTACTCGCCGAACGTGCCCTGCGGGGCGACGTTGTACGACTGCCAGAACGGGTCGAGCTTGTCCACGAAATCAGGCCACAGAGCCGAGACCGCACTGTCGATGTAGGACGGCCCGACCTTCTTCACCGCGCCGTATCCCCCCTTGACTGCGAGTCCGCTCGCGCCCTTCTTGTCCGCAACCTCGGCGTCGATCAGTGCGAGGACATCGGCGCGCAGGGCGTCGGCCTTCGACTCGTCGAGCAGTGAATCCTTGAGTGCAGCAACCACTTCGAAGTTCCTCCCAGATGTGTCAACGGTCCAACGCGGACCGCGCGCAAGACTACCGCAGAAGCAGGTGGCAGCGCCGAACTCGATCGATCCACCATTGCGTCCGCTCGGCGTCGGCACCCAGTTCGACCAAGGCCAGCGGGTCCGGTTCGAGACTGTCCACCGACACCGGATACGTTCCGTCGACCACCTCGGCCGCGGGAGCAACATCGCGAACGAAGAGCGAGCCCGTCCCCAGCCCGCAGGCGAACTCGAGGTGCGGCAGCGCAGCAGCTGCCGCCAACCCGGCCGAGATACCGACCGCCGAATCGAGTGCACTCGACACCACCACCGGCACCCCGTACTCACCCAGTTCCCCGGCCAGTTCGAGCACAGCCCGCATGCCGCCGAGCGGGGCGACCTTGAGCACCGCGATATCGGCTCCACCTGCCCGGACGACCTTCATAGGGTCCTCGGCACGGCGAATACTCTCGTCGGCAGCGACTCGAACACCCGGTGCTCGACGCCGCAGTTCGACCAGCTCGGGCACCGAGGCGCACGGCTGCTCGGCGTATTCGAGCGGACCATCGGCGGTCAGGGCCGCCAGTGCCGCCACCGCCTCGTCGACGCTCCAGCCGCCGTTGGCATCGACGCGTACGCGCGGCACCAGTTCGCGCACCGCCCGTACTCGCGCGACGTCGTCGGCGAGACTCTGGCCCTTCTCGGCCACTTTGACCTTCGCCGTGTCCGCCCCGGGCGAGCGACTCAGGATCGAGGCCACCCCCGCGGCCGGCACCGCAGGAACTGTGGCGTTCACCGGGACGCGTCGACGCAGCGGGGTCGGTGGTCCGTCCCACGCCGCCTCGATCGCCGAGTTCAACCACGGAGCCGATTCGGCGTCGTCGTATTCGGGGAACGGCGAGAACTCCCCCCACCCGGCGGGTCCGTGCAGCAGCAGCACCTCGCGGGTGGTGATGCCGCGGAACTTCGTTCGCATCGGCATCGAGAGCACGTGTGCGCCGTCGAGCAGTTCGTCGACCCCCGGGATCATTGCTGTCCCGGGAGCAATTGCACCATCAGCGCCTCACAGTCGGCGAGCAGAGTGCCGTCGAGATCGGTCAACCGAGCCGTGATGAACGCCTTGCGTCCTTCGACCCGATCCACCGCACCCTCGACGATCAGCTCGGTGTCCAGCGGAGTCACCTTGCGGTAGTTGACGTGCAGATAAGCCGTCCGGCTTATGGGTCGGCCGTAGGCGTGCTGGATCAGGCCCATGAGGTCGTCGAACAGCAGCGGCAGGGTGCCGCCGTGAGCGGCCGCGTTGCCACCGAGATGGAAACGGCGGAACACACCCCGGCTCCGCACCCCTTCGGCGTCGAACTGCTCGATGGTCCAGGGCAGCATCAGCAACGAGCCGCGCCCCGGCAGACCAGGAACTCGGCCGGCGGTCTGATGCCCCTCGGCCACCACATGCGGTGCCATGAGCTCGATCAGTTCCTCGGCCTTGCCTGCCGCGGCCTCGGTCACGTCGGCCGGTAGCGAGGTCGATACCGCGAGATCCTGCACCGTGCGCAGCGCCTCCAGCAGCCGGCCGTATTCCGGCCCCACCTGTGCAGGCACGAAACGCGGGAAGCCGCCGTGATGGTCATGCTCGCGGTCGAGTTCGATCGGGTCGGTCATGACTGCACGCTAGCTGCACCCACCTGCCCGCGCCGACCCAGCCCTGATCCAGCAGCGGTCGCCACTAAGCTGACGACCGTGACCTTCACTCCAGAACTGTGGCTGCCCGTTCCCGGCTTCGAGGATCTGACCGACATCACCTATCACCGGCACGTGTCCGACGCGACCGTCCGGGTTGCGTTCGATCGCCCCGAGATTCGCAACGCCTTTCGGCCGCACACCGTCGACGAGCTCTATCGCGCACTCGAACACGCACGAGTGAGCTCCGATGTGGGGACGGTCCTGCTCACCGGGAACGGCCCGAGCAGCAAGGACGGCGGTTGGGCCTTCTGCTCCGGCGGCGATCAGCGCATCCGCGGACGTAGCGGTTACCAATACGCGGAGGGTGAAACGGCCGATACGGTCGACCGCGCCCGCGCAGGACGTCTGCACATTCTCGAGGTGCAGCGCCTGATTCGCTTCATGCCCAAAGTGGTGATCTGCCTGGTCAACGGCTGGGCGGCCGGCGGAGGACACAGTCTGCACGTGGTGTGCGATCTGACGCTCGCGAGCCGCGAGCACGCGCGGTTCAAGCAGACCGACGCCGATGTCGGCAGCTTCGACGGCGGCTACGGCAGTGCGTATCTCGCGAAGATGGTCGGCCAGAAGTTCGCCCGAGAAATATTCTTCCTGGGCGAGACGTACACGGCCGAGGAGATGCACCGCATGGGCGCGGTGAACAAGGTGGTCGATCACGCAGAGCTCGAGAACACCGCCATCGAGTGGGCTGCGAAGATCAACGCCAAGTCGCCGCAGGCGCAGCGAATGTTGAAGTACGCCTTCAACTTGCAGGACGACGGGCTGGTGGGTCAGCAACTGTTCGCCGGCGAAGCGACGCGTCTGGCGTACATGACCGACGAGGCAGTCGAGGGTCGGGATGCTTTTCTCGACAAGCGCGAGCCCGATTGGTCACCGTTCCCCCGTTATTTCTGAAACGACCGAGTGAATTCGAACGTCGGTCGCGGTCGCCGCGACAGCACTGCACGCACCCTGCGGGCGTGGGTGGTGCGGCCGTTCGACTATCGCTGGATGGCCGACTTCCAGCGCTCCCACCCCTCGGGTGTGCCCATCCGGCTGGTACTCGCGATCTCGACGTTCGACTTCGGGCTGCTGGCTGTCATCTCACTGTTCTCCGCGGACACGAACCACAGCCCGCCTGCCGGCGCCTGGAAAGCGATCCTGGTGGTCTCGTCCGTGGTCGTAGGCACCGCGTGGTTGATCAAACCGTTCCCGGGCCGCCGCGGCGTCGTCGCGTTCGGGGTGTACGCCGACCTCGGCACCGCGTCCACATTGGCGTTGAACCCGCCGGGCGACGCGTTGTTGACCTGCGTGTTGTTCGCGGTCGTCGGAATGTTCTTCGTCTTCTTCCTCAGCCCACGGTGGTTGCTGGCGCATCTGCTGTTCGTGACTACGGTCATCGTGGTGGTCGCGATCGCCACGTACGACGCGGATCGAGCAGACCTCGCGTCCACGGTGCTTCGAGTCAACGTCGTTCTGCTCATCGTTGCCGGAATTCCCGCGACCTCGCATCTGTTGGTCACCGTCCTGTCGGACGACGCGCGCAGTTCTCGCCTCGACCCGCTCACCGGCCTGCTCAATCGTCGCGGGCTCGATACCGCGGTCGACGACGTGTGGTCACTCGGCCGACAGACCGGTCGATGTGTCGCAGTGCTGGCGGTGGACATCGACCGATTCAAATCCGTCAACGACGAGTTCGGGCACGAAGAGGGAGACGCGGTGATCGTGCGCATTGCCGAGCGGCTCGCGTCCCATGTCGGCGAGTACGGGGTCCTCGCCCGCACGGGCGGTGAGGAGTACCTCGCCGTGGTGTCGACGTCGCGGCTGCACATCGACGCGTTGATCCACGGAATACGCAGAGCCCTACGCGACCCGGCGGACACCGTCGCAGTGACGGTGAGCATCGGGGCTGCGATCGTGTATTGGGATTCGGCGCTGTGGGACCAGAACGTCGACATCGGCACGCGCGCAACGCGGGTAGCGGACTCGCTGATGTACGAGGCCAAGGCCGCCGGCGGCGATCGGGTGGTCAAGAGCGAACTCTGACCCGTTGGGGGCAGGAGTGGAGCCTGCGGAACGACCATGCGGGCAGGAGTGGAGCCTGCGGAACGACCATGCGGGCAGGAGTGGAGCCTGCGGAACGACCATGCGGGCAGGAGTGGAGCC
>NZ_JBMIRQ010000055.1:0-13969 GCF_049195265.1 Rhodococcus sp. MALMAid1271 | reverse complement strand
CGCGTGGTCCTTTGGTCGAGTCACTGTGAGAGGTAACTCGTTCATCACTACGCGATGGCCCACCCACAACACGGGTACGACACGCCCGAGCTGCGGCTACGCCGCCTCACCGAATGTCCACCACCCCACGGGACTTACCCTCAGAAAAGCTCTCCATTGCAGAGGTCGGCTACGCACACCCCTCGTCTGCGTAGCTCGACCTACATCTGGCTGATTTTCACGTCGCGAATATTTCGGCGTTCGATCCGACTCGCGCACCGTGGTAGGTCAACGGATTCCACGAGGGTGCCAACATGAACAGTAGGAGCGGTGTCAATGTGAAGAATGCAAAATCCAGCACGATACCTCGATTTCCACTGCAGCCATGGAGGCCTGAAGGGGCCGTCGTCGTGGTGTCGATCGTACTGGATCGGCACCGTTCTGTGATATGTCCAAGTTGGCCAAAGTCGCAAGGAGTCCTTGTTCTTTATGCACAACTCATCCTTCCCTCTTTGACACATGAGGAATAGCTATCGTACAACTAGGTCGTATCGAGTTCGCTCCCGTACTTAAAGGAATCAACCTTGAATCGAGCATTGGACCGTCTCGCAGTTCGTGGTCGGGTGCTGGTCACACCCTGCCAGGGGGAGCCCGAACTGTGGGACTACGAATCCGATCCACCCTACGAGACGGTTGCTCAGCGAGCTGCGCGTCATAAAACTGCAGCAGACTCTTGCATGAAATGTCATATACTGACCGACTGCGAGCAGTATCTTGCTACTGATCCTTCGCCAGTCGGAGTGTGGGCCGGTCGAATCTTGGAGACGTCCGAAGGATCTGTCGAATCAAATGCGGCGAACATTGCGACAGGTGAAGGAATCGAGGGCAAAGAAATGGATATGAATGACCGAATCAAGTCGCTTTCACCGAATGCGGCATTCGATATTCTGATAGCAACAATCGTGAATCAGCATGGCAATGGAGTCTGACGAACGTGACGCTGGAAACCTGGAAGGTTTGAGCCGGGTCGCAGCCACCCTGCTCAAACCGTCAACCGTGCGTCTGCTGAGCCGAGCGGTATGGGTAACTTGAGTACTGTGCTGGGTGTCCACCACGCGGCATCCAGCGCAATCCTGAGGTTCATGAGGATGCCGGCATCGTCCAGCTTGCAACCGCACTCTTTCGCTGCTTGTCGGATGCGGTATTTGACCGTGTTTCGATGGATCGTCATATCGTGAGCGGTCGCGGTAACGCTACAGTTGTTTGCTAGGTAGACTCGTAAGGTCTCGCGGAGCCTGCGGTTCCGCGCACTGTCCAGAAGCAAGCCTCCGAGTGAGTCTTCCGCTAGAACCCTTAGGATTTCCGGATCTTCGAGCAGAAGAGTGATGGCTGCAACTTCCTCGAAAGTTACCACCGGACTGATGTCGACCTTGCCGTCCGAAACTACGCGGGCCGCGCGCTCTGCCTGCCTGGCTGTCTTCCGAAAACCATTTTCACCACTCTGCACGGTTCCAATTGCTGCTCGAATTCGGCCGTACTTCTGAAGAACGTCTGTAACGCTTTCAAGGCAAATCCTTCCGGCGTGAATTATCGGAAACCAAACCAGGGATCGGGCATCGCCTTTACTGTTGACTTGCGGTCGACCGATCGTACCGAGTCTGACGCCAACGGTATCTACGAGCTGGTGCCAGGACTTTCTCGGGAATGGTTCCCGGTCATTCGTCCAAAACTCAATGGCAATATGGTTTCCTGTGAGATTATAATATGAATCGATTTTGTATGCGCCCAAAGAATCTGTGCATGATGTCGACATTGCGCGTTCGAGTTCCGTGTTTACAGAACTATTTTCTTCACGTATCTTCGATTTCTCCGCTTCGTATTCTGAACATGCGTCCTGACACACGCGGTCTATGAAGACGGCAGACCTGCTGACCAGATGCGCAAGTTGATTCGCGGCCAACGTGTGCGTAGCACGCGAGAGCGAGAACAGGACATGCTCAAGAAATCTCGATTGGCCCAGGTGATAAGCGCGCGCGAGCGCCGTCAGCGGGACATGCGTGTGTGCGAGAACGCGAGCATGGCACAGGGCGGCATGCGGAGCTCGCAAGTTGTCGTGCTCAGTCCTGTCGGCCAGGAAGTCGATAGCCGCATTGATGTTGGCTTTCACGCTGGTGTGTAGAAGTCCGGTTGCGTCTGCATTGCCGTTCATTTCATGGATTGATGCACTTATGAATGAAGAGATATTCTCCGTCAACTCTGCCTTTCTGTCCTCCATCTCGTCCACAAGTGTTTCCATCAAATGAGTCGATATCATTTTAGTGTCATACCTACCCTGGTAGTTCAATTCTGGAGCGGCGCGCCATTTCGGTGACGATCGCTGCGGATCTACCTTGTCGATCTCGGGGCTTGCCCCGCCGCCTGTGCACCTCGGCTTCTCGTCAGAGCCCTCCTTGCTGGCTTCTGACGCACCGGCTCCTTTCGGTTCGGCTCGCCGGTGACGGAAGCGTCAGCGGCTTGTGGTTAATGAGCTGCACCACTAGTATCTGTACACGCAGGCTGCATCTGTCAATTAATTGGACAAAAAGTCATCGTCTGTATAGTAGTGTGCCCGGGTAGGCAGGCGGTCGGCTTTGGTCTCACCGTCGAGGGGGCGCACTCTCGCGCTGGGTCCCGGCCCCTGGGGCGAGGAGCAGTTATCCGGTTTGAAGAACCAGAAGGAGACGCCATGGCGACGCCACCGAGCAGTTCAATCGATTACGACGTCTTGATCGTCGGATCCGGTTTCGGCGGAAGTGTCACCGCGCTGCGGCTGGTCGAGAAGGGATACCGCGTCGGGATCCTGGAAGCCGGGCAACGCTTCGAGGACAAGGACTTCGCGAAGAACAGCTGGGATCTCAAGCGCTTCCTGTGGGCACCGAAGCTGGGTCTGTACGGAATCCAGCGCGTGCACCTGCTGCGCGATTGCCTCATCCTCGCCGGCGCCGGAGTGGGCGGCGGATCTCTGAATTACGCCAATACTCTCTACAAGCCGCAGGCCCCGTTCTTCGAGGACAAGCAGTGGGCCCACATCACCGACTGGAGCAGTGAGCTCTCGCCGTTCTACGACCAGGCCACCCGCATGCTCGGTGTCGTGCGCAACCCACACATGACCCCGGCCGACGAGGTCATGAAGTCGGTGGCCGAGGACATGGGCGTCGCCGACACCTTCATTCAGACGCCGGTGGGAGTGTTCTTCGGAGACGAGCCCGGCAAGACCGTCCCGGACCCGTACTTCGGCGGTGCAGGTCCCGAGCGCACCGGATGCATCGAATGCGGTGAGTGCATGACCGGTTGCCGCCACGGAGCCAAGAACACCCTGCTGAAGAACTACCTCGGCCTGGCCGAGCGCGCGGGAGCCGAGATCGTGCCGATGACGACCGTGACCGGTCTCGTTCCGCGATCCGACGGCACCTGGGACGTCGACACCGAGCGCACCGGCGCTCGGCTCCGCAAAGGCAAGAAGACGTACAGCGCAGCCAATGTCGTGTTGGCCGCGGGCACCTGGGGCACCCAGAATTTGCTGCACAAGATGAAAGACACGGGCGCGCTGCCCAAGCTGTCGGACACACTCGGCGAACTGACTCGCACCAACTCCGAGTCGATCGTCGGAGCGGCCAAGCTTGCGGTCGATCCGAACATGGACCTCACGCGCGGAGTGGCCATCACGTCCTCGTTCCACCCCAGCCCCAACACGCACATCGAACCGTGCCGCTACGGCAAGGGCTCGAACGCGATGGGAATGCTGCAGACCCTGATGACCGACGGCGGCGGAAAGATCCCGCGTTGGCTCAAGTTCGTGTTCGCGTTGATCGCACACCCGGTTCAGTTCGTTCGCGTCGTCAATGTCCGGCACTGGAGCGAGCGCACCATCATCGCGCTGGTGATGCAGAACCTCGACAACTCGATCACCACATTCACCAAGCGTGGGCCGTTCGGCCGCAAGATCTCCAGCAGGCAGGGCCACGGCGAGCCGAATCCGACGTGGATCCCCGAGGGCAACGACGCCACCCGGCGCATCGCCAAGAAGATCGGCGGCGTCGCAGGCGGCACCTGGGGTGAGTTGTTCAATATTCCGCTCACCGCGCACTTCCTCGGCGGCTGTGCCATTGCCTCGGATTCGGCGCACGGCGTCATCGATCCGTACCACCGCGTCCACGGATACCCGACGCTGAGCGTGGTCGACGGTGCGGCCGTGTCGGCGAACCTCGGAGTCAATCCGTCGCTGACCATCAGCGCGCAGGCCGAGCGGTCCGCCGCATTGTGGCCGAACAAGGGCGAGCTCGATCTTCGTCCGGCACAGGGGCTTCCGTATCAGCGGCTCGATCCCATCGCCCCCAACTCGCCCGTTGTTCCGGTGGACGCTCCGGGTGGGCTGAGATTGCCTATCGTCGAGATCCGAAATGGCCATCTGGTCGCCGGTGAGACGGCTTCGCGGTGAAAGAAGTACTTGGTGAGCGCGCATTTCGAAACAGGAGCCCAGCCGCTCGATGCCTTCGTGCGGAGCGCAGAGTTGTCGCACTCCACATCTGGAGTGGACTCAGGTCGGATCTCTGGGGCGAACCGTCTGACCCGAATTCACAAGTTTTTGACTCTACGTAACATGGCCGCCATTCACGTTTGCTGCGACACTGTTATCAATCGCGAAGAAAATTGAGGAGTTGACATGGCAGTTGTAACTTTCGTCGCCCACGATGGTGGGAAGCACGAGGCGGGCTTGGTCGAAGGTCGATCGTTGATGCAGATTGCAACCGACAATGCTGTGCCGGGGATCGATGGAGACTGTGGGGGCGAAACGGCCTGTGGCACCTGCCATGTGATCGTCGACCCGCAGTGGTCAGGAGAGGTGGGTCTGTCCGGTGCCAACGAGGAGGAGATGCTGGCTATGAACCCCGAGCGTGAACCCACGTCTCGGTTGTCGTGCCAGATGGTGGCCTCGGAAGCGTGGGATGGCCTGATCGTTCGAACACCTGAATTCCAATTGTGATGTGTGAAAGGCAGGCACGACAGCATGAAAGTTTCTGAGTCGATCACCGACAAGGTCCAGTCGACCATCCCTATAGGGCTGCAGATCCAGGGCGCTCATCTGTACGACAAGACCCGACGGTGGGTGACTGGCACGAATGGCAAGAAGATCTTCGTCGAAAGTCCCATCCCACCGGTCGAGGATGTCGAGCTCGCCGACATCGACCTCAGTAACCCCTTTCTCTACAGACAAGGGCGGTGGCAGTCGTACTTCGAGCGCGTGCGGAACGAGGCACCGGTTCATTACCAACCCAACAGTCCGTTCGGCCCGTTCTGGTCGGTCACGCGCCATGCCGATATCGTGGCCGTCGACAAGAACCACGCTGTGTTCTCGGCCGAACCGTTCATCGTCATCGGCGTCCCGCCCCGGTTTCTCGATATCGAGATGTTCATCGCGATGGACCCGCCACGCCACGACAAGCAGCGCGCTGCCGTCCAGGGGGTTGTCGCACCGAAGAACCTCCGGGAGATGGAGGGACTGATCCGATCGCGGGTACGGGAGGTATTGGACGACCTCCCCTTGAACGAGCCGTTCGACTGGGTGCAGAATGTCTCGATCGAGTTGACAGCTCGGATGCTCGCAACTCTTCTGGATTTCCCCTACGAACAACGCCGCAAACTCGTCTACTGGTCCGATTTGGCAACCTCGATGGAGCAAGCCAACGGTGGGCCCTCGGACAACGACGAGGTGTTCGAGGGCATGCGTGACATGGCCCGTGGCCTCAGCGCTCTCTGGCATGACAAAGCAGCCAGGAGGTCTGCAGGGGAAGAGTCCGGTTTCGATCTGATCACCATGTTGCAGAGCAACGAGGACACCAAGGATCTGATCGATCGTCCGATGGAATTTCTGGGCAACCTCGTCCTGCTGATCGTCGGTGGGAACGACACGACGCGTAACTCGATGAGCGGTGGCGTTCTTGCGTTGAACCAATTCCCCGACCAGTTCGAGAAATTGAAGGCCAATCCCGATTTGATCCCCAACATGAACTCGGAAATCATCCGATGGCAAACACCCTTGGCGTACATGCGCCGAATTGCCAAAGCCGACACCGTTCTGAACGGACAATTCATCCGCAAGGGTGACAAATTGGTGATGTGGTATGCCTCGGGTAACCGCGACGAACGCGTTTTCGAGAATCCTGATGATTTCATCATCGATCGTGCCAATGCGCGCAATCACATCGCGTTCGGATTCGGTGTACACCGGTGTATGGGCAATCGGCTGGCCGAAATGCAGCTGCGGATTCTGTGGGAGGAGTTGCTTCCCCGCTTCGAGAACATCGAGGTCGTCGGCGACCCCGAGTATGTTCAGTCGAATTTCGTGCGGGGCATCAGCAAGATGATGGTGCGCCTGACGCCTACTTCCAGCGCATGACATCGCAACGGGCGATCATCGTCGGCGCAAGCCATGCTGGGGCACAACTGGCAGCTAGTTTGCGCCAAGAAGGTTGGACAGGCGAGATCGTCCTCATCGGTAACGAGTCTGCCACTCCCTATCAACGCCCCCCGCTGTCGAAGGCATACCTGGCGGGCAAATGCGTACTCGACGATATCGCCATTCGCAGCACGGACTTCTACTCCAAGCAAGGTATTCAGCTCCTGAACGCGCAGGTGGAGGCCATCGTTCGGTCGGAAGGCAACGTCGTTCTCGACACCGGGGAGAAGCTGGCTTACGACAAGCTCGCGCTGTGCACGGGAGCCCGCCCTCGTCGGCTCACCGTTCCCGGGGCCGATCTCCACGGGGTCTACTACCTACGTACCGCAGCGGACGTCGAGAGGATCCGTATGGCCACCGGCCCTGGCCGGCGGGTGGTGATCGTCGGAGGCGGCTACATCGGACTCGAGACAGCGGCATCGCTGCGCGCACTGGGCGTGCAGGTCACAGTTCTCGAGGCAACTGGGCGTGTGCTCGAGCGGGTCACTGCTCCCGAGGTTTCGACGTTCTTCGAGCGGATACATCGCGAGCAGGGAGTCGACATCAGAACGAACGCGATGGTCGAAGGCCTGTCCGGTGACCGTGAGGTTCGTGAAGTCAGTTTGGCCAGCGGGGAATCGATCCTCGCAGATCTGGTCATCGTCGGTGTCGGCGTCGAGCCGAACACCGACCTCGCCGCGGACGCGGGTCTTGTCATCGACAACGGCATCGTGATCGACGATCACACTCGGACCAACGACCCCGACATCATGGCGGCGGGGGACTGCGCGAGCCACGACATGGCCCGTTACGGCCGTCGACTACGGTTGGAGTCCGTCTCGAGCGCAGGAGAGCAGGCCAAAGTCGCTGCCTCGACCGCCTGCGGGAAGTCCAGAAAAATCGAAGCGTTGCCGTGGTTCTGGTCAGATCAGTATCACTTCAAGCTGCAGATCGCCGGCCTCAACACTGGATACGACGAAGTGGTTCTCAGTGGTGATCCCACCCGTGACAGTGATTTCAGTTGCTTCTATCTCCAGGCCGGTGAGCTCATTGCCGCCGACTGCATAGGTCGCCCGCGCGAGTTCATGTACAGCAAACGGGTGATCGCCCAGCGACTCTCCGTCCAACGCGAAGACCTGATGCTCGGCGGACTCGCGCGCAACTGACCGATCCTTCGGTCGTTGTGCACACAACAGCAACCGGTTTGCTCAGAGAAGGGAACATCGGCGATGACCATGACAGACCGCCCGCCCGGGGCACATACGACGCAGCCACCGCACGCGTATCTGGGAGCAACGGACTTCCTCGACATCGAGCACGAATCCGTGCGGGCGTTCACCGCCGCGGCAATCGGGGATGCGAGCAGCGACCGTGACAAGGCCAGACGCCTCTTCGCCGCCGTCCGCGACCGGATCTGGTACGACCCGTACACCGTGTCGGACGATCCTGCCCACTATCGAGCGAGCTTCGTCCTCGAGACCGGGCGCGCTTACTGCGTCCCGAAGGCGGTGCTGTTGACCGCAGTGTGCCGGGCGGCGGGTATCCCGGCACTGCTCGGTTTCGCCGACGTCCGAAATCACCTGCAGACCGAGACGTTGCGCGCGCTGATGGGCGGCACCGATCTGTTCGTCTACCACGGCTACAGTCGCCTCTACATCGAGGGCCGGTGGTTGAAGGCCACGCCGGCATTCAATGTCGAGTTGTGCGCTCGTTTCGGCGTGCCGCCAGTGGAATTCGACGGCGATCGCGATGCTCTCATGCATGCCTTCACCGCAGACGGAGCTCAGCACATGGAGTATGTCCGCGAGCGAGGAGTCTTCGATGACCTACCCTTGAACGCGATCTTGACGGTGCTTCGGCACGCCTACGGCCCCACGATCTTCACGGGCGCTCACCCACTCGATGATGTTTTCACCGGCCGCACCCGGCCGGGCGAAACTCCCGGGGATCGAAACTCGCCGCGGGAGTCTCGATGAACACAAGCGGTGAGAACATACGCGCCGAACCCCGTATCGCGGCCGACTGCCGATCGGTCGGAGCTCTCTCCGCGAACAATCGCGATCGTGAACACTCGGACCGCCTCGGACACCTTCGAATCGGGTGAGCCGACACCTGCTGGCAGAGCTGTGCCACATGACTGTCTCGTCGGCGCGGCCGTGTTGAGGCCGGGCACCGGAAGTTGCACCGAACAGACGAGACCCGTTCTGCCGCTGGGGTTGCGGCCGATGAACGACCGATCCGAACGCCTCCCCGGGCACGAGACGCCGCGCGATACCCATATCCCTCTCCTGTGTGCGCAGCCGCTACCGCGAGAGCGGCCCGAACGGCGTCTACCGATGTCTCTTATCTATGCAAGGAGCGCAGCATGATGAACAACGCACCTCACACCCCCGCCAGGACCGTGGCGATCACAGGTGGAGCTCGCGGCATCGGCTATCAGACAGCGAAGGAGTTGATTCGACGAGGCCACCGGGTCGCCATCGGCGACATCGACGAGGCACGTGCGAAGGAGGCCGCCGCCGAACTCGGGGTGAAGGTCGTCACCCGACTCGACGTCACCGAACCTGACTCGTTCACAACGTTTCTGGACCTGGTCGAACGTGAACTCGGACCCCTCGACATCCTGATCAACAACGCGGGCATCATGCCTACCGGCCACGCCCACGAAGAGGACGATGCAGTAACCCGGCGGCAAGTCGAGATCAATGTCCTGGGGGTCATCTTCGGGACCAAACTGGCTCTTCAGCGCATGCTGCCGCGCCGCACCGGACACATCATCAACACTGCGTCATTGGCCGGCGAGCTCGCGGTACCTGGTTTGGCGACCTACTGCGCTACCAAGTTCGCAGTCATCGGATTCACAGAGGCCGCACGACTGGAGTACCGCAAGTCAGGGGTTCGACTGTCCACAGTCCGCCCGACGTTCACCAACACCGAACTCGTCGCCGGAACCGCCGGCGCAAAGGGATTACGCAACGCCGAGCCGGAGGAGATCGCCCGCGCGACAGCAGATCTGATCGAGAATCCACGCCCCTTCGTCCGCGTCACCCGTCTCGCCGGCGCAATGGTCGCGGCGGTGAAATTCGTCCCCCGGCGTCTGGCGACCGGACTGGGTGCGGCCCTGAACACAGATTCGGTGTTCCTCGCGGACGTGGACATGGCTGCTCGCCGAACGTATCTCGACAGAATCCGGAACAGCTGAGCGTGCCGACACGCGCGCTCGACCATCCACCCGAAAGGCAGCCACAGTGACCCACACGACTCTGATCGAGAACTATCCCCACCGGATGGGAGGGCACTGCGGGTCAGGTGCAATGCGAGACCTTCTCCAGTGGCATGGTCTGGGATGGGACGGACCACCCGACGAGGGGTTGGTGTTCGCACTGGGTGGTGATCTGGGTTTGTCCTACCTGCGATCGGACGACCTGGTCCCACCGATGTACCTGGTCGGCCGCGGTGCCGACTTCGAGATCGACTTACCGCGCAGGCTCGGCGGACAAGTCGAGGTTCTCACGACCGACGATCCCGCTGAGGGATGGTCATGGGTTCGCGACGACATCGATGCGGGACGACCCAGTCTGGTCTGGGCCGATATCGCTGAGCTGCCCTACCTACGGGTGAAACTGCAGATGAGTCGTCACGACATCGTGGTGATCGGCTACGACGAGATCGGGGGGACTGCCTCGGTCGTCGACAACGATCGGGCCGATGTGCAGGAGATCCCGCTCGACGCGCTCGCTCGGGCGCGATCTTCCACCTCGTTCCCGCAACCGACACGTCACTGCACGTACCGAATCACATGGCCGCAGACACTGCCGCCCGTGTCTACTGCCGCGGCCGCGGCCTTTGCCCGATCCGCCGCCAGCATGCGCGCCCCATCGACACCGGGAATAGCCGACCACGTACCAGCGGCCGGTGCCGAAGGATTGGCCGCGGTCGACCAGCTGGCAACCGACGTCAAGAGCTGGGTCGACCTTCCGCCCGATGACCTCGAGACGTTGCTGTTCAGTCTCGGTATCTTCATCGAAAAGGCCGGAACCGGAGGCGGGCTCTTTCGTCGGCTTCTCGCCGACGGCTGTACCGAGATTGCACGTCTGACCGGGGATCCCGCTACCGCAGACCTCGCGGTGGCCGCCGATCACTGCGCCCAGGCCTGGACCGAAACTGCCCGCGCCGGAACACAACGCGGTCTCGATGTGCGAACACGCGCAGCTGCGGTTGCCGTGTCGGCTGCCGAACTGCCTGCACTCGAGCTGATCCTGGTGGAGTCCCTGGAGTCTGCTTCACGCTCGCTGTCCGCCATCACGAGATGATGCCCATCGTCGTTCGACGGCGCGCGGTAGACGGTGCATCGCACTGTGCTGCAGCCTCTCGTGCCGGATCGCCGCAGGCGTGCGGAGGCACCGAACGACCGAAGAGTTGCCGGACGGAACAGTCGAACGCCTCTCGGTGGACGCTGCATCGATGCCGTGTCGTTGCTCGGCAACAGACCCTGATCCCTGCCCCGCGCCGACAACAATTCAGCCGCCGACGGAAGCCTTCGATGTTCGCGGTCACCGTTTTCGGCTCGACGGCCGCGTCGTGTGCGCTATCGGGCCAGGCCCGTTATCTTCTAGCTGATACTTGAAACCGAGGGCTACGGTAGCCAGACCCGGTATGACTTCTCGCCCCTGTCATCGATGATCCGGGGGGGGTGGGGGGGGCTGTCGCCGGGTGTTGACGTCGGATCGGTGACCGGACGAAGGACTGCTTCATGGCCACGAGCTACGCCGTGTTTTGCGGCATCGACGTGGGAAAATCCGAACATCACGCCGTCGGTCTCGCCGTCGACGGAACCCGTCTGTACGGCAAAGCCCTACCCAATGACGAGGCCCGCCTGCGCACAGTGTTCGACCGCCTCGCCACGCGCGGGCCGCTGTTGATCGTCGTCGATCAGCCTAATACGATCGGCGACGCCCTGCCGGTCACCGTCTCCCGATCCTGCGAGCACCAGTTCGCGTCCCTACCGGGTCTGTCGATGCGCCGCATCGCAGATCTGTATCCAGGGCAAGCCAAAACTGATGCGCGGGCCTGCGTTCATCATCGCCGACACGGCCCGGACCATGCCCCACACGCTGCGACGAGTCGATACCGGTGATGACACACTCGCCGAGCTCGGTGTGCTGATCGGTTTCGATGACGATCTCGCCGGTGAAGCAACCCGCGTCAGCAACCGAATCCGCGGACTGCTGACCGGCATTCACCCCGCGCTCGAACGAGTCCTCGGACCGCGTGTGACACACCCGGCAGTGCTCGAGATCCTGTCCCGCTGCGGTAGCCCCGGCGGCATCCGCGCTGCTGGTAAGCGGAAACTGACCGCTTCGCCGCCAAAAACGCGCTCAGGATGGGGGCAAGACTGGTTGCGGAGATCTACGCCGCACTCGAGGCTCAGACGGTAGTAGTGCCCGGGTCTGCGGCTGCCGAGACTGTTCTACCCAAACTGGCGGACTCGCTCAAAGAGACACTGCAGCAACGCAACACAGTTGGCTCGGACGTCGAGAGGATGCTCGGTGCCCACCCTCTTTCCTCGCTCCTGATCTCGATGCCAGGCGTCGGAGTCAGGACTGCCGCACGCATCCTTCTCGAAGTCGGTGACGGATCGGCATTCAAATCAGCAGGACACCTGGCCGCCTACGCCGGCATCGCACCCGTGACCCACCGATCCGGCACCTCGATCCGAGGTGAGCATTTAGCGTGATCAGGAAACCGCAAACTCAAACGCGCGTTGTTCCTTTCGGCCTTCGCCGCGCTGCACGACCCCACCAGTCGCGCCTACTACGACCGCAAGCGAGCCGAAGGCAGGAAACACAACGCCGCGCTCATCTGCCTCGCTCGACGCCGATGCGACGTCCTGTACGCCATGCTCAAGAACAAGACCCTGTACCAACCGCCCGCAGCTCACGCAGCTTGACAGAAACCATAGGGACACGTTATTGAGGCGTGAGGTTCACCCCAACGGTACCAACGGCAGCGGTTGTACCCGCGTTCGCCGACGATCACGGGGGTAAGTCCCGTGGGGTGGTGGACATTCGGTGAGGCGGCGTAGCCGCAGCTCGGGCGTGTCGTACCCGTGTTGTGGGTGGGCCATCGCGTAGTGATGAACGAGTTACCTCTCACAGTGACTCGACCAAAGGACCACGCGATGACCCACGACCATTCTGCCCTGATCACCCAGCTCGATGCACTCAAGGGTGCAGACCCGGCGTCGGTGTTCGCCGAGCTGATCCGCGCCGGCCTGCAGGCGCTGATCGACGCCGAAGCGACCGAGGTCCTCGGTGCCGGCCGCTACGAGCGGACGGCCGAGCGCACGAACTACCGGAACGGCACCCGCTCGAAGACGGTGTCGACGACCAGCGGAGACGTCGAGATCCAGATCCCGAAGCTGCGCACAGGGTCGTTCTTCCCCAGCCTGCTCGAGCGTCGCCGACGCATCGATCAGGCGTTGTACGCGGTGATCATGGAGGCCTACGTGCACGGAGTGTCGACCCGCAACGTCGACGACCTCGTCGCAGCGTTGGGTGTTGACTCGGGCGTCTCGAAGTCGACTGTGTCGAGAATTTGCCAAGGGCTCGATACGGAGATCGCGCGGTTTCGTGAGCGAACGTTGACCCACACCACGTTTCCGTACGTCTTCCTCGACGCGACGTATTGCAAGGTGCGGATCGGGGCGCATGTGGTCTCGCATGCGCTCGTCGTCGCGACCGGGGTGTCGATCGAC
Source organism: Rhodococcus sp. MALMAid1271 (assembly GCF_049195265.1). Taxonomy (NCBI): domain Bacteria; kingdom Bacillati; phylum Actinomycetota; class Actinomycetes; order Mycobacteriales; family Nocardiaceae; genus Rhodococcus; species Rhodococcus sp. MALMAid1271. Next base: position 758 of record NZ_JBMIRQ010000055.1, on the reverse strand, counting down.
GGCACCCGTGAAGTGTTGGGCACCGCGGTCGGGGACAGTGAGTCGTTCGATTTCTGGCGGGAGTTCCTGATCGGGCTCAAGGCGCGGGGGCTGTCGGGGGTGCATCTGGTGATCTCCGATGCGCATGCCGGTTTGAAAGCTGCTGTGGCGCAGCAGTTCACCGGGGCGTCGTGGCAGCGTTGCCGGGTGCATTTCATGCGGAACGTCACTTCCGCGGTGTCGTCGAAGCAGGTGCCTCCGGTGATGGCGGCGATCAAGACGATCTTCGCGCACACCGAGCCGGATGCTGTTGCAGCGCAGTGGGATCAGGTCGCGCAGACGCTCGCCGGGTCGTTTCCGAAGGTGTCGGCGATGATGGACGGTGCGAAGGAAGATGTGCTCGCGTTCCGTGCGTTCCCGAAGTCGCATTGGCAGAAAATCTGGTCGAACAATCCGATCGAACGACTCAACAAGGAGATCAAACGCCGCGCCGATGTCGTGGAGATCTTCCCCAACCCGGCGGCGTTCCTGCGCCTGGCGACCGCGGTGGTGATCGAAGCGCACGACGAGTGGCAAGTGACCCGCCGCTACGTCTCCGACGTGTCGATGGACGAGCTGAGGGTCGTCATCGCCAGGAAGGAACGCGCTGCAGTATCAACCGACACGACCGCTGAGTCGTTGACACCTCAGCTCGAAAGCGCCTAACATACAACACAACTCGTTGATCATGAACCGGATGGTTCACCGATCCGAATTACACCACCCCATGGGGCACTATC
>NZ_JBMIRQ010000068.1:0-377 GCF_049195265.1 Rhodococcus sp. MALMAid1271 | reverse complement strand
AGAGTAGGACGAGGTTGTTCAGGTCGGTGGGGCCGCCGTCTGCCCAGTGTCGGATGTGGTGGCCTTCGGTCCAGGCGGCGGGTGTGCCGCAGCCGGGGAACGCGCAGCCGTGATCGCGGGCGATCAGGGCGCGTTTCTGTGTGGAGGTGACGGTACGCATTGTGCGGGCGAGGTTGATCGGGTTACCGGTCTCGTCCATCACGATGGCGGTGAGGATGCAATCGCACGCCAGTTGTCGGGAGGTGGTGCGCGAGAGTGGTCCCATCCAGGGCAGCCACCCGACACTGGTGCCGTCACCGAACACGTCCCGATAGGCACCGCGATCCGGTGACGGTCCTGCGCCAGTAGCGGTGTCGCGGAGGTCGGTGAGGTCGCGG
>NZ_JBMIRQ010000051.1:0-569 GCF_049195265.1 Rhodococcus sp. MALMAid1271 | reverse complement strand
CACCCGAAGCCGGTGGCCTAACCCCTTGTGGGAGGGAGCCGTCGAAGGTGGGATCGGCGATTGGGACGAAGTCGTAACAAGGTAGCCGTACCGGAAGGTGCGGCTGGATCACCTCCTTTCTAAGGAGCCTCTTCGCTGCGATGCACTGCTGAACAGTCAGCAGATGATCGAGCGACAGAAACCGTTTCGGATGCATACGTCATCCGGCGGTGCTCACGGGTGGAACACTGACAACCAACTTTTATTCATTACTGCCGGCCCTGCTGGTGGGAGTAACTGTTATATCGATGCACTGTTGGGTCCTGAGAGAACACGCGAGTGTTTCTTTCATGGCAAGACGTATACAGAATTCAGATGGTGGTCATACCGCATTCTGGTTGTCCTTCGGGGTGATTCGGGGTGGCTGGTGCTGCTGTGAGTCTGGGTTGTGTGTGTTGTTTGAGAATTGCACAGTGGACGCGAGCATCTTTGTTGTAAGTAATGAAGAGCGTACGGTGGATGCCTTGGCACCAGGAGCCGATGAAGGACGTAGGAGGCTGCGATAAGCCTCGGGGAGCTGTCAACCGAGC
>NZ_JBMIRQ010000050.1:0-3243 GCF_049195265.1 Rhodococcus sp. MALMAid1271 | reverse complement strand
GGAACGCGCTGCAGTATCAACCGACACGACCGCTGAGTCGTTGACACCTCAGCTCGAAAGCGCCTAACATACAACACAACTCGTTGATCATGAACCGGATGGTTCACCGATCCGAATTACACCACCCCATGGGGCACTATCGATCACGGTCGGATGCCGTGCGTGGGGTTGATCTGCCGCGAGGATTTCCGACACTGGAGATGACTATTCTGAAGCCGCGTTTGCGGACTGCCCGTAACTGTAGTGGACAGCGTTCGGGGTTCGGTACCCGAGCGCCGAATGGCGGTGTTGTGAACTGTAGAAGCCGTCGATGTATCTGACGATGTCTTGTCGTGCTTTGCTTTTGGTGGAGTAGATCGTTCGGTAGACGCATTCGTTCTTTGTCGGCGGCCATGAAAAACTGACCACAGGCGGCCATGAATATGCCCACTGACGGCCGATAAGAACTGACCACTCGCGGCCACGAATGTGACCGCCTGTGGCCACGAATCTGCCCAGACCACACCCATCCTCTCGGCGCGTCAGCGCCGAGGAGGCCTCTCCTGCGGTTTCGATACCGATGCCTAGTCCGTATCGAATCCACCGCAGGAGAGACCACGTGAAGTCTGACGGAGAACTGATGGACATACTCAATGCATACGACCTGACCGGATCATTGCGGGCCGCCGCAGACTTGTGCGGCTGCTCCCACAACACCGTGAAAAAGGCCGTCGAAGACCGAGACGCCGGCCTGCCACCGGCCACCCACCGAACCAAAATCACCGACGACTGGCTCGAATACCTCGAAGAGTGGGTCTCCAAATCCAAGGGCAAGATCCGCGGCGACAAAGCCCACTAGAAACTTCTCGCACTCGGCTACACCGGTGCCGACCGCACCACTCGACGCGCCCTCGCCGAAATCAAAACCCAATGGAGACTGGGCAATACGAGAGTGCACCGGCCATGGATCACCGAACCAGGACTGTGGCTGCAGTACGACTTCGGAGACGGCCCGGTCGTCGACGGCCGCAAGATCGTGCTCCTCGTCGCCTGGCTGGCCTGGTGCCGCTACCGCATCGTGGTCCCACTACGCGACCGCACCGCAGCGAGCGTCTTCGCTGGCCTGGACCGGGTCTTCCGCATCATCGGCGGCGCACCGACCTACCTGCTCACCGACAACGAAAAGACCGTTACCGCCGGCCACGTCGCCGGCGTCCCGATCCGCAATCGCACCGCGGTCACCTTCGGTCGGTACTACGGAATCACCGTGCTGACCTGCCAACCGGCGGACCCTGCATCGAAAGGCGGAGTGGAGAACGCTGTCAAACTCGCCAAAGCCGACATCGTGCCCACCGAGACGAACCTGCTCGAGCAGTACGCCACCTTCGCCGACGTCGAAATCGCGTGCACGGCGTTCATGACCGAGATCAACGCCCGAGTACATCGGGCCACCCGCCGCGTCCCGAACGAGATGCTCGCCGAGGAACGACCCGAGTTGCACGGTATCCCCGACATGCCGCACACCGCAGTCCTCGGAGTCGCTCGCCGAGTCCCCGACAACACACCGATGGTCACCTTTGATCACTGCCAATACTCGACACCAGCAACACTATTGGGTCAGAGCGTGTGGGTCAGACTGCACGACGGGACAGATGAGGTCGTCATCTGCGCTCTCGATGACGGTGGCCCGATCGAAGTGGCCCGGCACGCCCGCACCACACCCGGCAGCCCCGCCATCGACGACGCCCACTTCCCCGGACATCACCCGAGGATCCCCGGCGACTACAGCGTCCGCGCGCGAACAGTATCCGAACAGCAATTCCTCGCGATCGGGGAAGGTGCCGCGACATGGCTCAAGGAAGCCGCCGCGGTCGGCACCGAACGGATATACCTGAAAATGTCGCACGCGGTCGATCTCGCGCGACTCGGAGTTCGGGGCGATGTCGATTGGGCACTCGGGCACGCAGCGGTGCACGGCCGCTTCGCCACCGGCGACCTCGACTCGATCCTCGCATCGAAGGGAATGGACCTCACCCGCCGCGGCGCATCCGAATCCACCTCCCTCACGCAAGGCACATCAGGATGGAACTTGTTGGGCAGCAACGCTATCGAACACAAAACCGCCGACGAGACGAACGAAGGTCAGCGATGAACACCGTCACAGCGGAACTCCCCACCGACCTCGAAACGCTGCTGCGGCAACTCCGCCTGCCGCATGCCAGGTCCATCGCCGCCGAAGTCCTCGCCACCGCACGAGCACAACGCTGGGACCCCGCCGAGGTCGTCAAAGCGCTTCTCTCAGAGGAATCCGCCGGCCGGGCACGATCGATGCTGACCGCCCGCCGCAAAGCAGCGGGATTCCCCACCGGGAAGACCTTCGAGGTCTGGGACGAGAACGCATCATCGATCCCGCTTCCCACCCAGCATGCCCTGCAGACCCTCGAATGGGTGCATCGCCGCGAGAATCTGGTGGTCTGCGGGCCGGCCGGGACAGGCAAGACATTCTTCCTCGAAGCGTTGGGACAGAACGTGATCCAAGCGGGGATGCCGGTCGCGTGGTTCACCCTCGAGCAGATCGGGGTCCTCGTACGCGCGCACCGATCCGACGACTCACTCGGCAAAGCGATCGCGAAGATCGTGCGCGCCGAACTCGTCGTGATCGACGATGTCGGGCTGTTGCCCGTCGGGACCGATGCCGCCGAAGGGCTGTACCGAATCGTCGAAGCAGCCTACGAACGCAAGTCCGTCGCGATCTCCTCGAACCTTCACCCGAGCGGGTTCGACGAACTGATGCCCAAGACCCTCGCCACTGCAACGGTCGATCGGCTGCTGCACCACGCGCTTCTATGCCAAACCAGCGGCGATTCGGTCCGCCTCGCCCAAGCCCTGCACGGTCAGGGGGTCAAACCCTCGACCTGACATGATGCTCGACCGGTGGCGGACAAACCCGACATGGGCAGATTCGTGTCCGCCACCGGTCAGTTCTTGTTGGCCACCCATGGGCAGTTCTCGTGACCGCCTGTGGTCACTTCCCGATGTCCATTGACAGTTCTTGAAATCAGCGAAGAAACTTTCGGCCATACTGTTGCCCCACAACACCCCGCGAAGACCGCATCCGCGGAGTGAATCACCCCAGGTTTGATGCCGCTTCCTTCTGAGTCAGGAAGGATGAGCACATGCCCAAGAAAATCGATCCGGAGGTCCGCGCGAGGGCCCTGCGGTTGCTCGCGGACCACGGTGCGGAATACGCGTCGTTGACAGCGG
>NZ_JBMIRQ010000048.1:0-2381 GCF_049195265.1 Rhodococcus sp. MALMAid1271 | reverse complement strand
GGAACGCGCTGCAGTATCAACCGACACGACCGCTGAGTCGTTGACACCTCAGCTCGAAAGCGCCTAACATACAACACAACTCGTTGATCATGAACCGGATGGTTCACCGATCCGAATTACACCACCCCATGGGGCACTATCTTTTCTGACGCCACACGCCGGCAGTTGTGCCGAGTTGCATGCTCTGCGTTCGCTGCACGCCGCTCGGGAAACCTACCGAAAGAACAGATGAGTTCTTCGTAGGTGTTCGGCTCACCGCTGCGCCTGGTTCGTTCGCCCGCAGATAACGCCACTGGTCGCATCGCTGGCAGCATCGACGCGCTGGCGACAGCGACATCATCTCCCACCACCAATGTCCGAACGCGCCTAGACTTCTATTCATGAGTTCCGTCCACACTGCGCGCCCTGATGGTGGCTACCGGACAGCGGCAAGCACTCTCCTTCGTGCGACCGCGTTAGACGCATTGAGCGCTCTTCTGCTGCGGCAGAGCTGGAAGTCCGTGACCATGTCCGAGGTCGCGAAGGAAGCCGGTTTGTCTCGACAGACCATCTATAACGAGTTCGGGTCCCGGCGCGGTGTGGCGGAGAGCTACGCGATACGACTGACCGATCAGCTGGTCAGTGTGGTGGACGATGGCCTCTACACTTGCGTTGGTGATATCAGATTGGCGCTCGGCCGAGGCTTGGCTGCGTTTTTCGCCGTCTCCGAACGTGACCCATTGGTCAGATCGCTACGAGAAGAAGACGCATCCGCAGACCTCCTGCGGCTCATTACTGTTCACAGCACCCAGCTTGTCGAGCGAGCCGCAGATCACCTCTCTGCCACATTTCAGCGATGCTGGGTGCAAGCCCCGAAACGCCAAGCCGATATCCTGAGCACGTCCATCGTTCAGATGGCCTTGGCGTATGTCTCACGGCCCCCGACTGACGCAGCCCAGACCGCCACCGATATCGCAGACCTACTCGCTCCGTACATCGAGGGGTTCCAAGATTTTCAAGCCAATCCAGAGTTGAGCAAGACGACTCGATTCGGTCGACCGTAGCGACAGCGGTGTAGCGCCGCTAGCCTCGGGCTTTCACGCCGGTAGGTAGGCGAGGCGTGTCAGAACAGAAGAATGGTGCTCTGAGCTGCAAGAATTCGACTTGCGAAGGTCCAAATTCATCCATCACGAGGAGCACCATTCTGGTGAGCAAGTCTACGTCGCCGTACCCCGCCCTGTCCGTCGATGCCACCGGAACCGGTGTCGTGTCGCATGCCGGAGCGGTGACACTGCTCCGCACCGCCGACGTCACCGGACTCACCACCACCCTCTCACACAGCTTGTCGCCATGGCGGAAACCATTGGCGCAGTTCGATCCTGGGAAGATCGTCACCGACCTCGCAGTGTCATTGGCGCTCGGTGGAGACTGCCTCGCCGACATCGCGGCCCTGCGCGAACACAGCGCAGTGTTCGGAAAAGTGCCCTCCGATCCGACCGTGTCCCGTCTGATCACCGCGCTCGCCGCAGATACACCCGCAGTGCTCACCGCGATCGACACCGCTCGCGCATCCGCTCGCGCCGCGGCATGGGAACATGCCGGCGAACACGCACCCGATCACGACATCACTGCGCAGAACCCGATCGTCATCGACCTCGATGCCACCCTCGTCACCGCGCACTCGGACAAGGAATCTGCAGCCCCGACCTACAAACGAGGCTTCGGGTTTCATCCCCTGTTGGCGTTCGTCGACCACGGCACCGGCGGCACCGGTGAACCCGTCGCATCTGTCCTACGGCCCGGCAACGCCGGATCCAACACCGCAGACGATCACATCGCAGTGACCCGAAACGCATTGGCACAGTTACCGAACGCACACGCTACCCGGCCCGGAAAAAAAGTCCTCGTCCGTACCGACGGTGCCGGAGCCAGCCACAAATACCTGACCTGGCTACACAAGCGAGGAGTGTCGTATTCGATCGGGTTCGGACTCACCGACGCGATGGTCACCGCCCTCTCCGACGCCCCCGAAGATGCCTGGTCGGTCGCCGTCGATGCTGCGGAGCAGGTCCGCGACGGTGCGTGGGTCATCGACGCCACCGGCCTGCTCGACCTCACGACGTGGCCGGCCGGGATGCGCGTGATCATCCGGAAAGAGCGCCCGCATCCCGGAGCGCAGTTGCGGTTCACCGACACTGACGGTCTTCGATTGACCGCGTTCGCCACCAACACCGTGCGCGGTCAGGTCCAAGATCTCGAACTGAATCACCCCAGGTTTGATGCCGCTTCCTTCTGAGTCAGGAAGGATGAGCACATGCCCAAGAAAATCGATCCGGAGGTCCGCGCGAGGGCCCTGCGGTTGCTCGCGGACCACGGTGCGGAATACGCGTCGTTGACAGCGG
>NZ_JBMIRQ010000047.1:0-74399 GCF_049195265.1 Rhodococcus sp. MALMAid1271 | reverse complement strand
ACACATGACCCTGTACGTCGACGTCGCGGTGCTACGCGATTCCGCGGACGCAATGATGAAAATTGCCGACGACTTCGACACCGCAGCGTCGTCGATCCCCGACGCCGCCGATACCGGTATCGGAGCGCCGGCGCTGGCCGGGATACTGGCGCTGTTCACCGGTCGCGGCAGCGAACTGCAGACAGCATTGGCGTCGTATTCGGTCGCACTCGATGAGTGCGCCTCCGAATACGAGACCCAGGACGCCGCCACAGCCGACGAAGTCAACGCTGCGCTCTGGGAGAAGTGAAAGTGCCCATCGACACGAAGGTCGACGGCAGCGTGGCCTCTGTGCGGGCCGTGGCCGGGTGGCTTCGCAACAGCTTCGCCGATGGCCTGCGCACCTCCATCGACACGCTTGATACCACCAGAAATCGAACAGACGCCGGATGGGATGGCCCGGCATCAGAGGCCTTCTCCGTGCAGGCACTTACCACCACTGCGTGTGCCTCTGACTTGGCCACTGCCGCAGCAGATTACGCCGCCAAGGTCGACGCCTTCGCTGCGGCACTACAGGCATTGCACGACGGTATGCGGGATGTGCGGTCAAACGCCTCTACTGCCGGGCTGACTGTCCAGGACGACATCATCCTCGATCCGTCTGACGACGAGCTACACAACCTCTATATCGTGCTGGCAGGTCAGGCAGCCGAACTACGCGAATATGAAACAGCAGCAGGCGAAACTCTCAAAACCGACTACTTGTCTGCGTCAGCCAAAACGTTCTTCTACGGTGGTTCAATACTTGTCGGAGTAGCCCAAGGGCTGGCGGAAGTCGACGGCTGGTTGATGGGTAAAAACTCGAAGTTCCACCTGGATGAGGCGCTGAAGTGGGCCGACCTTGCCCGCAATGCACCTGACGGATCACCCAGAGCGTTGGTTTATCGCGACTTCGACGCATCGACGATGGCGCGAAATCTCGGCGATGACCTGGCAAAATCTGTAGCCGAACTGGAGGCCAAGACAAAGTCTTGGGGCCTGCGAGGAGGTGGGGCGCTCGCCGGACTGAGCATCGCCTACGACATCTACGAGGGAAAACCCGTCGATCAGGCGGTGATCGCAGGCGGCCTGGGGTTTGGTGCCTCTGTCGCGGCAGGCGCGCTCATTGGAACCTTGGTTCCGGTCCCTTTCGTGGGGACCGTGCTAGGCGCAGCGGGGGGTGCCGCAGTCGGCATCTTTACCTCGGGAATGGTCGACAGCCTATGGGTAAATGGAACGGACCAGGTAGGTACTGCAGCTTTGGAGGGCTGGGGTGCTGTAGTTGACACCAAGAATGCGATTTCCGACCTCACGACAGGAGTGTGGGATGCACTCTTCTGAACCTTCGATCCACTGGACGTCGCAGCATGTGGCCCAGGACGTCATCGGCCTTCTTCGACAGTCGCTTCTTCGACGTCGACCCGGTCGTCCTGACCCGATGGATCTGGCTATACCTCCACCATCTCGAACTCCGAGGTTTACTCGGATCCGGCACCTCCGCCGAGCGCCTCGTGAACCTGCTGCCACAAGGATAGGGACCGGATGAATACGTTCGACGCACCGACCAGTGGAGCAGAAGAATATGTCCACGACAACCGAATCGACCTGAAATTCATTGCAGGCGTGTTATTTCTGGAATTCTTTGCCTTCGCGTTCGTGTACGGCGCATCGGGACCAGAAGGTTCTAGTCCGGACATCGGAGGGATCCTTTTCGGTGTTGTACTAGGCCTGATCCCGGCCATGCGATTCATCCATCGTGCGGGGCGTCGCACTGGATTCGGCGTCCGTCGAACAGCAGCTGCGTCAACGGTCCGATACACGCACGGGGTACTCAGGTTGAGTATGCTTTTGGTGCTACTCGTAGCAATTGCACTCATAATGTTCGGCATTTCGACCGGCGAAGCGGGCGGGCTGATCATTTTTTCGCTATTTTCTATCCCGTTCCTTGTCGCGTGGGCCGCACTTATCCGCAGTGCGAGGGGACGGCCCCGCATCGAACTGACACTCGACGGGATCGTTCAGCAGGGCCTCGGCTTCAAGAAAAGCATTCCGTGGAATTCGGTGGCGTCGGTTCTGCTGCAGCCGACATGGCCGCCCGCAATCGGAGTGATGGTGCCGTGGGGCGAACCGTTCGAGCACACCAAGACCTGCAAGTTGAGGTTGGACGAACAGCCGGGCCTCTTCTCAGGCGCATTCATCGACTGCCGATTCTTCGACGTCCATCCCGTCGTCCTCACCCAATGGATCCGCTTTTACCTCGAATATCCAACGCTCAGGCAGGAACTCGGAACAGAGGCCGCCACAGACCGCCTCGCGAACCTGCTGCCATGATGGGGTAGCGTCGTGAGTATTGCAACGTACGACCGCGATAACCCTTACGCAGCACTGTCTCTCAACACCATTACGATGAATTCCTGGACGCTGAAGCAAGCCGTCGAGGGTGCCGCACGAGCCGGGTTGGGTGCGGTGGCCCCGTGGCGGGATCGAATCCAGGAGGCCGGCGTCAGCGAGTCGGCCAAGCTGATCTCCAACGCCGGTCTGCGGGTGTCGAGCGTGTGCCGCGGCGGGTTCCTCACGGCGATCGATGACGATGGTCTCGACGACAACTTTCGGGCTTTCGATGAAGCCGCCGAACTCGGCGCGCCCGAGCTCGTGATGGTCATGGGCGGCATGCCCGATCGCGACCTCGTCGGAGCCCGGGTCCGAGTGGAGGAGAGGTTGGCTCGGCTCGTTCCGTACGCACTCGAGCGTGCTCGCCGACGCCGGCTTGTCGGCCGACCCGTCCACGCCGGGAACCGGTGCTGCGGGCGGAGTCGGATTTGGGCTGTGCGCGCTGGGGGGCTCGTGTATCCGGCGGGGCGGAACGGGTGTCGGTGCTGACAGAGCTGTCGGCTGCTGTTTCTGATTCCGACCTCGTGGTGACGGGTGAGGGCGTGTTCGATCGCACGTCGCTGACGGGCAAAATCGTCGGACATGTCGTCCAAATATGTTTGGACGCTTCGGTTCCGGTGGTAGTGGTCGCCGGTGTGGTGAACTTCGGATGTCGAGGTGCGGACCGTGTCGTTGACGGATCTTTCCGGCAGCGTGGAGGCGGCCGTGGCGGATCCGCGACGATGGTTGAGGGAAGCTGGACGGCGTCTGGCGGACGAGATGTTGTGAAGTCCGGCAGCTCCGCGAAGAACTACCCGGTGATGATCATCTGTTGGCGGCGCCGGTTTGGTAGTAAGGCAGTGACTTCATCGCATCCAGGACGGCGGGTCGAAATGGTTGCGGCACTATGTATTTGTCGTCGCAGACCAGCCACCCGTCGGCGATGAATTGATCAAGCATGCCGCGGAGTATCAGTGCCTCGATGTGTTCGTAAAGATCCCCGGAGCCGGCGGGGCCGACTGCAGGGAGCCGCGTCCGCGGAGTGTCCGTCATTGCGGCGAGAACGATCTGTCCGGCGACGACATCGACAGCTGGGGATGGACGGAGGGGATCCTCGGTGAAGAAGTGACGACGGATGATGTGCGAGAGGGCCGTTCGGTGAGCGGTCAAGGAACCGGGAAGTGAGTGGGCGAACTCGTGGGCATGCGGACCGGGAATCGCAGTGGTGGAGGTCAGCTCGATCAATCCTGCTGCCTTCGCCGCATCCCACAGTGTCATCAAACCGGGGATCTCGAGCATCGATCTCGACCTCAGCGCACGCCGATCCAGCTTCACGTCGACGGCTTTCGCCAGCTCGCGAACCGACCCTGGCCGCGGAACACCTCTGCCGGTGATCGGTCGTGACGTATCGAGCCAGCCGAGGAGCGAACGAAGCTGCCCAATCGGCTTCGATGCCGTCAGCGCTGCGATCTCGTCGTCGGCGTCTGGTGGTGCGAGCTCGATGTCGTGGGGCGTCATCCTTACGACCGGGGACTCCACTGCCGGCTCGACGACGTCGGCGAAGTCCCAGGTGTTTCGAGATCCCCGGCGACCGAACAGTGGAATCACTTTTGCGAGGTTGCTGTCGGTTCGGTCAGGAGGCACGAGCACATCATAGGAAAGGTGTAGGTGCGGTGACGGACCTGGATCTTTCCAGCGAACGAGGTCGGCCGGCAGCCGACCTCGTTCGGTTTGTGTCGCGGCCACGCTCGGTCGGTCGGCGCAGCGGGGCTAGAGCTGGCCTTCCAAGAACTGGGCGACCCCGTGCCCGAAGGACCAGTCAGCGGGGGTGTTCTCGGACACCGCGATGATCAGATCATCGCCCGAAAGCCCGGTCTGCTCCTTCAACCGCTCGGCGAGTGTCGAGTACAGGGCCTTCTTGTTGTCCTCGTCCCGGCCCTGCTGGGTGATCTGAATCATGACGAGGTCGTCGGTGCGGGTGTAGCCGAGGCCGGTGTCCTCGGCGATCAGGTTGCCGGGCTTGTGCTCGGTGATGATCTGGTAGCGGTCCCGCGCTGGGGCATCGAAGGTCTCACGCATGACGTCCTGGACGATGTCGGCGAGCTTCTTCACCTCGTCCGGAGTACGACGGTTCTCGATGATGTCGATTCGCACGAGTGGCATGGTCTTTCCTGTCCTTCACATTCGGTGGTGGAGCTCGTTCGGTTTCCCACTCGGTTCGTGCGCCCACAAGAGCGTGTCATTCGATTGGTAGACGGCTCATACCCTCGCTCGAATTTCGACAAACCGAATGTCCGACCTCGGCACCTGAGGCGCTGACCACACCTGACGCTCAGCCGGTCACCCTCGAAAGCGGCCACTTGGGGCTGTTCGGCACCACGATGTAGTGAGACGGAACAACTGCACGTAGATCACGGCAGCCTTCACGCTGCCACTCGCGCTGCGCGATCACTGTCCAATAGCAGTGACATGGTGACGGTGGATGCACGGCGGACCCGAGTATCTGAGGCCAAGTCATCAAGTCGAGATCCTGGATCCGACCACGCGCGCGTCGGGGGCGAACGCACTCAGTTGGAGGCCGTCGGAATCGGTGAACCTCAGCTGCGCGCAGGAGTGCGGTCGTTCTTCTTGGATGATCACGCGCATCTCGGTCGGCCAGGCCGAGCTGGCCGGTGGCGTCGATGACTCGGCACCGTCGCGGACGTGAATTCGGACCTCCGAAGGTCGAATTCCTCCAGCTCAGAGCGCCATTGTTCTACTTCGACGTGCAGCATCGATCTACCGATGTAAAACCCAAGGTCAACGGGCGGAACTGTTGTGTCGCCCTGACGGCTGGTGTCGGCAGCTATCGACGCAGGGCCGGCGGCATCCAACTCGGCCACTCGGCCCGTCCTAGGAGTAACCCGCGATCGAACCGGGCGACAGTGCGGAATGGGCGTCGTGCCGATGAATTGTCGTACACCTGAGCGCGATCAACCGTCTCGATGGCAGTGCGAAGGAGAGGCCACAGCCTGTCGTACCGTTCGCGAATCTTCGCCTCTGGAACCGAATGTCCACCGTGATCGACTCGGTTGTGCACTCGGGCCACTGCCGTTTCGACGGGAACTGCGATGATGTGCAGCGTCACCAAATAGCCTGCACCGACCGCGGACTGAACTAGTTCGAGCTTGGACTCGTGCGAGAAGACAGTTTCGGTGACAAAAGATGCTCTTGCCGAGAGATATTGGACGCGCATCTCGGCAGCGGCCCGGGACGCGTCGTAAGCATGAGCCGACTCTTCGCCGGGCCATCGAGCGTTCGCGATCTCATCGGCGTTGACGAACGGAAGATGCATGACAGGCGATAGAACGCGTGCGTTGAATGTGCTTTTGCCTGCACCGTTGGGTCCAGCGAGTAGGTGTAGAACCGGGTCCGAGTCCGTTGTGATCACGATGGGCTGTCTCGGGAGGGAGATTTACCTGGGCTCGCTCCACCGGACGTTGCCGTCCAGGTCCGATTCGACGTACGAGCGACCTTCTGCAGTGAACTCACGCTCGAAGTCGAGCGATTCCGTCGCCGATTCGATCTGTTCGGTCCACTCCGCGCGGACGACTGCCTGCTTGTACGGCGCGAGGTCGTCATAGCGTGCTTTACCTGCAAGAACATCGGCAATGTCGCGTGCCGAGACGCGATGTGAAAGCTCCATCTCTCGACCGATCAGCGCCCAATGTGCGATCTGCTGCGATGCACTTCGGCTCGACGATGATCCGGCCACTTTCGCAGCGTCATACAGGTCATCGTCGATACGGAGAGATGAGGTGGTGCCCATGGTGGTGTCCTATCGCCGCAGCAGTACCGCCAGTGTAGCAATCTGCCACACACCCGGGGGCCGTCGCCGACGGAGGTGCCAGTCAGACCAGTTCGATGACCTCCAACGCCCCGTCGGCGTGGGAACTCCGTAGTCGCTTCTTGTCGTACTTCCCGACGCTCGTTTTCGGTACTTCGTCGATGAACGTCCAGCGTTCGGGCAACTGCCAATGCGCGACGCGACTGTCGAGGAACTCCTTGAGTTCCTCGGCCGTCACCGAGGCTCCCTCGCGGACGACGACAGCCACCAACGGCCGTTCGTCCCACTTCGGATCGGGCACACCGATCACTGCGGCTTCGCGCACCGCCGGATGCCCCATCACCTGGTTCTCGAGTTCGACCGAGGAGATCCATTCGCCGCCGGACTTGATGATGTCCTTCGATCGATCGGTCAGCCGGAGGTAGCCGCCTTCGGAGATGGTGCCCACGTCACCGGTCCGTAGCCAGCCGTCGTCGAACTTGTCGTCCGCGTCGGCGCGGTAGTAGCTGCCGGTGATCCACGGGCCACGCACCTCGAGTTCACCGACGGAGGTGCCGTCCCACGGCAACACGGTGCCGGCGTCATCGACCAGTCGCGCTCGTACCCCGGCGACGAATCTGCCCTGTGTGCAACGCAAGTCGAACTCGTCCTCGGGGGACATGCCCGCGTCGGGCTTTCCGGAGGTACCCAGAGGGGATGTCTCGGTCATGCCCCAGGCCTGCGAGATGTGGACGCCGTACTTGTCGTGGAATGCCCGCAGCAGACTCGGTGGGCAGGCCGCACCGCCGACCACCACGTCACGCAGACTCGACAGATCCGCCGGATGCTCGTCGAGGTGAGCGAGCAGAGCCTGCCAGATCGTCGGGACAGCGGCCGCGGCCGTCGGATGCAACGTCGACATCATCTCCGCCAACGGGTCGGGCTGCAGAAACCTGTCCGGCATGATCAGCGACGCACCGACCATCAGCGCCGAATAGGGCAGACCCCACGACATTGCGTGGAACATCGGCACGATGGCCAGCACCGTGTCGGACTGTGCAAGTGCCATCGCATCGGTCATGCACCCCTGCATCGAATGCAGATAGATCGAGCGATGCGAGTACACGACCCCCTTGGGATCTCCGGTGGTGCCGGAGGTGTAACACATTGCGGCAGCGGATCGTTCGTCGAGCTCAGGCCAATCGAAGTCCTCCGGCCGTCCGGCCAGCAGGTCCTCGTAGCCCAGCACCTCGATACCGTCGGGTGCATCCACCTGTGCCGGGTCCACGCCGACGACCACGAGGTGCCGCACGGTCTCGAACGTCGGCAGCAGTGGCGTGAGCAAGGGGATCAGGCTCGCGTCGGCGATGATCACCTGATCCTCGGCATGATTGACGATGTAGGTGAGCTGCTCGGGAAACAGTCGAATGTTCAGCGTGTGCAGCACTGCGCCCATCGCGGGAATCGCCATGTAGGCCTCCATGTGCGGGGCGTTGTTCCACATGAACGTGCCGACGCGCTGATCGTCGTCGATGCCGATCGATCGCAGGCCGTGTGCCAGTTGCGCTGCCCGCCTGCCCAAATCCCCGAACGTGACCGTGGTGGGGCCACTGTCCGTCCAGGTGGTGACCTCGGCCGAGGAATGGATGGACGTCCCGAATCGAACCAGCTGGCCGATGGACAGTGGGATGTCCTGCATGGTGCTCTTCATCGATCGCGCTCCTGAAGTCTCCGCCGCGCACCTCGCTGTGCCGCGCGTCACATCATTCACACTACGGACTTCCGGGGAGGCGGGTGCGTAACTTGGCGACCGTGGCCAACCCGCCGGACGCCGAAACCCGCGCGTGATCCTGGCGATCACCGACGACTGACGATCAGGTGACTGCCCATGACGCGTCGACGGCAGAGATGATCTCGCCCCAGATCTCGGACGAGGGATCTACGACGGCGAAATGGCCACCCGGCCCCTCGACCGAGGTGACCGAATCGCCTCCGGCCGACGCGGCGGCGTAGTAGGCCCGGCTGATCTCGACCAGATTGGGGTCGTCGTCGACAGCGCTGACCACCAGCTGCGGGACTCCGAGTGGAAGCCTCGAGATCGGCGACGACGCCTCGTACGTATCGCGTGCGTCAGCAAATCGGGCACCGATCGCATTCGATACGGCACCTTCGCCGAGCCACCGCTCGTCGCCGACCCGCAGATCGAGAACGCCGGCGAGACTGACGGCAAGGGCAGGTGCTACCGATGTCCCGACGGAATCGGCGGCCAGTCGCAGTGCCAACTGGCCGCCCGCCGAGTGGCCCATCAGGACGATTCGAGACAGGTCCAGTGAGTCGGGTGCAGTCTTCAACGCAGCAAGCGCTGCCGCGACATCGCCGGTCATCGTGTCCCAGCCGTGCTCGTCGGGTCGACGGTATTCCACGTTCCAGGTGGCGTATCCGCGCTGGGTCAGGTCGACGGCCATCGCGTCCATCAGATCGAACTCCCACCGCGAACGCCAGTACCCGCCGTGGATGAGCATCGCGACAGGGAAGGGGCCGTCGCCCTCGGGCAACCGCAGCTCGACGCGTTGCTCGGGGTGATTTCCATACTTCAGCCTCGTTCCGGGATGGAAGCGGTGGAAGTACGCGCTGTCGATGGCAAACCGCAGACCGTCGAGACCACGGCCGCGAATGTGAGCGCGGATGCCCGGTGATCTGTCCGGTGTGCACTGGCCCAGATCGACCCGAACCACACTGCTGTACGAAGGCACGTCGATCGGGATCCCGTCACCGGGGACGACGATCGCCTCGTCGGAACCCGCTGCGGCGTCGACGATTCCGCCCGTCAGTCCTCGGGCCGACAGCGCCCTCGCGACCACTTCCTGCGCCGTCGCGAGATCGGCGAACACGCCGGGAGCGGCAACGATATCGAGGTGCGTCGAGGGGTGAGTCATGGCTTCACGCTACCCAGAACGGCGTCGACCGAGCCCGAGAATGGGTGTCCGGGCTCGGTCGAAGGACGATGTCAGTTGTCGACGGCCTCGTTCAGCTCACGCAGCCGGGGCAGGGCGCGGTTGGTCAGTAGGTCTTCACGGGTCTCGGCGGAGACGGCCATGCTGTCCTTCCACAGTGATCGGCCTGCCATCGCTCCGCGTGCACCGTTGGCGACGGCGATGCGGACCTGCTCGATGAACGTCTCGTGATCGACGCCCGCCGACAGCACGGCCCACGGAACACCCTGTGCCGCTTCGGTAACGGCTGCGCAGGCCTCGGCAGAGCCGGGGTAGGGGAGCTTGAGTACCTTGGCTCCGCATTCGACGGAGATGCGGGTGGAATCGGCGATGATCTTGCCGAAGCCGGCCTTGTAGTCCTCCTCCGATTCGTCCTCGAGCTTGTAGGTCAGGATTTCGACGATGAGCAGCAGGCCCTCGGCGGCGCAGGCTTTGACGAGATCGCGGATCTCCTCGGCGACGCGGGAATCGAGGCCCTGCTTCTCGGGGCGCATGTAGAAGAGCATCTTGGCGACATCGCCGCCGAGATCACGCACTACGCGTGGG
Source organism: Rhodococcus sp. MALMAid1271 (assembly GCF_049195265.1). Classification (NCBI taxonomy): domain Bacteria; kingdom Bacillati; phylum Actinomycetota; class Actinomycetes; order Mycobacteriales; family Nocardiaceae; genus Rhodococcus; species Rhodococcus sp. MALMAid1271. The sequence goes on along the minus strand of NZ_JBMIRQ010000047.1, from coordinate 64,667 downwards.
GTGACGCCGTCGACGAAGCGGGTGTAGCGCAGACCATCGGTCTCCTCGAAGCCGGAGGCGTCCATGCCGACGACCAGGGCCGTGTTGCGTGAGAGCACACCGTCGTCGACGATCTTCGGCAGTGCCACCTCCGGGTCCAGCAGGATGGCCGGGGCGTGATTGCCGAGGTAGCGAACCAGATCGGCCTTGGCCTCGGCGAGTTGCTCGACGGTGATCGAGCCCGGTCCGTCGGTCGCGTCCTTCATGACCGCTTTCATCCCGTTGCGCTGATCACCGGCGACGATGAGCATGTTGCCGTCGGCGGTGGAGATGGCGGCCATTCCGCGACGTTCGAGGGTGGTGAGTTCGTTCATTGTTCTCTCCTGGTGATGGGTTGGGGTCGAGAGCGAGTGGGACAACGTTGTCTCACTGCAGAGATGTGGGCTCAGATTTCTATGAGCGTGAGTAGTCGCGCTGCGAACAGTGCTGCGCCGTACGCGGTGTCCTGGGAGCGAGTCGAGACCGAGACGTCCGGCAGGACCTGCGCGCGGGCGTCTCGCACGCTTGTCATGCCCGCCCAGCCTCCGGTCAGCAACGTGGTCGTGGCCGGTGGCACCTCGGCGTCGAGCGCCGCGACGAGTCGCGCCACTTCATCGTTGCCGTGCAACAGAATCGAACGAAACAGCTCCGCCGAATCGATTCCGTCGGTGCGGATCGTGATGGACAGAACCCCGTCGTCGTTGCGGGCACCGGCCACGTCGATGCCGCCGTCGGTGAACGGGCCGCCGGCAGGCAATGCGCGCACCCGCTCGTCCAGAAGGTCGCGCCCGGCTCGATCGCTGATGTCGCACAGTTGCAACGCCCGTCGCATCAGCAATCCGGTCTTGACTCCCGCCACGAGCACATGCTGCCCTGGCACCACGTGTCGGACCGAGTTGATGAAATGCTCGGCCAGCCTGCTGCGCGCAGCGGGAGTCAGTGGAGCCTCGAGCACTCGCAGCAGCACCTCGGCGGTTCCCATCGACACGTGATATCGGTCGTGGGGGATTGCCCCACCCGATACCGCGGAGACCAGATGGTCGTGACCGGCCACGGTCAACCGTGCCCCCGCGATTGCGTCGGGTACGGCTGGCCCGGTCGCGAATCCCAGATCGGTACCGGCGTCGGCCAGGGGTGGGAGGAACTCGGCCCCGACGCCCAAGTGCGTCAACATTTCCGTCCACGGCTCGCCGGTGTCCTGATCGAGCAGCCCGGTTCGGGAACTGAGCGAATAGTCCGCCACCGCGCGGCCGCCGAGGGACAACACGACGAACTCGGGCAGATTGAACCAACGCAGCCCGGCCAGGTTCAGGCCGTTGTCGCGAAGGTGCGCGATCTTGACCACCGATACCTGAACGCCGACCGGAAGGCCCGTCTTTCCGGCGAACCGGTCACGGAGATCCTGGGGTAGGGCGTCGACCTGTTGCTGTCCTCGGGGATCGAACCACGCGAACGCAGGTGCTCGGACAACGTTGTCTTCATCGAGAAGGAAGCCCGTCTCACCCATTCCCGATACTGCGATCGCATCGATGCGTGACGCACCGTCACCGGTCACCTCCGGTAGTCGACGTGCGACGGCATCGAGCAAATGCCCGACGGTGGACAGCAGATCCTCGGCGGCGAGGTCGGTGGTTCCGCCCGGGCCGTGGTGCCATGGGGTTGGACTCTGTTCGATGAGCAGTTCGGTGCCGTCCTCGTCCGTGACGAGGATTTTGACGCCGGTGCTCCCGAGGTCCAGTCCCGCAACAAGTCTGGGGTTCACGGAGTTGGTCTCATTTCTGTACGGGTAGGGGAAGTGCATGCGAGAGTCTCTCCACCAGCGTGGTGGGTGTGATCTGTTGCTCCGGCTCGAGGTATGGATCGTCGAAACGCTGCACCAGACGATCGAACGCCACGGTGCCGATGCGATACGGATCCTGGTCGATGCAAGTCACCGATGGGCTGACGGCGTCGGCGAGCGAGAAGTTGCCGAACGAGACCATCGCCACGTCGGTGCGGTCGATTTCGTGCAGCACCGACACCACGGCCGTGGCATGTCGGGCATTGGCGACGAAGAAGGCGGTCGGTGGGTTGCGCAGTGCCAGAAGCTTCTTCACGACAGGTCGCACCGAGTCTGCGGCATGGGACACCGGGGGAGCGAGAGCAGCCTCGGGCTCGTGGCCGAGGTCGGTGAGGACGTCGAGATATGCCTGACGGCGCAACTGGGCGGTCTGTAGTCGATCATCGAAGCCGAGCAACGCAATTCGGGTGTGTCCGCTCGAGACCAACTTCTCGACAGCGCGCTGTGCGGCACCGTAATCGTCCACGATGACCGAATCGAATCCCTCGATCGAGCGGTCGATGGTCACCGTGGGCAGCGTCCGACGACGAGGGACGAGGAAGTCGCTGTGGTCGCCGACAGGCGCGAGAATGATGCCCCGCACGTGTTGGCCGGCCAGTAGCGCCAGCTGGTCACGTTCGCGCTGGGCGTCGAAACCGGTGCTGCCCACGATGACGGCCAGACCGTGTTCGAGAGCCCTGTCCTCGACGGCACTGACCAGTGATGCGAAGAAGACGTCGTCGATCGAGTCGACGATGATCCCGATGGTGTTGCCCGATCCTGATTTCAGCGAGCGCGCAGCCGAATTGGGGACGTAGTTGAGGGTCTGCACCGCGGCCTCGACGCGTTCGCGCAGTTCGGGCAGGACAGTGTCCACGCCGTTGACGACGCGTGAGACGGTCTTGAAGCTGACGCCCGCCAAGGCGGCGACGTCTTTGATGCTTGCGCGCTCGGTCACGTGAACTCTCGATCGGAGGAAGTGTGCCCGCTGTACTGCCACTGCGAGACAACGTTGTCTTGTATGATTGCCGCTATGCCTCGTGTCTGTCAAGACGTTTCTGTGATCGATCGGGATCAACTGCCGGTTCTTGTCGTCGCGGGTGCTGCGGGAAGCGGAAAGACCACCCTGGGGCGCGAGCTGGCGCGCAGCTTCGGCGTCCCCTTGCTCGATCTCGATACCCTCACCAATCCGCTTCTGGATGAACTGGATTCGATCACGGGCGGACCGCATTGGAACAGTGCCGGCCCGCATTCGGAACGAATCAGAGTCGGCCGTTACGCGGTGCTGCTCGCCGCCGCGCGCGACCTCGTGGAGATCGGTCAGCGGCCCGTCCTCATTGCACCGTTCACTCGCGAACTGGCTGCGGGTGCCGAATGGGATCGGCTGGTTTCGAGCGTGGCCCCGGCCGCAACGATGGTGGTGCACGTCGATGGCTCACCCGAACTGTTGGCCCGCCGACGTGCAGCGCGCGGAGCGGCGCGGGATGCTCGACGGCCGATGGATGCCCCGGCGGAGAAGCCGCTCGTTCCCCACCTACGGGTAGATGCCGAGCTGTCGACTCTGCTGCAGGTCGACCTGGTCGGTCAGGCTCTCCAGGATCAGTCTCGGCGGTGATCGGTTCCAGGAGTGCAGGATCGACGTTCGATGAGCTCGACGCCGAGGATGTTGCGACGCTTGTAGCGTTTGCCGGGGTTCTCGATTCGGCCCAGCAGCCGCTCGATGGCCAACCGGCCCAGCCGAGCGGGATTCTGATCGATCACCGTCACCGGGGGCATCACTGCGTCGGCAAGCGGAAAGTCGCCGAACCCTACGAAAGCCAAGTGCAGTAGCTCCATCTGCTGCAGCACGGGCACGCACGCCATGGCCACGCGTGCATTGGAGAGAAACAACGCAGTCGGTGGATCGTCGAGCGCGGTCAGCGCGGTCAGAGCACGGCGCGCATCGTCGCGGTCGAGAACGCCGAGCGCAATGAGGGAATCGTCGAACTCGATTCCCCTCGCCTGCAACGACTCTCGATACCCCACCAAGCGATTGCGGCTGGTAGGAATATTGACACTGTCGCCGATGACAGCGATGCGAGTGTGTCCCAGTCGAAGCAGATGATCGGTCGCCAACACGGCCCCGCCGTGATCGTCGTCGACGAAGCTGTCGGCTTTGAGTCCGTCGGGAGCTCGGTCCACGAAGACCGTGGGGGTCTTGTCTATCCACCGTTCCAAATAGCCGTGATCGGCACCCGTCGGCGCGATGATCAGACCGCTCAACTGCTTGCGTAGCAGTGACTCCACCAGCGCCTGTTCCTGATCGCCGTCGTGGCCGAGGCTGGTGACGAGAACCGCCATGTCGTTGCCGCGGGCCCGTTCTTCGATCGCCCGGGCGATGGAGGAGAAGAATGGATCGTCGATGTCGGGCACGGCGACACCGATGGCCGCCGCCTGCCCGTTGCGGAACGACGTCGCCATCGTGTTCGGCACGTAGTTGAGTGACTCGAGTGCCTTGCTGACGCGCGCACGAGTATCGGGGTCGACATGCGGGTCGTTGTTGTACACCCGCGAGACGGTCTTGGCGCTCACCTTCGCCAGCGCTGCGACATCTTGCATAGTGGTCATGATCTACCCCCGTTCGGTCGTACTCGTTCGGTCAGCGACTGGTGTATCCGCCGTCGACCGGCAACGACACCCCGGTCACCATGGAAGCATCATCGCTCAACAAGAAGGCAATCGGCGCGGCAATCTCGTCCTCGGTAGCCCATCGGCCCAGCGGCATCTGCGCCAGGAACGGCTCTTCGATCTCGGGGCGACCCCAATAGAACGCAGACATCTCGGTCATGACGACCGTCGGATTGACGCCGTTGACGCGAATGCCGTGGGGGCCGAGTTCGAGGGCCGAGACGCGAGTGATGTTGTCCAGTGCCGCTTTCGAGGAACCGTAGGAGACATGACCGGTCAACGCGACGAGACTGGCCTGACTCGACACGTTCACGATCGCACCGGCACCGGTAGCGATCATGGCCGGCGCGGTGTACTTGATGACCAGCAGGGCACCGCGCGCGTTGATCGAGATGACCTTGTCGAAGATCGAGATGTCGGTGTCCTGAGGGGTGGCGATCTCGCCGCCGAAACCGGCGCAGTTGACCACTCCGTACAGCTCGAGGCCCGCGACGGCCTCGCGCACACTGTCCTCGGAGGTCAGATCGAATGCCAGGGGAGTCGCGCCGGTCTCGGCGGCCAGTTGATCCAGTGCGTCGACCGACTGACCCGCGGCGACGACGTCTGCGCCATCGTGCACCAGTCGCCGAACGGTTGCCGAGCCGATGCCGCCACTGGCGCCCGTCACCAAGATCTTGCGACCGTCGAACTTCGCCATGAGGTCTACCTTCACTGTTTCCGAGTGGTCATGTCATCGATGTCATCGGTCCTCTTCGGCATTCGTATGTCATCGGTGTCATGGACGGTACCGCAGCTTCGATCTCCCGGCACGGAAATCGGCCAGTTCGGTCGTTGTGGCTGTTCAGGGGCATCGCCGGATGGTCGGATTCAGCCTTCCGGCTGCGGCGGCGAGGTGGTGGAGCGAGGACGCCATGTCACCGGTGACATGAATTTTCGCGAAACACGTGACAATGCGAGTCGTGTGGGTCACACTCGTTAACACAGCGAGCGCCACAGGAGCTCGACCTGCCGCGCAAACCCGGTTCCCGGACCGTGCTGAACCGGCATCGGCGGGGGACATCCTTCCCCACCTGAAGACTTTTCACATTCGACCGAGGAGTATCCATGGCCACCGTTGCACCTGCTGCGACACCGATCCTCGAAGCGAGAGGATTGGCGAGGAGCTTCGGAAACGTGCGCGCCCTCGACGATGCCGACTTCGACATCTACCCGGGCGAGGTCGTCGCCCTCATCGGCGACAACGGCGCGGGTAAGTCGACGATGGTCAAGGCGCTCTCGGGTAGCCTCGCCGTCGACACCGGCGAGATCCTGTTCGACGGCAAAGCAGTCGATCTCGACAGTCCCACGGTGGCAGCAGAACTCGGCATCGAGACGGTGTTCCAGGATCTCGCACTCGCTCCGCACCTCAATGCTCAGCAGAACATGTTCCTCGGCCGCGAACTGCCGGCGAAAGGCCTGCTGGGGCATCTCGGATTTCTCGACGTGGCGACCATGCGCAAGCAGTCCCAGGACGCACTCGACGAACTCGGTGCGACGGTTCGCAGCCTCACCGTCCCGGTCGGAGCCATGTCGGGTGGTCAGCAGCAGGCCATCGCGATCGCCCGCGCGGTGGCCTGGGCCAAAGGCGTTGTGTTCCTGGACGAACCGACGGCGGCCCTGGGAGTGGTGCAGACCCGCAACGTTCTCGACACCATCCGCAGAGTCGCCGACCGCGGCGTGGCAGTGGTCTTCATCAGTCACTCGATGCCGCATGTCATCGAGGTCGCCGACCGCGTCCAGGTGCTGCGGATGGGCAAACGCGTCGCCACGCTCGATGCCAAGAACACGACCATGGAAGAACTCGTCGGTGCGATGACCGGCGCAACCACCGGAGCCACACGATGAGCAATCAGACGATCACCCCATCGCTCGAACCATTGCCTCCCGGCAACAAGCCGTCCCGACACACGTTCGACCTCGTCGAGTCGCTCGGAAAGTTGGCCCGGGTCCAGGTCTTTCAGATCGTGCTGGTGCTGGCGGCCATCTGCCTGGTGTTCTCGATCATGGCGCCCGGCAGCTTCCCCGAGTGGGGAAACATTCGCCAGATCATCCAGAACGTCTCCATCCTGGCCGTCCTCGGAATCGGCATGACCTTCGTCATCGTCACCAGCGGCATCGATCTTTCCGTCGGATCGGTCCTCGTGTTCTCCGGTGTCGTCTCGGCCAAGACGATGGCCGCGATCGGCGGCGACGGATGGGGAGTGGCCGCCATCGGAATCGTGGTGGCGCTGTTCTGCGGCCTGTGCTGGGGATTGCTCAACGGGTTTCTGATCGGCAAGGCCAACGTGCCACCGTTGATCGTCACCCTCGGCACGCTCGGCGGCGCGCTCGGCCTGTCGCAGGTCATCACCGGTGGCGTCGATATCCGAGATGTACCACCGGTTCTGGTCGACACGATCGGCTACGGGAACTTCCCGGCCACCACCGTTCCGTTGATTTCGAGCATCGCGTTGGTGCTCGTGGTGATCTTCGGAATCGTGCTGCACCGCACCAAATTCGGCCTCTACACGTTCGCCGTCGGATCCAAGGAGCAGTCTGCTCGCCGGGTCGGCATCAAAGTCGACATGCACCTGGTCAAGGTCTATGCGCTCTCGGGCACTCTCGCCGGACTGGCAGGCATTCTGTCGCTGTCTCAGTACGGCACCACTGCGATCGCTGGACAGTCGCAGACCAACCTCAATGTCATCGCGGCCGTGGTCATCGGCGGAACGAGCCTCTTCGGTGGTATCGGAACCATGTTCGGAACCGTCGTCGGCTTGTTCATCCCGGCGGTCCTGCAGAACGGTTTCGTCATCGTCGGGGTTCAGCCCTTCTGGCAGCAGGTCGCCGTCGGCGCGGTGCTGATTGCCGCGGTCTACTTCGATCAGCGTCGCCGCGACGCAGCGAGCCGAGGTCAGTCGCCCAACTCGCTCAAGAAGCTCTGGTCCCGAGGGACCTAGTTCACCTCGTTTCGATCTTCCTTCCTTCAACCACCGACAAGAAAGTCGACCATGATCACATCACGCACCGCCGTCGTTGCACTGAGTGTCGCTTCGGCGTCCGCCATGTTCCTGGCGGGTTGCTCGTCCAATTCCGGAAGCGGTGACGGCAGCGGCAAGCTCGCATTCATCCAGGGCGTCAGCGGCGACGAGTTCTACATCAGCATGCAGTGCGGAATCGAGGCGGCCGCCGAGGCCGCCGGCGTCACCGTCGACACGCAGGGACCGGTCAAGTTCGATCCCACGCTGCAGAAGCCGATTGTCGATTCCGTCGTGGCATCGCGGCCATCGGCGATCCTGATCGCACCCACCGACGTCGCGGCGATGCAGGCACCGCTCGCTGCTGCAGCGAACGCGGGCATCAAAGTCGTTCTCGTCGACACCACGATCGAAGACCCGTCCATCGCGGTCTCGGCCATCTCGTCCGACAACAAGGGTGGCGGTGCCGAGGCATTCAATGCCATCGCGCAGCTCAACCCGTCCGGCGGCAAGGTACTCGTCATCTCCACCGACCCCGGTATCTCCACGGCCGACGCCCGAGTGGCCGGATTCGAGGAGGCAGTCGAGGCCAACTCCGCCTTCGACTACCTGGGCGTGCAGTACAGCCACAACGACCCGGCCGAAGCCGCGCGTCTGGTCTCGGCAGCACTGGCGAAAGACCCCGATATCGTCGGTATCTTCGCCGCGAACACCTTCGCCGCCGAGGGCACCGCAACCGGCGTCCGGCAGGCAGGTAAGCAGGACCAGGTCAAGATCGTCGGATTCGACGCCGGTCCGGCTCAGGTCAAGCAGCTCCGCGAAGGAACCGTGCAGGCGTTGATAGCCCAGCAACCCGACACCATCGGCACCGACGGCGTCGAGCAGGCCATGGCCGCGATCGACGACAAGCCGGTCACTGCAGACATCTCCACCGGATTCCATGTCATCACCGCCGAGAACATCGACGGTGACGGTGCGCAGTACGTCTACAAGTCGTCCTGCTGACCTCTGGTCCCTCGAACTGCGGTGGTGCTCCTGGTGGCAGCTGATGCCCGGGAGCGCCACCGCTCACCAGTCAGGCTCGAACCATCCGACCCGAGGAACCTCTCGTAACCGCCTGCCGGAGCAGGCAGTGGGAGTCGGTCAACCCTTGTAGTACACCACCTGGTGGCTCGTGGCCAACAATGTTCCAGTGTCGGTCCACAGTTCGGCCGTCTGATCGAAGTAGCCCCGATGGAACCGGCGTGCGCGTGCAGTACCGAGGATGTACCCGTCGGAGTGGTTGTCGAGATCCTCCGGTGTTGCGAAGTAGTGGGTCGTCAGCGAGATGGTGCCGGCCGGCACATAGCGACCGAGCCGCTGAAAGACCCTGGGGTAGAACACATCGCTGAGTGATGTCAGTGCCGCGAAGTCCAGCGGACGAGGCGGAGTGTCACGTATCCAGAGAGTCTCGGTCGAGTCCGGCGACTCCTGGTCGACGAGAGCGCCTGCCACGAAACGCATCTCGTAGTTCTGTGCCCAGGCAATCGCGTCGGGGAGACCGCCTCGGGGAGTGTCGGAGGGGGAGGGGACTGTCGGTGCCGGTGCCTCGGTGTCGTCCCACGTCTCGCGCCTCGTCCCGAACACCGCGGTAGCCGAGGTGGTGACGGCCCCGTTCTGGACGAGCTCGAGGTACCAGTGCTGATTGCTTCGGTTGGTACGCACCGGACGTGCCACGATCTCGAACTCGCCCTCGGCGACGGGACCGGCGAAGTTGACCGTCAGCGAGACCGGCGAACCGAGGCACTCGGGATGCAGCTCGATGGCACGAACGAACGTCGCGGCGGTGAGACCACCGAACGGGCCGACCATATTGTTGTACGGTGCCGACGTCCTACCGCGGTAGGTGCCGTTGCCGACGGTGTCGAGTGCCACTGCTGTGTCGAACGGATGCATTGGTTCTCCCGTGGGTGTCGATCGGCGTTCGTGCCGACTCAAACTATCCGGCTACTCGGCTCGGGGCGCAGGTGGCTCCTCACGGAATAATGCGCTGCTGCCGTAGCTCGGCGACGATGCCCGCGAACATCGCCTCGGTGTCGACGAACCGATGAAAGCCCATGCGACGGGCCTTGGATCCGTCCGCTATGACGTCGTAGTCCCACGCGAACACGAAATCTCCGAAGGCCCAGGACGATACGTCGGAATACGGAATTTTCTGCAGTCCGTTCTCTGTGACGATCGAATCCCACAGCGGTTCCTTGTCGGCCATGACCTCGGCCAAGGACATCGGTAGCGGAGTTGCGGTGTCGAGGTCGAAGAGACCAGCGATGCGCGGCCACATCTCGCTCCAGCGAAACAGATCGCCGTTGGTGATGTTGAACGCCTGGTTGGCGCAGGCCGGCGTGGTGGCCGCCCATACCGTTGCCTCCGCCAGTAGCGATGCATCTGTCATCTCGAGCAGAGCGTCGAAGGCACCGGGCTTGCCCGGGAACCGCATGGGTACGTTCAGCTTCGTGCACATGGTGGCGTACACGGCGATGACGGTGGCCAGATTCATCGGATTTCCCAGCGCGACACCGCACACCACCGACGGCCGGATGGCCGACCACGTCCATCGCTTACCGACTTGGTGCGTCTCGAGAAACTGCTGCTGATCGACGTTGAACTCGGGTGGCATGTGAGGCGGATCGGATTCGCGCGCGGGGGTTTTGAAGGGCCCCAGGTGCGCCCCGTACACCTTGTAGCCCTGCATCAGACTCACGTGTTCGAGATTCGGCGAACTCTTCTCGATGGCTGTGACCACGTTGACGAGCATCGCGAGATTGGGGGCAACGAGTTCGGCCCAGGTCGTCCTCTCCTGATAGGCGGCGTAGAAGATATGAGTGACGTCGGTCAACCCGGACAGCCGACGGTGGGTCTGGTCGGCGTCGAGCAGGTCCACCGCGATGTGCCGGACGCGTCCGCCGTCGATTCCACCGCGGCGTGAGAGTCCGACAATGTCCCAACCTCCTGTGTGCTGCAGATGATCGACCAGATTGCCGCCGATCACTCCGTTGGCTCCCACTACCACTGCTACGCCCGTCATAGCCCGCTCCTATCTGGATATCGCGATATTGCGATTCTTAAAGTAAACCATAGATCGGGATATTGCGATATTGGTGTACGGTTGACCGGTGGCTGACGAACTGGACCCCGCAGAGCTGACCGCAGTGTTCGGTGCGCTCAGCAACCCCGCGCGATTGGCGATCATGCGGTGGCTCAAGGATCCCAGCGATTTCCCGCCCCAGCTCGAACCCGCGGAGGACGTGGGAGTGTGCCTCAAACACATTCAGTCGAGGGCGGGTGTCTCCCAATCCACCGCCTCCCAGTACATGGCCGTGCTGCAACGCGCACAGCTGGTGACAAGCACCAAGATCGGCCCCTGGGTGCACTACAAACGCAACGACGAATTCCTCGACCGGGTGGCAGAAACGATCAAGACCGACTTGTGAAGCGGTCGATCGCTTGATCGACCGCGTCGATGGAAGAGTTCGCAGCCAGTGCCCGCTCGCGCAGAGTTCGCCGGTCGCTCGCGCGGGCGATGGCGCTCAGGTCGATGCGTTGCAGTAGCTTCTTCGTCACCGGCCGTTTGCTGTCCCAGAATGCCAGTGCGGCAATGAGATCGGTGGACTCCTGTCCCGTCAGTAGCGCATAGGCGACTGCGCAGGCCGTAGCGTCCTCGAACGGCAGGAGGTAGGTAGTGTCGTCGAACACCGCAGGTTTGCCGTGGTACGGGCCTACCATTCTGAACTGCGGAACCTTGTGGAATCCGGAGATTGCTATCTTGTACGGCGCAAACGTGTACGGCCCGACGCCGAAGATGCAGAACCGAGCGCGATTTCGGTAGATCGACGACTTTCGACCATCGAGTGCGATCGCGTTGTCGGTCAGATACTTCCACAGCTTCGGCGCGCTGTCCGCCAACTGCGCGGTGTCGTCACCGGTGTGCGATTGCGGCACGATCATCCACCGCGACACCATGCTGAGCTTGTCGCGATAGACATCGGTGCATTTGAACAGCGGATACAGATAGTCGGCTTCGATGTCCACACCGGTTCCCAGTTTGGTTCGTGGGCCGTTGTTTTCGGTCAGTTCCATGACGGCAGAGGCGTCGTGCTTGATGCCCTGACGCCATATCAGAGGGCTTGGGCCGTCGAAGTGCTTGCTTCGCTCGTAAGCGGCGACATTCGCGACGAGTTGCCCGTCCACCACTCCGATTCTGCTGTCCGGTTGTGACGCATCGATGCTCGGAAATGCCTGCGCCGTGTAGTCGGTCTTGCCCGGCCCGAGTTCCACGCTGAACCAGCATGCATCGACTCCCGCGGCGAACCACTTCTTCGCATCGATCATTCGTAGGCTCGAACCGGTTACCGGAAGCTGCCGTCGAGCGCAGTACAACAGAATGTTTCGAGCCACCTGGGTCTTGCAGATCATCGCAATGGTCACCGGCCGGTCGCTGAACTCGGTGAGAAGTTTGACCCAGATGTATTCTGCGATATCGAAATTCGAGCTGCCGGTGATCGCGTCGATACCACGGACGTTGTCGGTGTTTGCGCGAGCTGGTCTGTTGCTCGAGCCCAGGACGGAGAGCTGAGAGTTGGTCACCCACGGTGGGTTGCCGACGACGAGCATCGGGCCCGGCTCCGACGTCCACGCGATATCGCGAGCCAGATCGAAATCGAAGATCGAGGCGGTGACCACCCTGCCGAATGTCGATGCGGCCGCCGCGTACTCGGGCTGGACTTCGATTCCGACGCGTTCGGCACCGGGGTGCTGTTCGCCGATGACCGACAGGAAGTTCCCGACGCCGCACGTGGGTTCGAGGACGCGAGCCCACCGTCGTCGAGGCAATGCGCTCACCAACGCGCGCGCCAACTCGATCGGGGTCTGGAAGTCCCCGAACTCGTTGTTGGGCATCGGTGCCTCCGGCAGTGGTGCGGACAGGTGCCGTCCGTGGCACCGGAGCATAGCCTGGGGCGCGGCTCCCAGGCGCGGCACCACACCGCCGCCGCAGGCGCTAACGTAGAGGTCGATGAAGCGTTCTCGTGTAGCCCTGGTCCTGTCGACTCTGGTGTTCATCGGTGCCCTGACCTGGCTCGCCGTCACAGCGGGGGACCACGTGCCCGCACACTTCGACGGATCCGGTCAGGTCGACCGCACGGAGTCGAAACAATCCTTCCTGCTCACGATGGGCGGCATCGGATTCGCGCTGGTGGGACTATTCGCGAGCACAGCGTGGTGGTTTCCCAAGATTCCGGCGTCCATGGTTAATCTGCCGAGTCGGACCGTGCACGAGTACTGGACTGCTGCGGAGAATCGACCCGAACTGAACCGGAAGATGGCCGAGGACCTCGAGTGGATCGGCGCGGGAACGGCATTGCTGCTCGCCTGGATCACCGGCGTTGCGGGTGCGACGACAGGGGACTCGGTCAGCGTCTGGGCACTTGCCGTACCCACGGGGCTGTACATGCTGGCCATACTGGGATACGTGGTGTACATCGTCAAAGGTGGCCGGTACCGCGTTCCGAAGGATTGACTCAGGCGAAGAGTTGAATCAGGGAGTGCCTGCAGCACAATGAATTTCGCGTTGTTAGCGATTGCGACGAATGTCGCGCAAGATTCATACCATTCGTTTTGCTAATCGTGCTGGGTGTGGCCGTCAGGCGACATCCTCGCTGCACGCGAGCGGTTCGCCGACGGAATTCGGCATGTCCGAAAGCACGCAGTCGGTCGATGCTCAGCGCGCGCTGAGTCCGTCGAGGAGAAGTTCACCGACGAACCTCGCGTTGTCCTGAGGGCTGTTCTGCCGACGGGTGAAGCACCTCATCAGCAGCGTGTTGGTGATGCCTGCCGCGAGATCGAATGGGGTCGAGCTCGTTCGGAAAACGCCGGTGTCCTGCCCTCGCGCAATGACCGGTGCGATGATCGCCGGTAGGTTGAGCTTCTCTTTGATCGAGATGAGTCCCTCCGGCTCGCCGTAGGTGTCGTGCGCGACGGCGACGAGGAGAGCGTCCATGAATTCGAGTTCATCGGCGGTGAGTTGCGCGCACCGCAGCATGTGATTGTGCAGAATCGTGAGCTCGTCGAGGCCGAGCAACTGGTCGTCGGCCACCGACTCGCGCAGGCCGTCGACTCGGTTCTGCAGTGCTGCAACGATGACCGCCGGCTTGGTCGGAAACAGTGTCTTGCACGCTGCCTTCGGCACTCCTGCGATATCGGCGACGTCGTCCATCCGCGTCATGAAGTAGCCGCGTTTTCCGAACTCGTCGCGCGCGGCAGTGACGATTGCAGCGCGCGGATCGCGAGGGAGCGGCCGCGTCTCGACCGGTACACCGGCTTGCTTCACGACATCATCGAGGTGCTGATGATGTCCCGACGTGTCGACGACGGCCCCGAGGAAGGCGAGGACCGCGTCGGACATCACATCGGCCGATACGGACGAAGCGTCCACCTGACTGCGGATGCGAAAGCCGTCGATCACGGCATTGACCGTCACCGCGAACGATCGAGCCGTGAAGGGACGGCGGAAGGTTCCACCGTCGGGATCGAACAGTGCCTCGAAGGCCTCCAACACGGCATCGTCTCGAACGCGGTAGCTACCACCCAGTGCTGCGGAACCAGGTCCGTTGAAAACGTGATCGAGAAGAGTCGCTGTGGTGCCCTTCCGGTCGATGATTGCCGAATAGTAGTGCGCGACGAGAGCCGACACCGCCGCCCGAATCGATCCGCTGCTGTTCGTCATCTGGTTTCGAACGGTGTCGTGAACATCCGTGGGTGGAGGAGTTCGGGACAGATGCTCGACGACCGCGGCGAGAAAGTCGGCTTTGGTGTCGAATTTTCTGAAGAACGTCGCAGTCGACGAGTCGGCCTCGTGGACGACGTCCTCGATTCGTAGTCCGCGTTCGAGAATCTTCTGCGGCTGCGCGACCAACAATGCGATACCCGCCTCGACGAAGTGGGTGGCGGTCGCATCGAGGTCGGTCATAGCGGCGGACTTTACCGAGGTGAGATCAACCGTGTCGGCGGAAGTGACAGTATTCACTCTCAGGTGAGAGCGATCCAGGTCATTCCTCGGAGTGACGCAGCAGCGTAAGTGCGGTGTCATTGGCGGTGTTCGCGCCACCGGGACAGCGGTGGTGCCCGAAGTCAAGGATGTCCATGACAGTTCTCGATATCCGCGTCGGCGACGCACCCGACCCACGGCTCAGTGCCCGTGAAATCGAAGTACTCACCGCCTGGCTCATCTCCGATTCCAAAGCGGAGGCATCGCGCTCGCTCTATCTCTCGATGGGAACCGTCAACACACACCTGACTCGCATCAGGGCCAAGTACGACGCGGTGGGGCGGAGCGCACCGACCAAGGCGACGCTGCTGGTGCGTGCCCTGCAGGACGGTTTCATCGATATCGACGAGCTGTGAGTACCTACCGCGGCCCGAGGCGACGAACGGCATCTTCTCGACGGTGACGTGCAGCCGTTTACCAGGGATTACGACCGAAAAATGAGACATATGGAACACTCGAACGTGTGAACCGAGTCTCTCGAATCGTCCTTGCTGTTGTTGCCACCACGCTGGTCCTGAGCGCCTGCGGGTCCTCGGAATCGACACCGCCGCCCACGGACGACACCACTCGGGCATCGGCATCGACATCGTCGACGACCTCGAACCCGAGCAGCGCCATCGTCTACAAACTGCCTGGCAGAGACGTGTTCCCCGAGGGCATCACGGCCGCCGACGACACGTTCTATGTCACCTCGACATCCGATGGTGCAGTGTTCCGCGGAACCGTCGGATCCCCGGATGTGTCGGTGTTTCTGCCCGGCGGTGCGGATGGACGGACCGGTGCCGCAGGAATCGACGTCACCGACGACGACGATCGCGCCGACTACCTGGTGATCGCCGGAGGAGCCACGGGCAAGGTGTGGGTCTACGACGCCAATTCCGGCGATCTGGTGGCCACCTTCGGCAATGGTCTCGGTGCTGATGCGACGTTCCTCAACGACGTTGCGATTGCCGACAACGGTGATGCCTATGTCACCGACTCACGGAATCCGGCGCTGTACCGGATACCGTTCGAGCAGATGACGGCAGGCACGCGGAACGGTTCGCTGGAGACATTCGTGAACTTCGACGGGACCCCCTTCGTCTACGGGGAGGGATTCAATGCCAACGGAATCGTCGAGAACGACAACGAATCTGCGTTGATCGTCGTGCAGTCCAGCACCGGCAACTTGTACCGCATCGACAAGACGAGCAAGGAGGTCACGCAGGTGGAGCTCGGCGGTGCGACGCTCGCCAACGGCGACGGGCTCGAGACGGATGACGACACCCTGTACGTCGTCCGCAACAGAGATGGTCTCATCGCACAGGTCGATCTCGATGACGACGGAAGAACAGGCGCGGTCACCGGTGAGATCACCGACGCATCGTTCGCCTACCCCACAACCGTTGCAGCAGTGGACGATCGCCTACTGGTGGTGAACAGTCAGTTCGACAAGCGCGGGGGAGAGCCTGTCGAGCCCTTCACTGTCAGCTCTGTTCCAAGGTAGAGCGGCGTCGCCGCACGCGCAACGATCAGTCGGCAACGATGGCATCGACCTGACCGAGGGCCGACGCCACGCCTTCTTCCATGCCCATCGCGACCAGCTCCTCGAGTTGTTCGAGGGAATCGAAGCGGCTTCGGATCGTCATTCGTGTCGACGCCCCGGCTTCTTCGATGCTCACGGCCGTGTGGATTGTCGGCATATCGGATGACGGGTTGCCGTCGTCGTCGGTGAATCGGTCGTCGAAGCTCAGCGAATACGGCGCTGCAATTTCGGTGAAAACCCAGCAATAGCCGATCTTTTCGCCGTCCGGTCCGGACATGTAGTACGAAGCTGTGCCTCCCGGAACGAAGTCATGGGATACGAATGTCGCGGGCCACGTGGGCGGGCCCCACCATCGTTCGAGCTGGCGGGGGTCCTCCCAAATCTGCCAGACGCGTTCTGCTGTCGCATCGAACTCCGCGACCATCGTAATGGTCAACGTCTCGGTGTTTTTGTGTGAGCTGATGAACGGCACAGTGTCAGCCTTTCTCGTCCTGGGAAAGTAGTCCGTCGATCCGGTCGATGCGATCTCGCCAGATCTGTTCGTAGATGTCGAGCAATGCACGGGCTCGGGCAATGGTGTCCAATCGAACTCGCACGATCTGCTCCCGCCCGCGCTTGTGTTTGGTGATCACCGCGGCGCGTTCGAGAACCGCAACGTGTTTTTGTACAGCAGCGAAACTCATGGCGTAGTGAGAAGCCAATTCCGAGACCGACTGTTCGCCGATAGTGACCTTGGCGACGATGTCGCGACGCGTCGTGTCCGCGAACGCCTGGAACAGGCGATCGACCTCGGCGTCACTCAACTCATCTACAACCATATGGTTGTACGTTAGCGGGGTGTGCACGTTCGGTCAAGAGCGCGAATCGATTCTTCGGGCAACATGGAGTACGGACGGCGACCGTCGTCGTTCCATCGGGCGGAGGCGGCGTGCAGATTCGAACAGCCAGGATCGGCGTGCTGTTGATTGTGCTTGGTGCGCTCGTGGTGCTGATTCTCGATCTCCACACCGCATGGCAGACGCCCTCGCATCTGCGTCGCACGATCAGCGAATACGGACTCGGCGCACAGCAGTGGGTGTTCTCGATCGGAGTCGCTCTACTCGCTCTGGGCTCGGCACTGACTCTTGTTGCCGCTCTGCGGCAGCGCCTCACAAGACCCACAGCGACGGCGTCGATCTGCTTGGTGCTCTGGACAGTCGGGCTCGTGGCGGTGGTGGCCGTGCCGAAGCAGGACTGGGCCAACGACGCGTCGCTGAGCGTCGGTGGGGCGATTCACCGGATCGGGGCCGCTGTGGCATTCGCCAGCATTCCCATCGCGGTGATTGCGTTCTCGCGTCCATGGATTCGTGACGCTGTGTGGGCGCTCCGCGCCCGAATCACCCTGGCACTGAGCCTGTTGTCCCTGGTGACGCTGCTTCCTATCGCGTACGCCCTGGCGTTCGGTGCCACCGGCCCGCGACCCTGGTACCGGGTGGTCACTCTGGGATACGTGGAGCGGGTGCTGGTCGTCGCCGAAGTCATTGCCCTGATCTCACTGGCCCTGTGGGTGCGGGCCGCGGAACGCAGACGTTCTGCCGCCGTCGAGTCGCAGGAGATCAAAGCCTCCCAGCCGGCATAGGGAACCGACCGGGCACCTGTCGCGTCCAACCTTTCAGTGACGTCTGTCTCGAGAGGTTGAACACGTGAGGGTAGTGAGAGGCGGTCTGCGCGCGGTGGCCTGTGCTTCGGCGCTGTTGCTGGCGGGCTGCGGGTCCTCGACGCAGGGGAGTCCAGTCACGGGTGAATCCCCTGCGATGGTTACGACGACCGCGGCGTCAGAACCGGGAGAGCCCTTCGATCCGTGCACCATTCCCAAGGATGCGGTGACAGCAAGCGGGCTGGACGTGAGTACGGAGAGGGCGGACTTCGCCGGAATTACGACCTACCCCGGGTGGAAAGGGTGCACTTGGGACGCCAGCGGTGCGAACGCGTGGTACTACCTGTCGGTGTTGTCGTCCATCAACTCGATCGACGAGTATTTGCGTAGCCCGCAGAATCAACGCCAAGTACCTGTCAAGGTCGGTTCACGCGACGCAGTGCAATACAACGCTGATTACCAGGGTGATCCACCAACCGGATGCGACATCGTTCTGGACGCCAGCGGGAATTTGATCATTTTGGTGGTCGACACGATCGGGTCGGAAGACACCCTCGGCGATCCCTGCCTCGAAGTCCGGAAGCATGCAACTGACCTCGTTGGCTACCTACCGAGTGAGTGAGTGGACGCAATGACAGGCGAATCGTTCGGACTGGCCGAGAACCTAGTTCACTGGCGGGCTCTCAGAGACCAGGCCTTCGCGGGCGAACTTCACATAGAAGCCGAAGTCGCCAGGCAGTGCAACAACGCATGCGAGAACTACCTGCGCGATCTGTCGAGAATGCTCGAGATGACCGCGAACTTGTCGAAGCCCGAAGCGTTCGGCGAGTTGCCGTCGGCGCAGATGCTCGGTGCGAAATTTCATCGTCTTGCAGTCGGTGAACAAGGCTCCGCCCGTTTCGCGATCAAGCAGCAGATCGAGATCATCAAGACGATGCGGGAGTACTTTCGACACTATTTCGCGAGCGTCGAGGCCACGGATGCCGACACCGCTAGGGCAGTCGAGGCGCTGACACCCCCGAAATAGACGATTCCCGACGACCCAGGTACACGGTCGGCAGGAATCGTCTACGGAGATATGTTGCTAGCGAGCAAGTTCCACTTCGTCCTCGTCGACGAACGGATCACCGTTCCGAGGAGCGTTGTAGCGTTCGAGGTCGAGGATTCCCTCGCGCTTGGCGACGATGGTCGGTACCAACGCCTGGCCGGTGACGTTGACCGCGGTGCGACCCATATCGACGATCGGTTCCACTGCGAGCAACAGACCGACACCGGCGAGCGGCAATCCCAGAGTCGACAGCGTCAGCGTGAGCATGACCGTCGCACCGGTTGTTCCGGCCGTCGCCGCAGAACCGATCACCGACACCACCATGATCAACAGGTAGTCGGTGACGGTCAGCCCGATGCCGTAGAACTGAGCCACGAAAATCGCAGCGATCGCGGGATAGATCGCCGCGCACCCATCCATCTTCGTTGTCGCCCCCAGCGGCACCGCGAACGATGCGTACTCACGCGGCACTCCGAGGTTGCGCTCGGTCACACGCTCGGTGAGCGGCAGAGTACCGATGGACGAGCGCGATACGAAGCCCAACTGCGTTGCCGGCCACACACCCGAATAGAAGTTGCGCACCGAAAAGCCATGGGCGCGAACGATCATCGGATACACCACGAGGAACACAACCGCCAGACCGATGTAGATCGACACAGTGAACACACCGAGCGAACCGATGGCGTCCCAGCCGTACGTCGCCACCGCGTTCCCGATGAGTGCTGCGGTGCCGATCGGTGCGAGACGAATGATCCACCACAGCACCTTCTGCACGATGGCCAGCAGCGACGCATTGAACGCGAGGAACGGTTCGGCTTTATTGCCCACCTTGAGTGCAGCGATACCGATCGCTCCGGCAATGACCAGCAATTGCAGGATGTTGAAACTCAACGACGTGGTCGCGGCACCGCTCTCCGCGACGGAGGTCTTTGCCCCGAGCGCAAGAAAGTTGTTCGGCACCAGTCCAGTGACGAACGACCACCAGGAGCCGACACTGGACGGATCCTTCGCCGAGTCCATACCGGCGCTGGTACGGGAACCGGGCTGTGCGACCAACCCGATCACGATGCCGATGATGACGGCGATGAACGCTGTGATGGCGAACCACCACAGCGTCTGAATAGCGAGGCGGGCGGCATTCGCGACCTCACGTAGGTTGGCGATCGAACTGACGATCGCTGTGAACACCAGCGGGATCACCGCGACGGTGAGGAGTTTGACGTAGCTCGAACCGATGGTCGAGAGAGTGCCGACCAACCAGTTTTCGTTGCCGTCGGCGGCCTCGGGCATCGAGCGTGCAATGAGCCCGACAATGACCCCGAGTACGAGGCCGGCAACGATCTGTGGACCGAACGCGGTTGCCCAGGTGGGGACACGGCGGGTTCGGGTAGCGCTGGGCGCAGACATGGGTATGCCTTTCGAAAGGGGAGAGGTGTCGTCGAAGGTGGACGACAGAGACGCACGTCGGCGCATAGGCCGAACGGAGGGGAGCGCGGTCTAGAGAACCGTCAACAGGTAGCGCTGGCTTGCAGACGCAAGTCGACATAACGTCGAGAGGTCAGCAGCGGATTCACCGATCAGACGGCACTCCGCCGCTGAGATGTGCTGGCGGGCAGGTCCTGGTCTGAAGGTTCACTGCTCTGAGGATTCTCTGCTCTGAGGATTCACTGTGGAATCGGTATGGGTGCAGTGCTGCGCCGATCCGACGCCATCCGAGTGCGTTAGTTTGAAGTTTCTTGTCGCCGACGAATCGAGATCATGAGTACCGAATCGAAGCCCCGATCAGTGGCCGGACGCCTCGTTCGTGCCCTGTGTGCGCTTGTCGCCGCGTTGGTCGCCATCATCGCGGCATCGGCGGGATGGGTTGCGTATGCAACGGCGGGAAAGGTCTACGACGTCGACGATGCGCCGGACGCACCGGTGGCCATTGTTCTCGGTGCGCAGGTGCGTGACGGTAAGCCGATGCGGTTTCTGGCGGGTCGTCTCGACACCGCGATCGCGTTGATGGCGGCCGGAAAGATCAAAGCGATCTTGGTCTCCGGAGACGCAGACGGTAACTCCGGCAATGAGATCGAAGCCATGACCGGCTACCTGATCGAGCACGGAATCGATCCCGAGGTGATCATCGGCGACGATCACGGCATCGACACCTACGACACGTGCGCCCGAGCGAAAGAGACCTTCGGTGTCGAACGAGGGTTGATCATCAGCCAGCGCCTGCACGTCTCGCGCGCAGTCGCGTTGTGCGAGGACATGGATCTCGAGATCGACGGAGTCACCGCCGAGTGCATCGACTGCAACACCTTGGCGGTGGTCCGCAACTATGCGCGAGAGTTGTTGGCGCGCCCCAAAGCGGTGTTGGATCTGTGGTCGGGACGCGACCCGGTGATCGTGTCCCCGCCCGTCGATTCACTGTCGGTCGTCACGGGCCGATGAGTGTGCCGGACGGAGCAATCTCGATCCCCGACGTCGTGCGGGAATTGGCCGGTACGGCCGGCATCGAGCCAGTGTGGTCGAACGAGTTGGGTGGTACGACATTTCGCCTGGGCTCGACGCGATACGTCAAATGGACGCCGGCCGAATCCGCGATCGATCTCGATGACGAGCGGCGACGCCTGGACTGGGTGATTCGCTACAGCCCAGTGCCGAAGGTGATCGAATGCGGTTCGGACTCCGAAGGGTCCTGGATGGTGACAGGTGCCCTTCCGTGGGAGAACGCGGTCGCCGATCGCTGGATGTCGAATCCTGCAGCTGCGGTTCGCGCAGCGGCAACGGGACTTCGAGCGTTCCACGACGACGTACCCGTCGCGCAGTGCCCGTTCGATTGGTCGGTGGTCTCTCGGATCGGCGATCGTGACCTGCCGACCGAATCGCCCTCGATCGATCGGCTCGTCGTGTGTCACGGCGACGCGTGCATGCCCAATACCCTGATCGACGAGGACGGCTCGTGGGCGGCGCACGTCGACATGGGCACCATGGGCGTCGCCGACCGTTGGGCAGACCTCGCACCAGCGATCTGGAGCACCGAGTTCAATTACGGCCGCAACTATTGTGCCGCATTCTTGGACGCCTACGGCGTCGACCTTGATCAGGATCGCCTCGACTACTACTTGTGGCTGTGGCAGTCGACCTAGCCCACCGTCACGCGTTCGTCATTCTGCGAGAACGGCTTTGAGGAATCGCTGAGTGCGTTCCTCCTGCGGATCGCTGAAGATCCGGGCGGGCGGGCCCTCTTCGAGGATCTTGCCCTCGTCGAACACCAGGACACGGTCCGCGACATCGCGGGCGAAGCCCATCTCGTGCGTCACGATGAGCATCGTGATGTCGGTGGTCTCGGCGATCGTGCGCAGCACGTCGAGCACATCGGCGACGAGCTCGGGGTCCAGTGCAGAGGTCACCTCGTCGAGCAACAGGATGTCCGGATCCATCGCCAACGCTCGGGCGATGGCCACGCGCTGTTGCTGACCACCGGACAGCTTGGTGGGGTGCGCATTCTCTTTGTCCGCCAGCCCTACCGTCTCGAGCAGCTCGCGGGCGCGATCGGTTGCCTCGGACTTGCTCTTTCCGAGCACGTGGATCGGTGCTTCGGTGATGTTCTGCAGCACAGTCATATTGGGAAACAGATTGAACTGTTGGAACACCATGCCGATTCTCGTGCGCACCTTGCGTAGGTGCTTCTCCGAGGCGACGACCAGTTTCTCGCCCTTGCGCTGATGAGTCAGCGGCTCGTCCTCGATCCAGATGACGCCGTCGTTGACCTTCTCGATGGTCATCAACAGGCGCAGGATCGTCGTCTTACCGGAGCCACTGGGCCCGATCAGTGCGACGCGTTCGCCGCGGCGTACCTGGAAATCGAGGTGATCGAGTACCACATGATCGCCGAACTGCTTGACGACCTTCTCGAACCTGATCATCGGTGTGCTCGCCGAATCGTCAGTAGGCAAGGGACTTCTCCAGTCTTCTGATGAGAATCGATGTCGGGTAGCTTGCGAGCAGGAAGATCACGCCCGCCATGGTGATCGGTTCCAGGTATTGGAAGGTGCGTGCGCCGTATTGCTGCGCAGCGGTGACCATTTCGACGACGGTGATCGCGAAGAGGAACGGCGTGTCCTTGAACATCGAAATCGCGTAGTTTCCCAGGGCCGGAGTTGTGCTACGTATTGCCTGTGGAAGAACCACGGCCCGCCAGGTTCTGGAACTGGGAAGCGAAAGCGCGCGCGCAGCTTCCCACTGTCCGGTGGGTACCCCATCGATTCCCGCACGGTATACCTCGGCCATGTATGTCGAGTAGTGGATACCGAGGACGGTGATTCCGATCTGCAGGGCAGAGAACTGCGGCAGCAAGTAGTAGGCGAACAGCAGTTGCACGATCAGCGGCGTCAACCGGATGAACTCGGTGACCATCCGCAGCGGAACGGTGATGAATTTCGGTCCTGCGTGCCGCACCACAGCGATCAACAGACCGAGAGCCGCCGCGAGAACGAATCCGAGCACCGTGGCGAGCAGCGTGATCTTGAAACCGTCGAGCAGGAAGGGGAGCGAATCGAATGCGCGCTCCCAACTCCAATGTCCGTTCATCGTCCCACCCCCACGTTCTCGTTGACCTTCTCCGGGCGCAGGCTCAGTACTTCACGCAGCGAAGGCCCGACACCGAGCCGTCCCTTCGCACGGATTTCGAGGACATTCATGAAGAGGGTGAGGATGTACGCGATGATGAAGTACAGCACCAACCCGATGCCGAAGGCGAACAATGTGTCGCCGGTTCCGCGTCGAAGTTGCTCGATCTGATACGTGAGGTCCTGTAGCAGAATGAAACTCGCCAGTGCGCTTCCTTTGAGCAGCTGGATCAGCAGGTTCGTCAGCGGCGGGATCATCTGGACCCAGGCCTGGGGGAACACAACTCGATACAGGCGTTGCCAGGACGAGAAATTCAGTGCCAGTGCAGCTTCCCACTGCGGCCTGGCCACTGCCGAGATGGAACCGCGGACGACCTCGGCACCGTAGGCACCGTAGTTCAAGCCGAGAGCGAGAATTCCGCAGAACATCGAATCGAGTTGGAATCCCAGTAACGGCATCACGTAGAACAGCCAAAACAGCTGCACCAGTAGCGATGTTCCGCGGAAGAACTCGACCACGACGCGGGCCGGACCGCGGACGTACAAGTGACGGTTGCTCGCGGCCAAGCCCAGGATCAGCGACAGCGCGAAGGCGAGTACCGCACCGCCGAGCGTGAGGTAAACAGTGGTGAGGATCCCTTCCTGGATTCGCGGCCACGAATCCAGGAAGGCCTCGATATTGTCGTTCACGAGTAGTCAGCCACCCGGCGTCGTTCAGCCCTCACAGAGCTTCGCGGTGGTCAGCTCGGGATCCGGCAGTTCCTCTGCGGTGAAACCGTATTCACCGACGATGGACAGGTACTTGTCCGTGTCGGAGGTGATCTTGGCGAGTTCCTCGTTGTAGGCGTCGAGGAGTTCTTGGTCGTCGGTGCGGAAGACGGTCGCACCCGCGCCCACCTGCGGTACTCCGTCGATCTCGGCGACGAAGGACTCGGTGACGTCAACGGGAGCCGTCGGGTTGTTGTTCTTCATCCAGTTCAACGAGATGGCCGTCAACGCGAAGACATCGGCTCGCCCGGATGTCACGGCGTCCATACCGTCCTGTGGTGAGGCAACCTGAGTGCTCGGAATGTCAAGCGATTGAGCGTAATCGGACTCGATGGCACCGGTCATGGTGGCCAGGCGAAGGCCGCTGTCCTTGACCGACTGCATGTCGGTCAGACCCGCCGGGTTGCCCGTCGGAACCATCAGCGCGGTCGTGTAGTTGAACTCGGGATCACCGAACGCTGCTTGCTCGCAACGCTGCGGAAGAATCGACATTCCAGCGCTGACCACATCGAAGCGATTGGCCTGCAGTCCGGGGATCAACGCGCCGAAATCGGTGTTGACGCCTTCGACGTTGTCGATCCCGAGGTTGCCGAAGATTTCCCGGTGCAAGGCGATGGTGGCACCGGTCAACTGGCCGTTGTCCTCGTAGCTGTACGGAGCCTCACCTGCGACGCCGACGGTGATGGTGCCCGCGTCCTGCAGCGACTGGAGGTGATTCTCGTCGCCCGAGTTGGATGTGGAAGTGCACGCCGCGAGGCTGGCAGCGACGAGGGCTGCGCCTGCAATGGAACTGGCGATCTTCTTGGTGGAGACAGTGTTCAGCACAGTATGTGCCATGGGTCGAGGCCTTCCGGTCACGTGTCGTTGGACCGGACCTGCAGTGCAGAGGCGGATCAAGTGACCGCAGCTGAGCACGCCGGGCCGGTAGACGCTCTCTATATATCGTTGCTGCTTCTTTTACCGCATTTGAACGTAGCACGGGCAATCACGACCCCGTTGGGCAAATGCGCTGCACACAGGCATCGCATAGTGGTGCTCATCCCGAAAACACCAGACCAGAGGGCATGAAACAGTAAAGGAAAACGAAACTATAACGATGGCAGGATGCAGCGAATCGAGCACCGAACGCGGCGACGATAGAGTGAGCGGTCGGGTTCGACACCACGCGCGAACCCACCCGTCTGCAGGAGATGTGAGCGCTTGAGCTGGATCCGTTTGAACGACGTAGCCAAGGGCTACGACCAGAAGGTCATGCTACGAGAGGTGTTCTTCCGCCTCGCCGACGGCGACCGCATCGGTCTCATCGGACGGAACGGCACCGGAAAGACGACCCTGCTGCAGTTGTTGCTCGGACGCGAGGCCCCCGACACCGGGACCGTCGACGTCACCGAGGGCGCGCGCATCGGGTACTTCTCGCAATTCTCCGAACTCGACGGCAACAGCAGCATCCAGGCAGATCTCGAGTCCTTGTTCGGCGCGGTACACGAGATCGAGGCCGAGTTGGCGCAAGTCGAGTCGGCACTCGGCGGCGATCTCGACGAGAAGCAGATGTACAAATTCGTCGACCGCCAGGCCGAACTACTCGACGCCATGGAGAACGCAGGCGGATGGACCTACCACCAGCAAATAGACACGGTGCTGTCGATGCTCGGCTTCGACACCGCGCGACGCGAACTGCCCGTCGATCGGCTCTCCGGCGGCTGGCGCAACCGCGCGGCGCTGGCAAAGATCCTGATCGAGGCACCGGACGTCCTGCTTCTGGACGAGCCGACCAACTTCCTCGACGTTGCCGGGATCGCGTGGCTGGAACGGTGGTTGCGAGATTTCCGCGGTGCGCTACTGGTTGTTTCACACGACCGCGCATTTCTCGAACAGGTGGTCACCAGCATCGTCGAAATCGAGAACCATCACCTGCAGACCTACGACGGGAGCTACTCGGAATACGTGCAGCAGAAGCAGTTTCGACTCAAGAGCCTCGAACGTGAATTCAGCAACGAACAACAGCTGTTGGCCTACGAGCAGGAAGCGATCAGCGACCGCAAGGAAGCGGTGAAGAATCCCAGCGGCGTTCTCAAACGCCGACTGGCCAACATCAAGAAGAGCAAGAGCCCACGACCGGTCGACACGGTGGTCACCGCCATCTACGGGGGACTGCATGTGCACGACGACCTGGCCGAAGTATCAGGAATCGCCAAAAGCTATGGCGAGCACCGGCTTTTCGAGAACATCTCGTTCACCGTGCATCGCGGCGACCGCATCGCCATCACAGGGCCCAACGGATGTGGAAAGACAACCCTCGTCGACATTCTGGTCGGTGCCGAGCAACCGGACGCCGGCAAGATCAAATGGAAGACCAAGGCTCCCGCCTTCATCTACTACAACAAGGTGCTGGCCGATCTCGACCTGGACGACACCGTGTCGCATTCGGTCAACGCGATGCCGGGCAGCCTCGCGCTGACGGCGACCAAGAAGGAGGTCCACCGCTTCCTGACGCTGCTGCAGTTCTCCGAGATGGATCTCAAATCGAAGATCGGCGTGCTGTCCGGAGGCCAGAAAGCGAGAGTTGCTCTGGCTCAGTGCCTGCTGTTCGGTGCAGGTGTCATCGTGCTCGACGAGCCCACCAACCATCTCGACCTGCAGAGCACCCAGGTGCTCGAACGTGCCCTGATGGCGTTTCCCGGCGCGGTGATCCTCGTGAGCCACGACAGGTTCTTCGTCGAGAAGGTCGCGTTTCGACAGTTGTCCTTCGACGGCAGGGGTGGGGTCACCGAAATCGCCGGCGTGCAGATGGCGTGACCTTGTGGGCTACCCGTTGATCTTGGACGCGGACGTGCCCCATTCCGCATCGCGCAGTTCCTTCTTCCTGATCTTGCCGGTCGAGGTCTTCGGCAATTCGACGATGAACTCGACGTTGCGCGGGGCCTTGTACGAGGCGATGGCCGATTTCACGTGCGTCACGAGGTCGGCCTCGGATGCGTCCGCGCCCGGTGCCAGCACCACGAAGGCTTTGGGTCGCTCTCCCCACTTGTCGTCCGGTACGCCGATCACGGCGACATCGGCGACAGCGGGGTGGCTGGCCAGAGCCTGTTCCACCTCGATCGTCGAGATGTTCTCGCCGCCGGAAATGACGACGTCCTTGGCGCGATCGAGGAGCTGAACGTAGCCGTCCGGGTGCATCACACCGAGATCTCCGGAATGGAACCATCCGCCCGCGAAGGCCTGCGTCGTGCCGGCGGTGTCTTTGTAGTAGCCCTTCATGACGTTGTTGCCGCGCATGACGATTTCGCCCATTTCCACGCCATCGTGTTCGACATCGATCAGTGCTCCATCGGGACCGGGCTCGTTGCGCACCACGCGTAGTCGGTCGGCAGTGAGCATGCCGACTCCCTGCCGGGCCAGCCGTTGCGCCTGCTCGTCGGAGGCGAGTCCGAGCCACTCCTGTTTGGCCTCGCACACCGAGTACGGTCCGTAGGTTTCGGTGAGACCGTACACGTGCACGAGGGTGGCCCCGAGAGCACGAATCTTGCCGATGATCGTCGGGCTCGGAGGAGCACCCGCCGTGACGATGGTCAGTGGGCGATCCAGCGAATGTGCCTGCGCTGCAGTGGCAAGAGTGGTCAGTACGGTCGGTGCACCGGCAAGATGGTCGACGCCGTCGTCGATGGCCGACCAGATCGCGTCCCCGCGCACTCCACGAAGGCAGACGTGCGTGCCGGACGCAGCCGTGACCGCCCACGTGGTGCACCAACCATTGCAGTGGAACATCGGCAGTGTCCACAGGTAGCGGGTATCGATGTCGAATCCCTGGTGGTGCAGTTCCCCCAGCGAATTGAGGTACGCACCGCGGTGGGTGTACATCACGCCCTTGGGTCGCCCGGTGGTGCCCGAGGTGTAATTGATCGTGATGGTCGAGGTCTCGTCGTCTACCTCCCACGCCATCGGCTCGTCCGAGCCGCGTTCGAGGAAAGCGTCGTAGCGAGTGGTGTGCGGCAGCTTGTCGTACGTGCCGTCCACCGAGGGAGTCTCGACGATCTCGGTGACCGAATCTGCGATGGGATCGGTTCCGAGCCCGGCCAGCAGTGCCGAATCTCCGACCAACAGAACCGAACCGGAGTGATCGCAGATGTAGCGAACTTCGTCCGGTGAGAGCCTGGTGTTGATCGCGACCAGAACACCGCCGGCCAGCGGCACCGCGTAGTGGGCGAACAGCAGCTCGGCCGAGTTCGAAGCGATATAGGCCACCCGATCGCCATGGCCGACGCCCGAGGCGCGCAACGCGTGCGCGAGCCGGGTGACGAAGGCGGCGAACTGTTCGTAGGTGAAGGTGCGTGGACCATCCTCGACGGCGGTTTTGTGGGGATGAACCTCCGCAGCGCGTTCGAGGAAGCGAAGTGGCGTCAACGGAGTATCCAGACCGGTCATGTCAGCCAATGTAGCGCGCACTACGAGGCCAGATCGGGTTTGTCGATACGTTCGCGCCCACCGGTCAGGTCCGCGCGTTCGGCGGCGGTCCGGCCCGCAAGCCAGCCCTGGGCATTGTCGCTGCCGAACTTCATGGTTTTCGTCGATGGATACCTGGCAGCGTAGACACGGTCCACTGCATCGGATCGCTTCGCCATGATCGGCACCAGAGCCGACCCGTGTTGTTGTGTTGCCGCCGCTGTGGCTCGCCTGCGTGCGTCCTGCAATCGTTCGCCGACTCGATGGGCGTATGCGATCAAGAACGCATTACGGAAGCTGCGTGTCCGCGCGCCCGGGGAGTCGGCGACCTCGTCGAGTGCGCGCGCCGATTGAACCAGCAACGAGGTGTACAGAAGCTCGCAGAGATCGAGATCGACGGGCATACCGATCACGGTCGCCAGCAAATACTTCTTCGTCCATACCGTTCTGGCACCGTTGGCCGTGCACACGCTGTGCAGTAGAAGCAGTTTGGCTTTCGAGTACGGATTGCTCACCATGATGCGACGACTGATGACATCGTCGATCAGGCTGCGAGGATTCCCCGTATCGAGGAGAGCGCTGTCGATCGCATAGCGCGTCATCAGGTTCTGGGCTTTGGCAGAGAACGCCTCGGCCTCGGCGGGGAATTGCGTCGACTCGGCTTTGGCCAGTAACCCTCGTATTCTCCCGAGCATCTTCGAGTCGGCCTCCTGCCGCGGACCGGTGGACGTCTTCGATGTCCATCGAGCGGGAGGGGGCAGGAGTGTCTCGAGGGGTAACAACCATGTTGCGCAACCGAGTACGAGCAACAAGGTGTACCACGAGTGTGCCGATGTTCGCCGGGTGCGCGAACGCCATCGCCGAAGTCGGTCGGCGGACGTGCCGCCTGCAGATTCGACGCCGAGCTCGGACAACTGATCTCGCCAGGAATCCGGAGCGAGCCTGTCGGCAGAGCTTCGTGCTGCATGAGAGCCGATCGCCTCGATCATGACCACGGCGCCGTCCCCTCCCGCGCTCTGACGCGCCACGTGTACCAGTTCGGCGGGCTGTCAACCGTTCTCGAAAGCCGCGTCGAGAGCATCGTCGAGTATTTTCGCCGCGCGATCGTGCACCGACACAGCACGGTTGATCTCGTCCGCGGCGGACAGGCGATCTGCGATCAGCTGGGTCATTACCTTGGCCGACGACCCCAGCTGGGCGAAACCGATTCCCCTGTCGAGCAATTCGTTCGGTTCGGAATCCGCGCGCACATTCGTAGCCTGCGTGTACTCGAGAAAGCCATCCACATCTATACGACTCATCGTTGTCCCCTCCACGTTCCCCCGGTGTGGCCCCCGAACTTTTCGGTGAATCGCAGAGTAGGGGAGGGGTACGACACGTTATTCGAACATGTCAGCGAGGGCCGAGCATCTTCAGCAGTTCTTCGACCGACAGCAGTCCGAGACTCGCTGGAAGGGTCGGAACAGCAGCGGCGGTGGGCGGTGCCGTCGACTCGACACTGCTGAGCGCTCGGGTGGTGACTGGCGGGCGCATTGATCCAGGCCGCGGGTGGGAGGGGGAGAGAGCGATCGGTCAGGGCCGCCGCAGCGTCGAGAGCATGTTTTTCGATCGGCGTAGTGGACTCCGGCTCGGCTCGGCGGGCACGCTGCTCTGCAGTTCGAGCGGATCCGATAGGCGACCGGCGTTGAAATCGTCGACCAGATTCCCGACGGTTTCCTGGGCGCAAGACTTGTTGGTGCCGATGAATCCCGAGGGCCCGCGCTTGATCCATCCGGTGACGTAGGTGCCGAGGGCTGTCGACCCACCCGGTTCCCTGAGTACGCGTCCGCCGATGTTGGGGATGACGCCGGCACGCTCGTCGAAGGGAACTCCGGGTAGCGCGACGCCGCGGTAGCCGATGGAGGTGAGCACCAGTCCGGCATCGAGGGTGTCGATCTCTCCGGTCGCGGTGCTGCGCACCAGACCGTCACCGTCTGCGGTCAAGTCCATCCGCTCGAACTCGATGCCCGTCACTCGATCGGTGCCGAGGATCCGAGTGGGGGAGAGCAGGTATCGCAGTGTGATGCGCTTGCGGTCGGTTCCGTGCTCCGGTGATTCCTCGGCGTGACGCAGCAGCTGCAGTTTCTGGGCGACCGCGTGGGGCAGATCGTCGGTGTCGGCGAGCCGAGCTGTCACTGGGTCGAGTGTGAGTTCATCGCGGTCGATGGTGACGTCGATGTCGGGAACGGTCACCAATCCGGCGAACTCGGGCACGGTGAATGCCGACTGTGCGACGCCTCTGCGGCCGACGACGACCACCTCGCGAATGGAGCTGTGGCGCAGGGCCTCCAACGCGTAGGGTGCGATGTCTGTTTCAGCGAGTGCGTCGGGGTCCGTCGTCAGGATGCGGGCGACGTCGAGGGCCACGTTGCCGTTGCCGATGATGACGGCGCGCTCGTGCGAGAGGTCGAACGTGCGGTGTGCGTGATCGGGGTGGCCGTTGTACCAGGCGACGAAGTCGGTTGCCGAACTGCGGCCGGGCAATTCGGAACCGGGAATGCGAAGTTCGCGGTCCGTTGATGCCCCGACTGCATAGATCACGGCGTGGTGGGTGGCCATCAACTCCTCGTGGGTGATGTCCTTGCCGACCTCGACCCCGAGGTGGAAGGTGAATCCCTTCTGCGCAGAGATGGTGTCGAAGAGGCGTGATACCTGACGCGTCTTCTGATGGTCGGGCGCGACGCCGAGGCGAGCGAGGCCGTGTGGTTGCGGGAGTTTGTCGTAGACATCGACACTCACGCCCGGTTGCGTGAGCAGCTCGTCCGCCGCGTACATCGCGGACGGGCCGGACCCGACGATAGCCACTCGAAGAGGTTGACGATCCCGTGACACCGAGGCCGCGGGGGTGACCGGTGCCAGGATCGGCCGAGGTGGGCGCTCCTGCTTGTAGAAGTCCGCATTGATCGTCAGGAAAGGAAGTTGGGCTTCGGTCAGCTTCGCCTGCGGCACAATGGCATCGACCGGGCAGGCCGAGACGCACGCGCCACAGTCGACACACGACTGCGGGTCGATGTGCAGCATTTCTGCCGTCAGGAAATCAGGCTCGTCGGGCGTGGGGTGGATGCAGTTGACGGGGCAGGCGTAGACGCATGACGCGTCGCTGCAACACGATTGGGTGACGACGTGGGGCATGAGGGGTTCCTGACGGCTGGCGCTGCTGTACGGATAACTGGCGCGTGAGGTGTCGAGAGGTTACGCGGCGAACTGGTGCGAGCTGCGGTCGGGCTCGCTGCGGAAACGGGAGGCCTTGCCATCGATTCCGCACAGCTTCCACATCAGTCGAGCGGCGCGATTCATCATGCCGGTGTCGGTGGCCAGCATGCGCACATCACCGAAGTAGTCCTGCAACGCGTGCTGCGACTCCGGAGTGCCCCAGAACAGGTCCTTCTTGACCTGCTTCGGGATGTCGAACTTCGTCCAGAACTTCTTCGGTGGAATGACGATGACATCGCACAGGATGCGCATCGTGATCGGAAATGCCAGCGACAGCAGGAACCGTCCGGCCTTGGACATCTTGGGGACGCGACGACGTAGGAGTTGGTGTGCGAACGAGATGTGCCGGGCTTCTTCGGCAACGTGAATGGCCATGACGCCCTGCATGATCGGATGGATATCCTCGCCGGAACGCAGGACCGACTTCTGGATGTGGTCGATCGGCTCTTCCCCTGCGAGCACTCCGACGAAGAACAGTTCGGGTAGAAGTGTGGCGAACAGGGGGATGAACGGCGAGAGCATCTTCATCGGGCGGCTCATACCGGGGGCATCGGCACCGACGCGATTGACCATCTCCTGGAACATCAGGGTGTGGTTGCACTCTTCGATGGATTCGTGCGTGCAGTAGCGTGCCTCGGCAGATCCATTGGGCAGCGAGAAGACGTACTGCATCATCCCTCGGATCAGGATGTTCTCGAATTGCAGACCGACCTTCGCGACATTGGCCTGACGCCACATGCCGACCTCGATCTGCTTGTCGAGCGGAAGGGCCTGGTACCAGGCGTGGCCACCGATCGGGTCGGTCTTGGCGGGGAGCACCCAGCGTGGATCGTTCGCCGGCACCGCGAACTTCTCCGACTCCCAGTCGATGTCCACGTAGGGGTCGAAGTGCTTGTGCACCGATCCCTCGGACAGCAACGTCAGCGTCTCGATGTACTGCTGCTCGTCGGCGGCGTCGGTATCGACCGGAACGGACGTAGTGCCTGTCGTCAGTGTCATGGCTTCTCCCAGCGTCGTGTGAACTAGAGTTAATGTAACTCTAGTTCACATAAAAAGGAAGCCGTCTGAGCGAACTCGGGCTACTGATCCTCCGAACGGTCGTCGGATATCTCTGCCACGTCGTCGGTCTCGAACAGCTGCAGCTGGATCGCCGAGGGATCGACCACCGGCGTCACCTGCTCAGGTGTGCTGCGGAGCACCTCGCGCAGTGCAGCGGTGGTTCGGGCCCAGCTCGAGGCTTCTCGATCTGCCTCGTCGACGTCACAATGCTCGTCGCCGAGGTCTGCAGCGACCGCCATCCCACGCCACGACGCCTCCTGTTCTGCGCTGATGCGCAGGTACGAGACGACGACATCACGGTCGGACGAACAGCACACCAGAACGGCATGGAGGTCGAGGGGCTCGTCCGACCGGGCGGCCAGTTCGACCAGTTCCAACAGACCGTCCGGAAACTCGTGTACGTCCGCAGTCACCGGCGTCGGCTCGCCGAGCTTCCCGCCGAAGTCCTCGGCGAACTTCTCGTCGACCTGTTCCCACACGTGACTGAGCATGCGTACCGCCCACAGCAGGTGATCGGCGACGAAGGGCGAGCCGCTGACCCGCACCTGAGCGACGATGCAGTCCTGGACCAGATGCAGCATGACGTCGGGCAGCTGCAAGTTGAGGTCCACGAGCAGTTCGGCCGCGCGAGTACGACCCGATACTGCATGGACGAGCGTCGAATTGATCTCGACCACCGGTTCGGAGGGTTTGACCGATACATAGGCGGTGCCGCTTGCGAACCTCAGCGGAATGTCTCCGTCGGGGTCGTGAACCGGCGGGAAGCCGAACCACGGTTCGAGAGCGCGATCGACCAGCTGTTGCAGATGCTCTCTGCCCCTGGGCTGCACACACAGGGGCACGACGGTGCTGTCCGGCTCGGCGGCTGAGGGATCGAAACCGGGCACGTCGTATCGCCCCGTGGCGCGTGAGCTCAGGAAGGACGGGTGCGGAAGTCCCCAGATGTCACGAAAGACCGAGAC
The DNA here is from genome assembly GCF_049195265.1 of Rhodococcus sp. MALMAid1271. Taxonomy (NCBI): domain Bacteria; kingdom Bacillati; phylum Actinomycetota; class Actinomycetes; order Mycobacteriales; family Nocardiaceae; genus Rhodococcus; species Rhodococcus sp. MALMAid1271. Next base: position 30,780 of record NZ_JBMIRQ010000047.1, on the reverse strand, counting down.
CGTCTTCTTCGCCAGATCGTCGGACCACGATCGATTGCGGTCCACATGCGGCGGTGTCGGATCGGCATCCGATGAGACCCGAAAGCCCAATGCACTCAGGGATTCTCGCTGTTCGCCTGTGATGGCGCGAGTGCTGCTGAGGTGCTCGTTCGCGGGAATCTCGCAGCGGACCATATCGAGATCCCAGGCATAGAACTGTACGCAGGCAGCGGTGTCGGGGATGCCGTCGGTGGTGTCGTATCGAGACTCGATCACAAGGGCATCACCGTCACGCATGGCGCTGACATAGTCGCCGAGGCTGCGCTGAAACAGCATCCACGCGGCGTCGAGGTCGAAGTCGAACTCGAGTGAATCGCTCATGTCGGCTCCTTACCCGGATCGCGCTGACGTGACGCGCGTGCGGACACGCTAGCTGCGACCACCGACACGGTCGCGGCGGCGGTCACCTCGACGCCGAATCCTCGGCAGAGTCGACGAGCGAATCGTCGTCGATCGCACCGAAGGGCTGCGCCTCGGCCACGCCGTCCAACACCGCAGGCCGCAGCGCGTGTGGAACGGCCAGCACCTCCTCGATTCTGACGAGGATGCCCTGCTCGATCAGGGATCGAACTCGGTGATCGATCAACTTGGCCGTACGCAGATCCTCGCCCTCGAGGTCTGCGTAGTCCTCACCCTCGTTGTTGATCGGTAGTTCGTCGGTCATCGCGGCGAGCAGAGTCTGCACGGCGAACGTATTGGCGAGCGACCACGACACGTCCGGGTCGTCTGCGTCCCCGGACAACTGCACGCGCACGTGCTCGGCGACGAGCTCGTGCATGGTTTCTGCGCCACGGCCGGCCAAGGAATGGGCGTTGTCGCCCGGCTTTGCGGTGTCTCCGTCGATTCGAACGAGTTCCGTCGCGATGGCCGTCGACCAGTAGTCGATGGCGGCGATGTCGGTTCCAGGGCCGAGCTGGGCGGGATCGAACTGCACCGATCCGAGGGCGTGCTGCAGCTGAATATCGCTCGACACGGCCATACCGTCGCTCACCCGCTCGACGATGTCGTCCAGTGCAGGCAGGAGCGGCAGCGCCGAGATTGCGGCCAGCTCCTGTGCCAACGTCACATCGGGCAGGTCGATGTCATCGGCGTCGAGCATGTCTGGCTCGTCGCCCTCGAGGAAGTCCGAGAGGTCGTCCATGCAATGCGCGTAATCCTCCGCACTGCCGTCCCAGAGATCGGTCTCGTCCAGGAATGTCAGGTACTGAAGTGACGTGAGTACGAGGTTGACTGCGGTGTCCTCGGCGGTATCGGATTCCTCCTGAAGAATCCGTTCTGCGGCGTCCACCAGCAAGTGAGCGTCGGCCGGCAGCCAGGCGGTGGGGGAGAAACCGGGTCGAGCTCCCGAAAGCTGAGTCAGCGTCGACGACACGAGCCGCGAGATCGCCTCCGACTGTTCGGACATCTCGCTTTCGGCCAACCACTCGACGAATCCGTCGATCACGTCGGCTATCTGCTGGGCGTCGGCCCCCGACGGAGTCGAACGGGATTGCTGGTGACGCCGTTGCCGGGCCTTGGTCTTTTCTGCACGTTTCTGTCCGCGGTTGGCAGGCCGCTTCGATCCCATGGCTGCCAGCCTATCTGCTGGCATGTCCGGTTTCGAAGATCCATGCCCTCAGCCGAGCAGGAAGGAGCCGGCCGACGGAGGGAGGGCGGGGTTCGGGGCGCGCCGATACAGCTCGGCGGGTCGGCCGCCGCCTGCCGTGGACGTCGTCCCGGTTGCCTCGAGCGCGCCGATCACGTGACGGCGGAAGGTGTCTTTCGTGAGCGAGCGGTCGAAGACGATCTCGTACAACTCTCGCAGCTCGAGGAGCGTGAAGGTCTCGTTCGGCAACAGTGCGGGATCGATCTCGCGTGCGTAGCGCTCACGCAGGTCGAGAACCGCTTCGGTCACCATGTCGTCGTGGTCGAAGGCCAACGGTGACACCGGTCTCGCATTGTCGATGGGAACGAATTCGGTTGTCGCGGTAAGGGATCGGACTGGGGCCACTGCGCTGTGTGCCATCGACAGAACCCATCCGCGGTCGTCTCGATCCGGCACGTCGAACAGTCGCAGTTGGTGAAATACGAGATCGACGATGGCCGCCTTGGTCTCGAGTGCGCGGTCGGCCGCATCGGACAACCTCTCTCCGGGGCGCAGGAATGTTCCAGGAAGCGCGAGCCCTCGCTCCGAGTGCACTGCGACGACGTGCAGTCGGTTGTCACGGAGGGTCAGGACAGCTACGTCGACTGCCACGGATGGGCGTGGGTAGTCGGTCAGGGCGTTGCCCTCTCGATCTCGCCAGGTCATGTCTTGCATATTAGCGTGAAACTGATCTATGATTAGCTCAATATCGAGCAAAGGGGTAGTTGTGCAACTGACGGACAATCAACAGGATCGAGCGAGGGGCGTTCTGCTCGGAACAGCAGCGGGCGACGCATTGGGTGCCGGCTACGAGTTCGGATATCCCTCGCCCGAGACGCCGATCGCCATGGTCGGCGGCGGGACGTTCGACTGGGCTCCGGGGGAGTGGACCGACGACACCTCGATGGCACTGTGCGTGGCGCGGGCTCTCGAATCAGGCGGTGACATCGACGAGATCGCCGATAATTTTCGTGCGTGGTTCGCGCAGAACCCTCCTGACGTCGGAAATCAGACTCGCGCCGTGCTCTCGCAGGCCACCTCAAGCGGCGCGGACATGGCCGCCGCGGCTGCGTCCTTGCCAGGCAGAACAGGTGGCAACGGGTCGCTCATGCGGACCGCGCCGGTCGCCTTGGCCTACCTCGACGATCCCGCAGGATGTCGAGCTGCTGCAGCGCGGATCAGCGATCTCACGCATGCCGACCCACGTGCCGGCGAAGCGTGTCAATTATGGACTCACGCAATTCGATACGCAGTTCTGCACGGCACATACGATGGCGTCTCGGAGTTTCTCGACGAGGCCGACGCCGATGTGCGAGCGTTCTGGCAGCCCTTGATCCAGCTGGCCCAGGCAGGAGAGCCCTCGGACTTCCCCCGCAACGGTTGGGTGGTGCACGCCCTGCAGACCGCATGGTGGGCAATCCATCGTTGCCGGGACGAGAAGCGGCCACTACCCGCAGCTCTCGAACTCTGCGTCCGCGCGGGCGGCGACACCGACACGACGGCAGCCATCGCCGGCGGACTCCTGGGAGCGCGCTGGGGAGCATCGGCGGTACCGCAGGACTGGCGCGACATCGTCCACGGCTACCCAGGGCTTCGTGCCGAGGACCTCGATCGCATCACCACGAACATCATTGCAGCGAAGGAACTTTCATGACAATAATCGACGTCGTCCAGGGCGACATCACGGCCGTGGCGGCGAGTGCGATCGTCAATGCGGCCAACACAAAACTGCTCGGCGGCGGCGGGGTGGACGGGGCGATCCATCGCGCCGGCGGGCCCACGATCCTCGCGGAATGCAAGGTGCTGCGGGCCACCACCCTGCCGCACGGGCTCGACGTGGGCGCAGCCGTTGCGACAACCGCAGGCAGATTGCGCGCGGACCACGTCATCCACACCGTCGGGCCGCGGTACTCCCTGCACGAGGACCGATCTGAATTGCTGCGATCGTGCTACGCCCGGAGCCTGGCCCTGGCCGCGTCGATGAACTCGAAGTCAGTCGCGTTTCCACTGATCTCCGGCGGGTCCTTCGGATGGCCGATGCACGAAGCCGTCACCCAGCAAGTGGTGGCCGTGAAAGCTGCGCGGCCCTCGGTCGAACTCGTCATGCTGGTCGCCTACTCCCGCGAGAGTGCAGACCTCACGCGGCGATTGGTGGGCTGACCGTGGTCAGTTCTCGCAGCCGATGCCGTCTCTGTCGCGGTCGAGTTTGACGCTGTAGCCCGGCTCGCCGGCGTAGATCGGCGCTGCGCCTGCCGCGCGAACAGCATCGCAATTCGCGTACGAGACGACGGGCGGCGCTGCGACAAACGGCGCAGGAGCGGTGTAGACGGGCTCGGGGGTGTACACCGGCTCCGGAATGTAGGCGGGCGCGGGATCCGGGAGCGGGATGTACTCCGTCGTCGGCGGCACCTCGACGACGGCAGCGACAGCTTCGGTTGTCGGGGCCACCGTGGTCGTGGTCGGTGCGGGTGTTGTTGTGGTCGGCCGCGCGGAGGTCGTCGTGACGGTCGGGAGCGCGGGCACGGCCGCAACCGGGGCAACGGCGGGAGTCTCGGACTCGGTGGTAGTGGTCAGACCCGCGAAGACCAAGGCGGGAAGGACGGCGATTGCCGGGATCGCCCAGCCCTTGCGGCCCTGCGCGGGCGACGAGCGCAAGTACACGACACCCGCGCCGAGCAGCAGAGCGCCGACGAGCAGAGCGCCGAACTCGAACGACGTGACTGCGCCGATCAGAAAGATGACACCGAAAACGATTGCAGCCCAAGCGAAAAACTTGCCGAGCAGGGGACGACGTTGGGTCGTCGGCTCAGGAGCGGGTCGCTGGAACGGTGGCGGGTATGCGCTGGTCACGGGGGATCGTCCTCAGGTCGGTGGGTGTCGATTCCGCGGCAGAGATGGACCGCGGGACCCGGAAGCACCCCCTGTATCCCTTTCGGACCGGGCGGTCGCATTCCAACCAGCATGTCGTACGGCCGTCGACTGCCGTTACACCAGAGGTCCGGACGGCAACCGGGGTGTGTCAATAGCGTTCTCGGAAGCCGCCGATCGCCGTGATCGAATTACCGTCGGGATCGGAAACGGAGCACAACCGGACGCCCTTGTTCGCCTCGACGATGTCGCCGAACTCGACCCCGCGTGAGCGCGCTGAAGCGACGAACGATTCGAGGTCCTCGACGGCGACGTTGAACTGCGACGAACCGGCCCGTTCGGCATCGACGGTCACCTGCACCCAGGCAGCCGGGGCTGCCTGCCACTCCACCAGACTCGGCATCGGATTGTTGTCCGCGGGCCGATCGAAAAGCCGCTCGTACCAGGCATTCGATGCGTCGATATCGCGCACTGCCACCACTGCAAACACGTGTCCGAACATGTCGTCTCCTTCGTCTCGATACGGAGTTCACAGATACCGACCGAATTCGACGGCCCAACTCATCGGGCAGAAACTGTCGGAGCCTCGAGTAGGGTCATCTCCTGTCCGGGAATCGGGCTCTTCGTCACGAGCAAGGCAGGGGGATCGCAACGGTGTTGACGCTCCACCGCGCCGAACGCGCAGGAACCCTCGCGGCAGCCCTTGCCGATGTGCTCTCCGTTCCGTTGAACGATTGCTTTGCTCCCGAGGTCGTGTCGGTCCCGGCCAAGGGTGTCGAGCGTTGGCTCACTCAACGACTGTCACGCACATTGGGTGGCCCCGACGGAGACGGTATCGCCGCGAACATCGAATTCCCCAGCCCGGCGAGGCTGGTCTCTCGTGCCATCGCTGCAGTCGACGACATCGACCCAGACGACGACCCCTGGGCCCCGGGACGGGTGCTCTGGACCGCACTGGACGTGATCGACGAATGTCGCACCGAACCGTGGGCGGCCGTACTGTTCGAACACCTGGGAGCCGGGACCGAGGACCATCGAGCGGGACGCCGCTGGTCGACGGCGGCGCATGTTGCGGAGCTGTTCCGCGCGTACGGGACCCAGCGACCCCAGATGCTGCGCGAGTGGCAGGCCGGACGATTCACCGACGGCCACGGCACCGATCTCGACGACGACCTGCAGTGGCAACCGCGAGTGTGGAACATGGTGCGCGAGCGGATCGACAGCCCGAGCCCCGCCGAACGGCTGCCCGTCATATGCGCCCGGCTGCGGGACGCGCCGGAAGCGGTAGACCTACCGAGTCGATTGTCGGTGTTCGGTCCGACTCGGCTGACCACCGATCAGCTCGAGATGCTGGCTGCGCTGTCACACCACCGCGACGTCCACATCTGGGTGCCGCACCCCAGCCCGTCGATGTGGGATGCCCTCGCAGGCATCCCTGCGGTGACGCGTCGACGAGACGACGTCACGGCTCTGGCGGTCGAACACCCACTGTTGGCGAGCCTGTCGCGCGACGTGCGAGAGCTGCAATCAACCCTCGGTTCGATCGCGACGAATTCTGTCTATCACCCGAGCTCTGTCTATCACCCGAGCTCTGTGTATCACCCGAGCTCTGGGGTCGCCGGTACCCTGCTCGCCCGAGTTCAATCGGACATAGCAGCGAACGTATCACCCACCGCCGCAATTCAATCCGATGCCAAGGCAACGTCTTCCGATGGAACGGTGCAGATCCACGCATGTCATGGTCCCGCTCGGCAGGTGGACGTTCTGCGTGAATCCCTGCTGCACCTGTTCGCCGAGGATCCGACTCTGGAACCGCGGGACGTGCTGGTGATGTGCCCGGACGTCGAGACCTACGCGCCACTGATCCGCGCGAACTTCGGGCAGGCAGCGCTGGTGCACCCGGGGCACCGGCTGCGCGTGCGACTCGCCGATCGGGGCCTGCGCCGCACCAACCCCGTGCTCGACGTCATCGCCACCCTGCTCGACTGTGCTCAGGGCCGCGTCACGGCGAGTGAACTCCTCGACTTCGCTGCAAGTGGCCCGGTCCGCGCGAAGTTCTCGTTCACCGACGACGACCTGGAGCGACTGCGCGAATGGGTCACCACCTCGGGTGCCCGCTGGGGCTTGACGGTTCGGCAGCGAGAAGCATTCGGACTGAACGGCTTTCGGCAAAACACGTTCAAGTCGGCACTGGACCGCATTCTCCTGGGCGTGGCTGCCGACGAGACCGGAAACGACTACCTCGACCTCGCCCTCCCACTCGACGATGTCGACAGCAACGACATCACCCTCGCCGGCCGTTTCGCCGAGCTCGTCGATCGCCTTGCCTCGGTACTGCGCGCTCTTGCCGGCCCCGCGTCGGTGACCGAGTGGACGCGGCAGCTCGGTCGCGCCCTCGATCTGCTCGCCGACGTACCGACCGCGGATGAATGGCAACTCGCACAAGCGCATCGCGAGATCGCCGATGCCACCGAACACGGCGGCGAAGCCGAGCTTCGACTCGCGGACGTCCGCGCGATGCTCGCCGGGAGACTTGCGGGCCGACCCACCCGAGCGAACTTCCGAACCGGCGAACTGACCGTATGCACCATGGTCCCGATGCGATCGGTGCCGCACCGAGTGGTGGTGCTTCTCGGGCTCGACGACGAGGTGTTCCCGCGAGTGGGCAGTATCGACGGCGACGACATCCTCGCCCGCGACCCTGCCATCGGCGAACGAGACCTCCGCAGCGAGGATCGGCAACTCCTACTCGACGCGGTGATGTCCGCCGAGGAGAAACTCCTACTGTTCTACACCGGAGCCGACCCCGTCGACGGATCGGTCAAACCCCCTGCAATTCCGTTGCGCGAGTTGATGGACGTACTCGAGGTGACCGCGGGAGGAAGCGTCGAACATCGGCATCCGCTGCAGCCGTTCGATCCACACAATTTCGAAGCCGAGCACCCCTTCAGCTTCGACGTGGTCGCCTTGGCAGGCGCAGTGGCCAAGCAAGAAACAACCCATCCGGTGCGCCCGTTTCTGCCCGAGGCACTTCCGCCACTACCTCGCGGAGACGTAGAACTCGCCGACCTGATCGCCTTCGTGGAGAACCCGGCGCAGGCATTTCTGCGTCAACGACTGGGCTTTCGAGTTCCCGAGCTCGAGGACGACCTCGCGGACAGTTTGGATATCGAACTGGACCCGTTGTCTCGGTGGAGCATCGGTGACCGGATGCTCGCCGCAGTACTCGCAGGGGGAGACATCGGAGAATTCGCCGACGCCGAGTGGCGCCGCGGCACATTGCCGCCGTTCCACCAGGGCCGACGTGAAATGTCCGATATTCGGCAGATCGTCGGAATCATCGCCGACGTGGCCGCCCCCTTCCACGACGGGCCGGCCGAGACCATCGATATCGCCGTCGATCTCGGTGAGGGTCGGCGTCTGACCGGCACCGTGACCGGAATCCACGATCGCACTCTGGCGCGCTCGTCCTACTCGCGTCTGGCTGCCAAGCACCGCCTCGCGGCCTGGGTGCGGCTGCTGGCGGTGGCCGCATCGGAGCCGGGGGAATGGAGCGCCGTCACCATCGGACGGGCAAGCGGAATGCGACCACCTCGTCGATCTCGCCTGACCGCACCGGCCGAGCCCAGCACGGTCCTCCGCGAGTTGGTCGACCTACGCGACCGTGGATTGGCGTCGCCGTTGCCGATTTCGACAGGAACCGCGTCCTCGTACGCCGAGAAGAGGTTCGGGGGCGGAACGATCGAGGACGGCTACGAGTCGGCCACCTGGTCGTGGCGAGGCGACTTCGGAGACGGAACAGATCGATCGCTACGGTACTTGTACGGCCCTACCCTGACGTTTCAGACGCTGCTGGCCGCGACACCCCTACCCGACGAGACCGAACCTTCGAACGAGTCGAGCCGCTTCGGGATTATCGCTCGAAAGCTCTGGGATCCACTGCTGGCCGCCGAAAACATGGGGAACGCATGACCACCGCGCGCGGATTCGATCTGCTCGGTTCGCTGCCGACCGGAACCACGGTGCTCGAAGCCAGTGCCGGCACCGGCAAGACCTACGCCATCGTCGGATTGGCCGCGCGCTATGTCGCCGAGGGCATCGCCGAGATATCCGACCTGCTGCTGGTAACCTTCAGTCGGGCCGCGACCCAGGAACTCCGTGATCGCACGCGAAGTCGATTCGCTTCTCTCGCCGCGCACCTGGCCGACCCGGAAGCCGCTCGTGCAGAACGTGATCCACTGGTCGTATTCCTGGCATCCGCCGACGATGCCGAGGTGGACCGACGTCGCGGCCGGCTCCGCAAGGCACTCTCGGACTTCGACGCCGGGACCATCGTCACCACCCACAGTTTCTGTCAGCGAATGCTCGACGGGCTCGGTATCGCTGGCGAGCGTGAACCCGAATCGACGTTCGTCGAATCGGTGTCCGATGTACTCGAACAGGTCGTGGATGATCTGTATCTGCAGATGTTCAGCGGCGACGACGCGGCTCCGGCGTTCAGCAGACACGACGCCCAGCAGCTGGCGCTGGCGGCAGTGAACGACCCGCAGTCGATCCTCTACCCCGATATCGAGAACCTCGACGACGACGGAAATCGCGAGTCCGAACTCCGCGTCCGATTCGCCCGAGAGACGCGGCGGGAAGTCGAGCGCCGTAAGCGCCAGCTCGGGGTTCGTGACTACAACGATCTGCTCGGACTGCTGCATTCGGTGTTGTCCCATCCGGCGCACGGCGACGCTGCCTGTGCGCGAGTACGAGACCGATTCCGTGTGGTGTTGATCGACGAGTTCCAGGACACGGACCCGATGCAATGGGACATTCTGCGGCGAGCGTTTCACGGATCCACGACGCTCATTCTCGTCGGAGACCCCAAGCAGGCGATCTACGCGTTTCGTGGAGCCGAGGTGCTCAGCTACCTCCACGCGGTGGAATCGGCCGACCATCTGTACGAACTCACTGCCAACTGGCGCAGTGACTCGGGACTGCTCGACGCATTGCATCATCTGTACGGTGGTGCGGCCCTCGGACACGACGATATCGTGGTGCACCGAGTCGAGGCACGAAACCCGCTGCCGCGGATGGTGGGGCATCCTCCGCTACGGCTTCGCTACCTCCCGCGAACCGGTGTCGGTCCACTGCGGCAAGGGTTTCCGGCCGTCGATCGGCTCCGATCCAGAGTTGCGGCCGACGTCGCGACCACCATCGTCGAGCTGTTGTCCAGCAATACCGTGATCGATCGCCCCGACGGGCCGTGCGAGATCGAACCGCGGGACATCGCCGTGTTGACCCGAACGACCAAGCAGATAGCGCTGATTCGGGATGCGTTGGACGGCGTCGGCGTTCCGTCCGTCGTATCGAGCAGCACCAGTGTGTTCGGCACGGACAGCGCCCGACACTGGCTGTGGTTGCTGCAGGCAATCGAGCAGCCGCATCGCACCGATCGCGTACGCCTTGCCGCACTGACCCCGCTCCTCGGTTGGACCGCCGCTCAGCTCGACTCCGGGGCAGAGGACGCGGTGGCCCAGGTCAGCAGCCGCCTACGTGAGTACTCGATCCTCTTCGACGAGGCAGGGTTCGCCGCAGTCTTCGAGCGCGTCTCGGCCCAGTCCGGGCTCGACGCGCGTCTACTCGCCGTGGACGCAGGCGAGCGCACCATGACCGATCTGCGGCACATCGCCCAATTGCTCAATCGCGCAGCAGTATCCGAATCACTCGGAATCACCGCCCTCACCCGATGGCTGACCGATCGCATCAAGGAACCGGCAGCGGGCGGATCCGCCGACCGCAGCCGTCGACTCGACAGTGATGCGGCCGCCGTCCAGATCATGACCACGCACAGCAGCAAAGGACTCGAGTTTCCCGTCGTCTATCTGCCGTATGCCTGGGACACATTGTATTTCAGCAAGCCCTCGACGCTGCTGCTCCACGAGAACGGCGACCGTATCCGAGACGTCGGTGGACCGTCCGGGACGGGATACGCCGCCAGGAAGATCATCAACGATCAGGAGGAAGCGGCCGAGGAACTGCGACTGCTGTACGTCGGGCTCACCCGCGCCGAGAGTCAGGTCGTGCTGTGGTGGGCACCGGGGCGCAACACCGCAACGTCCTCGCTGCATCGCATGCTGTTCGGCCGCATACCCGCAGTTCCGCAACCCGAGCGGTCCTACAAAGTTCTCGACGATGCGACTACCGCGAATCGGCTCCAATCCTGGGTCGGATCGGCTACCGACCTCATCTCGGTCGAACCGGTGGGCTCCGGTGCGCCGTCGGCCGCGCAGTGGCTCCGGCCGGACGAGACCCACCTCGACGTTGCCGCCGCGCGATTCGATCGAAGCCTGGACCTACTGTGGCGTCGAACGTCGTACTCCGCGTTGACAGCTCATGCCCATGATTCCGCACTGGTCCAGCTCGGTTCCGGTGTGACCAGTGAGGCCGAGCACCCCGAGAAGACGGACGAGCCTGCCGAACCACAGCCGGACAGCGACTACGGTCCCGTGCTGGACGGCGAGCCCAGGGCGGAGGGTATTGCGTCCCCGATGAACGGCATGCCCGCGGGGGCCGCATTCGGAACGCTCGTCCACGAGGCGCTCGAACACGTCGACGCCTCTGCTCCGGATCTACTGGCCGAACTGGAACGGCGCTGCAGCGCAGCGGTCGCGTCACGGATGGCAGAGGTCGACCCGATGGCGTTGGCCGCAGCCCTTCTGCCGGTGATGCAGACGCCCTTGGGTTTCGGAACGTTGGCCGACATCGCACCGACCGATCACCTGGCGGAACTGGACTTCGAGCTGCCCTTGGCCGGTGGCGAGGACCCGGTGGCGGCGACGGTCACCCTGAAATCCGTTGCGCGCTCGATGCGGCATCACCTCGATCCGGCGGACGTGCTCGCGTCCTATCCCGATCTGCTCGACGGTATCGAGGCGACACCACTGCGCGGCTTTCTCACCGGCAGCATCGACTCGGTTCTCCGCGTGTCCGGACCGCGCTACGTCGTTGTGGACTACAAGACCAACCGGCTCGCCCGCGGCGACCTGAGCACTGGGCATTTCACCCGTGAGAAAATGGCTCAGGAAATGATGCGCTCGCACTATCCGCTGCAGGCAATCCTGTATGCCGTTGCATTGCACCGGTATCTGCGATGGCGTCAACCCGATTACGACCCGGGTACGCACCTCGGCGGTATTCGCTACCTGTTCGTCCGGGGCATGGTGGGACCACAGACCCCGGCCGGGTGCGGGGTGTTCGATTGGGATCCGCCCGCCGCTCTGGTGGTCGAGCTCTCGGACCTGCTCGCCGGGAGGATCAGTCGATGACGGCCGTCTCGACTGCACTGCGCGGCAGCGGGATTCTGCGCGTGTTCAATGATGCAGGGGTGCTGTCGGCTGCCGACGTACACGTGGCGCTGCGGCTCGGTGCACTGGCAGGGGAGTCGTCCGAGCACGTGCTGCTTGCAGCCGCCCTGACGGTGCGTGCGGTGCGTTCGGGATCGGTGTGCCTCGATCTGCGGCGCCTGCGCGATGTGACGGTCGACGAGAATTCCGAGGTCGATCCGAGTTCGCTTCCGTGGCCCGAGCTGAGCGAGGTGCTCGGTGCCCTGACCGTGAGCCCGCTCGTGGTCGGGAGCTCGAACGGACCACTGACGCCGTTGAAACTGGTCGACACCGATCAGGGTGAGCTGCTGTACCTGGATCGATACCACCTGCAGGAGAGCATAGTTCGCGATGTACTCGATCAGCGATCGCAGACCCACCCGGTCGCCGACGCCGCGGAGATCAGTGCCGCATTGGCCGAGTTGTTCATCGATGAATCCGGCGCACCGACAGCCGCCCCCGATCGACAGCGAATAGCGGCGGCCCTGGCCGCCACACAGTGGACCACCGTCATCGCAGGGGGACCGGGAACCGGCAAAACTCATACGGTGGCCCGCATTCTCGCGTTGCTCGTCCGGGAACACGGAAGTGACCTACGAATAGGTTTGGCGGCACCGACAGGCAAGGCGGCCGCCCGGCTGCAGGAGTCGGTGTCCGAACAAGCCGAACTGCTCGAACTTCCGGCAGATCTGAAGGCGATGACGCTGCACAGGCTTCTGGGCTGGAAGCCCGGTAGCAAGACGAGGTTTCGGCACGACGCCGAGAATCGTCTGCCGTACGACGTCATAGTCGTGGACGAAACCTCGATGGTGTCGTTGACGATGATGTGCCGATTGCTCGAAGCCGTCCGTCCCGAATCGCGTCTGATCCTCGTCGGTGACCCGGACCAACTGACCTCCGTCGACGCAGGTGCCGTGCTGGCAGATCTCGTGGCTCGTCCGGTCACCGGTAGTGAGAACCCGGTGCTGGCCGAACTCGTCGCCGAGGATTTCGCAGCCACCGAGGATCCGGCCGAGGCGGCCCTGAGCGGGTACGAGCGCGACCGACTCAGTGGAGGTGTCGTGCGGCTCAGTCGCGGCAGGCGGTTCGGTGGAGCTATCGCGCGCCTGGCCGTGGCCGTGCGCGACGGCCGAGCCGACGAGGTGATGTCGCTGCTCGAGTCCGGCGCCGAGGAGATCTCCTTCCACGGTCCCGACGACATGGATGCTCTGCGCTCCGACGTGATCGACACCACGGCCGAAGTGACCGCTGCAGCCACGGGAGGGGACGCGGCCGCCGCACTGCTCGGGCTCGAGAAGCATCGCTTGTTGTGTGCACACCGCGAGGGCCGATGGGGTGTCTCACGGTGGGATCGGCAGGCGATGGAATGGGTCGGTGAAGGGAGCGGAACGTTCCTCGATCCGTCGCTCTGGTACCCCGGCCAGCCACTGCTGGTAACGGCGAACGATCACGAGGCGCGGATCTACAACGGTGACACCGGTGTTGTGATCTCCGGAGACAACGGAACCCCGATGGCGGCGTTCCCCCGCGGGCGCGGCCACGTGCTGATCCACCCGAACGTGCTCTCCTCGGTGCACACCGTCTACGCCATGACGATCCACCGCAGCCAGGGCAGTCAGTACGACACGGTTTCGGTGCTTCTTCCCGCCGAGGCATCGACTCTGCTGACCCGCGAGTTGCTGTACACCGCGATCACCCGAGCCCGAAAGCACGTGCGGGTGATCGGGACCGAGGACGCGATCCGTGCAGGCGTCGAACGTCAGGTGTTGCGAGCGAGTGGGCTACGAAGAACGGTCCGGTAGCCCCTCACCTGCGCGCGTGCCGATCCGCATCCAGAGCGGCGTCGATGCTGCGGGCCACCGAGCCCCAGGTGCGGGCCAAGTTGATCCACACCGCGGCGGAGCCTTCTCCACCGGCGTCCGCTGTTCGGTGAGCTCGACCGGCGGCCGAGCGATGCAGCGCGATGGCACGGTCCAGTAGTTCGTCCAGGTTGTTACCGGTGCACACGGACAGAACGGTGTGCGCGTCGACCCGTCGACCGACCAACTGGCACACCGCCTGCAGCGACCGCAGTGCGGCGGGAACGTCGACCGTTGCCTCGGGACAGTCCGCATCCGATCCCGGTGTGACCGGGCTACCGACGGACCCGCGTTGTAGGTCCACCGGCCCGGAGGACACACCGTCGGCCGCCACGCCCCAGACGCTGAGGAACGATGGGTGCGGAACATTCCAGATCTCGCGAAACGCGAGCGTGATCATCTCCGCGACGAGCGCAGCATCGGCTCTCGAATCGGTTCGCGTGAGATCGATGACCGATCCGTCTGCGAGCGGCTTGCCCCGATCCAGCCAGCCGAACTCGAGCAATTGCACGTCCATGGCCGTCGCATCGGGTGCCTCCGGATACAGCAGAGACGGAATGGCTGCGACCGCGACCATGCGCCCGGTATCAGAAGCCGCCACATCGATGTACGGCCGCAGGCCACGCTCGCCGGGACTGGCTTGAGCGGCGGTGACCGTGACGTAGTCACCCTGGGGCAGGGCCCGGATGCAGGCGTGCAGATTCCCGGTGAACGTAGCCCACGCGAGCGCCGTTGCGGAATCGAAATGGCCGTTCTGCGGTGTGTTCACGGTGCAAACCCTCTTCTCGGACGAGAACTGATGCCTGTGAAGTCAGACCGTAGTGAGGGGGTCCGACAAGAACACGTCGGTCAGTAGACGTCCCGCAGGTAGCGCTTGGATCGCTTGAGTTCGTCGACGTAGTCCTCGGCAGCGTCGGGAGAGCGGCCGCCGTGTTCGGCAACGATGTCGTGCACAGCCTCGTCGACGCTCTTCGCCATGCGGGCCGCATCACCGCAGACATAGAGATGCGCGCCCGATTCGAGCCAGTCGAACAACTGCGCTCCCGCCTCGCGCATGCGGTGTTGAACGTAGATCTTCTCGTGCTGATCACGAGAGAAGGCCACATCGAGTCGAGTCAGCAGGCCGTCACGCTCGAACTCGACGAGCTCGTCCTCGTACAGGAAATCGCTCGACCGGTGCTGATCGCCGAAGAACAACCAATTCTTGCCCGTGGCACCGCGCGCTCGGCGCTCGTGCAGAAACGCTCGAAACGGTGCGACCCCGGTGCCGGGCCCGATCATGATGATCGGGGTGTCGTCGGAGGGGAGTCGGAACGACTTGTTGGCCGACAGGAACACACCGGCCTCCTGCGCCTCGCCCACTCTGTCGGCCAGGTACGTCGAGCAGACGCCACCGCGGTCACGCTCGGCCGACCGATACCTGACGGTCGAGACCGTCAGGTGCACAGTGCCTTCGTGTGCTGTCGGAGACGACGAGATCGAGTACACCCGATGTTGCAACGGACGAAGCAAACCGAGGAATTCGGCCGGATCGAGAGCGAGGGACGGATCGAGATCCAGAACGTCCACGACATCGCGACCCCACGTCCAGGCGTCGAAGGACGCCCGGTCGCCGTTTTGCAGAACGTGGTCGAGTTCGGCGTTGCCCGCTGTTTCCGCCACGGCCTCGATGAGGTCCACGGACGGGATTCCGATTTCGTAGTCGGTCGTCAGTGCCTGAGTCAGGGTGATCTCACCCGATTTCGTGTGAACCGGAACGTCCGCGGGCACTCCGAGTCGCGCGATGACGGCAGAGACCAGTGCAGCGTCGTTGACGGGTTTGATGCCGAATCCGTCGCCGGCTTCGTAGGTGATACCACTGTCGCCCAGTCCGATGGCGAAGTGCCGAACTTCTT
Source organism: Rhodococcus sp. MALMAid1271 (assembly GCF_049195265.1). Classification (NCBI taxonomy): domain Bacteria; kingdom Bacillati; phylum Actinomycetota; class Actinomycetes; order Mycobacteriales; family Nocardiaceae; genus Rhodococcus; species Rhodococcus sp. MALMAid1271. Next base: position 15,125 of record NZ_JBMIRQ010000047.1, on the reverse strand, counting down.
TCGCGGAGTCGGGCCCGGACAGGAGTCGGTTGCTCAGCACCTGTGCGCGGTAAGGGTTCTTTCTGTTCCACGGTGAACGCTTCGATGCGGTCTTGGTGGCGCCGAGATCGCCGGTTCGAGCGTCGATGTTCTGTACCTGCCTTGCGGTCGTCGCGGTGGGTCGATGCCAACAAACCCTAGTAGGACGTCGTCACTCGCGGTGCAAGACCTCGATCCCGTCGACCTCGTAGACGAGGTCGTAGCCGCTCGACAGCGCCCGATCGATCGCCTGGCGATCGCCGCTCTCGTCGGCGGGCCATCCCGCAGGCCGTTCGCGGTTGACGACGATCCAGTCCGGGACGGTCGAATCCGTTGCGCGCTGCGGAAAGACCGATACGGCATGATCGGCGACCAATTGGGCGACGAGATTGTTCGACGCCGCAACCCGGTCGCCGGCAGGGATCCAACTCGAAATGTCCCGAGCAGTCGCGGCCTGCGGATCGATCGTCCATTCCTGCGCGTGCACGATGCGCGACATGGGCAGGAACGGTAGCGCGACGACCGCGAACACGGCCACGAACGCGACGATGCTGTTCCTGCCGCGCGCCGTGAGCTGGCCGTGCCGGTGGCTGCGCGCCAGCGCATCGAGCAGTGCGACGAACACGATGACCATCAAAATCGCGTTGTAGTGATAGATCGGCTTCCAGAAGTTGGTGTTGTCACTGAGGAACCGCCACGCGACCGTCGGGACGGCGATCAGCAGCAGAGGGGAGCGAAGAGCGAAGAAGCCGGTGACCGCGAGCAGCAGAAAGGCCGTCGCCGCCCGAGAATCGCCCGCAACCAGGCCGTGCGCGGTATCCGCGATACCTTCACCCAGAGGAGGCAGCTTCGACCCCTGGTCGTATGAATTGTCCGCGCTCAGCAGCGGGATGATCACTTTGACGGCGAGAACTACCCAGGTCAGACCCCACACGGCGGTCAGCACACCCAGGACTCGGGTTCGTCCGGTCGTCCACAGCGCCACCAGCGCTCCGATCACGACCACTGTCAAACCCATGTCCTCTTTGACGAACACCAGCGGCAGAGCCCAGGCCAGAGCCGGTAGCCAGCGTCGACGAACCAGCGCGACCATGGACATGGCCAGCAGCGGCATCGCGAACGCCACCTCGTGGAAGTCGAAGTTCAGCGCTGCCTGAACACCCCACGACAGTCCGAACGCCGCGGCGATCACGATCCCGATGACCGTGCCGAATTTCTGCACCGCAAGCCGGCTGATCGGGATCACGGCCAACGCGAACAACACCGCTTGCGCGATCAACAACGTCTCGGCGTGCGGAAACACCCGATAGACGGGACCGAGCAGTGCGGTGATGGGGGAGAAGTGATCGCCGAGTGTGTTGTAGCCGGTGCCCAGCAGGTCGGACGTGGGTGCACGAAACTGCGAGTACGACGCGATCTGCTGGACGAAAATCCCCAGGTCGAAGCCGGACGTACGGAGCTGACGATGGCCCAGCACGGACATCACCGCATACAGGGGTGCCAGAACGGCGAACGCAATGGCAGGCACCATCGTCTCGGCAGTGCGGAATCTCGCAATCCGGTCGTCGGTCTTGGTCGGATGGGTCGCTGTGTCGACTTCGGTGACGACCGTGGATCTCTCGGTAGTGGTCACGAGAAGAAATGTTTACCGGACCGACGTGAGATGTTCCTGAGAAGTGCAGGTCACTGCTTGCGCTTCTTCGCCGGCCTGTAGCGCGGCGGCTGCGAAGTGAGATGGTAGTAGAGCGCGTCCTCGGAATCCTCGACAACGACGTCGATGTAGTCGCCCACTTCGAGATAGTCGTTGACCGCGATGCGGTCGGTCGAGCCGATGACGGCCTTCACCGAGCGAGCGGGTACGAGCCCGCGGCGACCGTCCGGGCCGACGGCCAACGCATACCGCGGCCCGGTGCGAGTGACCCGCGCGTGAACGAAGTCCGGGTCTTTCGGGATGGGGTCGGTGTCGAGTACGTTGCCTTCCTTGGATGCAGCGGTCAGCGAATCGAGTTGAGCGGCGAGATCGTCGGCCATCGCATCCACCTGGTCGAGCAAGTGGGCCATATGCGCGGCGTAATCGGTGTGCTTCTTGGTCGGTTTGAGGGCCTCACCGGGTTTGTACATGTCCTCGTGGGTCAGCTCGCCCCACGCGTCCTGTAGACGTGTCTTGACTTGAACCTCCACTTTCACGTCGAGGTCACCCTGATGCGTTGCCACCCTGACCACCAGTACGGCGTGATATGCGCGGTAACCGCTCGGCTTGGGGAAAGCGACGTAATCGGTGGGTGGTTGCGCGAACCGAACCGAGCATTCCGGGTCGTTGCAGGCACGCTCGAGCGCAGCAACGAAACTCAGTTGGTCGCGCGGGGTCTTGCACAACACCTTGACGCCGACGAGATCGGGAAGTGCCTCGGCGACGGCATCGGCCTCCGAGGGCTCACTCACGCGGCCCTCGGAGACGTACCGACGCAATTTGTCGGCCGATCTTCCTGGGTCCTTGATTCGTGCGGTCTGTGCGTTGAGTCGGTCTCGATCGACGTCCTCGAGAATTTCGTCGGCGATGGTCTCGAGGAAGTTCTGCGCGGTGACGAGAGCGGCTTCCCACGCTCGGCGGCGTTGCAGATACAGCTCCTCCACCAGCTCGTCGATGCTCGCTCCCGAAGTCACGATGCCGACATTAACCCAGATCGGCGGGCAATCCGCGGCGCGGCGCGCGTTCGAGCTGTGGCGTATCGGCCAGCGGTTTAGGCTCTAGCGCATGACCGCGGCCTCACTGCAGCAGGATGACTTCCTGGCACAGTTCGATCCGTTCCGACGCGAGCTGCTCGCGCACTGCTACCGCATGACCGGATCGATCCACGACGCCGAGGACCTACTGCAGGAAACGTACATTCGGGCATGGCGAGGGTACGAGAAGTACGAGGGCCGCTCCTCGCTGCGTACGTGGTTGTACCGAATTGCCACCAATACCTGCCTGACCGCTCTGGACGGTAGGTCGAAGCGTCCGCTCCCTACGGGCTTGGGTGCGCCGAGTTCCGGTCCGACCGACGAACTCGTGCAGAACAACGAGATTGCCTGGCTCGAACCCATTGCCGATTCCGAGCTGGGGGACTCGAGTGATCCCGCCGCAATCCTGGTGGCGAAGGAATCCGTGCGCCTGGCCTTCGTTGCATCCCTGCAGCATCTGTCGTCTCGGCAGCGCGCCGTTCTGCTGATGCGCGAGGTGTTGCAATGGAAAGCGTCCGAGGTCGCGGAGGTTCTTGCGACAACGACAACTGCGGTCAACAGTCTGTTGCAGCGAGCCCGCGAGCGACTGGACGAGATCGCGCCCGAGCTCGACGATGTCGAGCCCATCGAATCCGCGGCGATGCAGGACATGCTCACTCGATACGTGGAGTGCTTCGAGAGTTACGACATCGACGGCCTGGTGACGCTGTTCACCTCGGACGCCGTGTGGGAGATGCCACCGTTCGTGGGGTGGTATCAGGGTGCCGAGACGATCGGATCCCTCATCCGAAACAACTGCCCGGCGAACGGAGCAGGCGATATGCGGATGGTGCCGACAGCAGCCAACGGACAACCCGCATACGGGCTGTACATGAAAGGCGAGGACGGCGTGCACCGGCCGTTCCAGCTGCACGTGCTCGATGTCGATGCGCGAGGGGTCGGGCACGTGGCCTGCTTCTTCGATCTGTCCCTGTTCGATCGATTCGGCCTACCCGACCGCCTCTGACACCTGCCGGTCAGCTCTGCGGAATGGCTGACGGGTCCATCCACATCACTTCCCAGACGTGATTGTCGAGGTCTCGGAATGCCCGGCCGTACATGAACCCGTGGTCCTGGGGCTCCATCCACGGGGATCCACCCGCAGCGATCGCTGCGTCGGTGAGCGAATCCACCTCCTCGCGGCTGTCGGCCGAGATGCACATCAGGACCTCACGGGCCGAGCCGGTGTCGCAGATCGCGTCGGAGATGAAGTCCTCGAAACGTGAAGTGGCCAGAAACATCACCGTCGCCTGGTCGCTGACGATCATGGAGGCGGTGTTCTCGTCGCTGAAGACGTCGTTGAAGGCGAATCCAAGGCCCTCGAAGAACGAACGGGTGGCGACGACATCACGGACAGGCATGTTGGCGAACAGCAAACGGGACATCGAATGCACCTTCTCTGCGGGAAGCAAGCGGACGACAACCGTCGTACGACGGCCTTGCTCCTACTGACAGGTGCCGATCACGAAAATCACCGGGCACGTCCCTGCTGACACAACACGACCCCGCCGAGCCGAGCTCGACGGGGTCGCGGACTACGAAGCCGAAGGGGGAGTGTGAAGCGTTACCGGGTTATCTGAGCAAGACGCGACAGCATCCGTGAAAAGACGCGGCCGTCGGTGCCGAGATCGTCGAACGAGTCTGCTGCGTTCTCCGAGCGGGCGGCCTCGAAACTCGACGCAGCAAGAGTGCGGGCCAATTGGGTACGGCGCTCGATGGCGTCGAGGATGGTGGCGTCCAGCGTTGAAACCTCGTCGAAGAGCTGGTCGACGTCTGCTGTCGCAACATCGGCAGTGTCGGTGCCGATTGCCAGCGAATCGATCTGAACAGTCACATCGTCTCCTTTTGTTCGCGTCCTGAGGTGTGAGTCGTTCGGCCGGACGGAACCGTTACAGCTCGTCTCGAGTCAGAACGATCTTCAGTCGCCCGAACCAACATGCCCACTCGGCGGGCCTGGGCCAACCATCTGGAGGTGTGATGCTCGATACACTCCGCCCGATTCCTCGTCGGCGGTCCGCCGGGCACGTGTGCGCCGGGTTGTTCCCGAGGCGTTTCGGGTACCCCGAATCGAACACGTCGACCTTTCGAGGAGTGAACGATGCGCTACGACTACCTGATCATCGGCGGGGGAATGGTTGCCGACAGTGCGGCTCGCGGTATTCGCGAGATCGACGGCACCGGTTCCATCGGAATACTCGGAGCCGACCCCGATGAGCCGTACACACGGCCGGCACTGTCGAAGAAGCTGTGGACGGATTCGGAGTTCGGCCGCGATCAGGTTCCGCTCGACACCGCCTCCGACACCGGCGCTCAGGTACACACCGGAGTTTCGGTTGCGTCGGTGGACCGATCACGCGCGAGCGTGACGACCGAATCGGGAGATCATTACGAATACGGGGACCTCCTCCTCGCGACGGGTGCCGAACCGATGCGCATCGATCTCGCTCCCAGCCCGCGAGTGGTCTATTTCCGTACCTTTTCCGACTACCGGGCACTGCGCGAACTGACGAAGACTGCCGAGCACATCGCCGTCGTCGGCGGCGGGTACATCGGCACCGAACTCGCGTCGGCCCTGTCGCTTCAGGGTGTGAAAGTCACGCTGGTCACCTCCGCGGACATACTCGGCGCACACATGTTTCCGCCGACCCTGGCCGCCGGGTTCGACAAAGGGTTTGCCGAGCACGGCGTGACCGTGCGCCGGGCAACGAAGGTCACGGCCGGTGCAGAAGCGTCGGCTCGTGTCCAACTGCAACTCGACGACGGAACCACCCTGGAGGCCGACGGTGCCGTGTTCGGGCTGGGCGTGCAGCCCCGCACCGAACTCGCCGACGGTGCCGGGCTGGCGGTGGACGACGGAATCGTGGTGGACGAACTGCTGAGGACGGCGGACGAACATGTCTACGCCGCCGGTGACGTAGCGAACTATCCCGACGCGATTCTCGGTCGCCGACGCGTCGAGCATGTCGACAACGCCACCGAGATGGGCAAAGCTGCCGGACGCAACATGGCAGGTGCGGCCGAGCCGTACTCGTACACGCCGTACTTCTACTCCGATATCTACGACGACGGGTACCAGGCGATCGGCACGGTATCGACGTCCATGAGCACCATCGAGGACTGGAAGTCGGTAGGCAAGGAAGGCGTCGTCTACTACCTCGACGATCAGGCCGTGGTTCGAGGAGTGCTCATGTGGAACGTCTGGGAAGGCCTCGACGTGGCGCGCACACTCCTTGCCGAGAAGAAGCCGCAGACCGAGCAATCGTTACGCGGGCTGATCTGACCTTCTGGAACACTCGAACACGAGCGATCCGTCGGCTAGGTCGGACGTGATCGGCCCGACCGAGGAGAGACGATGTCCAGGTATGACGGTAGCGAGTCGGCCGAGCAGCGCGCTCGGTTCGACGCCGAGGTACACAGTCGCTGTGCCGATTGCCGTTTACCCGGTCATTCGGAACCGCTGTCCGACGCGAGTGCCATCGCAATCGCGGCCGGCCGGGTGGACGCGGCCACACGAGCCGTTCTCGTCAACCGATGGCACGCCGGGCGCTCGCTGCCATCGATCGGGGGATTCGGGACTCTGCGACACCTCGTGGACGAGCGCGATCGGTGGCGCGCCAAGGACACGACCAACAAGCCCGGTTCGTCGCTGGTGTACCGAATTCGAGTGGCCGAGTTGACCAAGCGCATCAGCCACCAGCGCACGACCGTGGTGATGTCGAATCGGCACTATGCCGCTGGGGTGCGGGCGGCGCGCAAGGAACGTCGAGACGGCGTGCACCTCGATCTCGACCAGCGCGATTCGGTCTTCGATGCGTTGATGCAGACGCCCGCGCCGCGAAAGTTCGGGCCTGTTGCCGAACGTGGCCTTTCCCTGGTCGACGCGGCGACGGACCGGGTCGGCACGTTTGCGCGGCGGACTCCACTGGCAGAGCAGGTCGAGTGGGCCACCGGGGTGGTCGATCAGTTCGTCGATCGCAAGGACGACCGCTTCGTCGACCGGTACGACACCCTGCTGTTTCTTGCGGGCACGTCGTTCGACCGAATACGTCGTTCCCCGGCGTGGCAGTCCACGGTGTTCGAGATCCAGCGCAATCAACTCGATCTGTTCGTCGAGCTCACCGAGATCTCGGTCGATGCCTCGTCTTTGCGGACCGTGGCGAACGAGCTGAACCGAATCGGCGAGACGATGGTCGACGAGGAGACGGCCGCCCAAGTCGAATCACGTCGTGGCGCACTGGAAGTGGTGTGGACTCAGCTGACCGGCCGGGTGGCGGCGCTGGTGCGGCTCGCGAATCTGGTCGAGTCCTCCGAAGACGAGGCACGCACCTCCGACGCGATGGCCCGCGCCCACAGTCTCGACGACCGAATCGACGATCTCGTCGGACGATCGGGCAGTCGGGAGATGTCGGCGGAGAACACCCACTTCGTCGGTGACCAGGTGCGGACCCAGTGGCGCGACCGGCTGCCACCAGTGACATCCGATCGCGCCACCGCCTCAGGCGATGATCGCGAAGAGAATTCCCGCGACCGCGAAGCTGACCACTGACAGGATCGTCTCGAGTACGGTCCACGTCTGCAGCGTCTGTTTGACGGTCATATTGAAGAACTTCGCGATGATCCAGAAGCCACCGTCGTTGACGTGGCTGGCGATGATCGAACCCGCTGCGATGGACATGGCAATGAGCGCGACGGCCGGTGCCGAGTAATCCTGCGCTGCCACCAATGGTCCGACGATGCCGCCGGTCGTCACGATGGCCACAGTCGCCGAGCCCTGAGCGACTCTGAGCGCGCAACTGATGATGTAGGCCAACACGATGATGGGTAGGCCTGCAGCCGCCATGGTGTCTGCCAGCGCCGTCCCGATGCCCGTGGCGGAGATGACCTTTCCGAAGAATGCACCGGCCCCGACGACGAGCAGCAGCATTCCCACCGGCCGCAGCGATTCTCCGGTCAACTTGCTGAGCTCCTGGACGGTGGACCCGCGACGGATACCCAGAACGTAGAACGCGATCAGCACTGCGATGAGCAACGCGACTGCCGGTGTGCCGAAGAACGTCAGCACCTCGAGGAGATTGCCCGGATCGAGCAGGATGCTGCCGAACGTGGCACCGAGGATCAACACCAACGGAACTGCGATGATCGCTCCGATGGTTCCCACCGACGGAGGCGTCGTGACGACCGGGCGCTTGGTGGTGGCGACGGCCCCCGTGCCACCACCACCGGTCGCGTCGTCGTCACCGTCGTTGATGAAGTCATCGGGGACGTCGACGATGACACGCTTGCCGATCCAGCTACCCCAGGCCAGGCCTGCGGCGATGAAACCCGGTATTCCGCAAACGAACCCGAACAGGATGAGCCAGCCCAGGTTCACTTCGAGCAGCCCGCCGAGGGCAACCGGCCCTGGGTGTGGCGGCAAGAATGCGTGAGTCATGGACAGGCCGGCCAACATCGGCAACGCGTACAGCACCAACGACTTTCCGCCCTGTCGTGCTGCAACGTAGACCAGCGGTGCCAAGACGAAGATGCCGATGTCGAAGAACACCGGGATGCCGAAGATCAAGCCCAGCAGGCCCATCGCTACCGGTGCGCCGCGTTCTCCGAACACCCCCAGTAGTTTGGCGGTCAATGCCTGTGCGCCGCCAGATTTTTCGAGGATCGCACCGAGGACCGTGCCGAGCCCGATGATCACCGCGATGTGGCCGAGAATGCCACCGAATCCGGTTTCGAGAAGTGATTCGTTGCTCTTGATCGCGGTGCCGACGATCTCGTTGACCGGCAAACCCGCAGCCAGCGCCAATCCGAGGCCGACGATGAGCAGTGCGATGAACGGTTCGAGTTTGACCTTGATGATGACTACCAATAGCACGGCAATTGCGATGCCGCACAACACGAGTAGACCAGGTGTGGAGGTTCTGAGCCAGTCGACCACAGAATTCATGACGTGCCTTCCTTGATGTCTGCACTGATAGCTGCCACGAACGCCTGCGCTCGTGTGGTGATGTCGTCCCACCTGGCCTCGGCGACCGACGCCGGTGACACCACATCGGTGCCTGCAGTCACTGCCACGGCACCGGATGCGAGGAATTGTGCGGCGTTACCTGCGTTGACGCCGCCGGACGGAACGAGTTGCGCGCCCGGAAAGGGGCCGAGCAAATCCTTGAAATATGCAGGTCCTACTGCTCGTGCCGGAAATATCTTGACCGCGTCAGCCCCGAGGTCGAGGGCGGTCATCACCTCGGACGGAGTCAGCGCACCCATCATCAGCGGGATACCTGCGTCAGCGACGATCGCCGCGACATCCGGTCGCAGCCCGGGCGTCACGACGAAGCCGGCTCCCGCGTCGACCGCCTGTCGGGCCTGATCGGCGGTCAGAACGGTCCCCGCCCCGACAACGGCACCCGACGCCGACGCAGCGCGGATCAGCTCGAGGACGTTCGGAGTGGTGAAGGTGAGCTCCATCGCGCGAATTCCGCCGCGCGCGAGCGCATCTGCCAGTGCCGCAGGATCGGAGATGTGAGGGGCGCGGACCACCGACAGGGCGCGGTCCTCGAGAATCGTCGACAGTGCGTTCATGACGTCTGCTTTCCGGTGGAATCCATCCGCAGGGCGCGCCCTGCCAGTGAGTGGGTGGGGAGGCGATCATCGATCGCGAATGCGCCATTGACCATGACGTGGACGATGCCCTCGGCTTGTTGCTTCGGTTGCTCGAAGGTGGCGGTATCGCGAACGGCAGCAGGATCGAATAGCACCAGGTCGGCTGCGTACCCTTCGGTGATCGTGCCGCGTCCCTGCAGCCGGAGCCGCGCAGCCGGCCGACCGGTCAGGTGATTGATGCAGTCCTCGAGCGACAGCAGTTGCTCGTCGCGCACGTAGTGTCCGAGATAGCGTGGAAAGGTTCCCCAGGCGCGTGGATGTGGCTTGTCGCCCACCAGAATCGCGTCGCTGCCGCCCATATGGTGCGGATGCGCCATGATCTCGCGCACGTTCTCCTCGTGCCCGACGTGCTGCAGAATGGTCGTGGCCAAGGCGTCGCGCCGAAGGAAGTCGAAGAACACGTCCACCGGTGCGCGTCCCTCGTCGGCTGCGATATCGGACATCGTCCGCCCGACGTAGCGATCGAGTTCGGGATTGGCCACACCACTGAGTTCGATGGTGTCCCATTCGACCGTGACTCCGTGGCAACCGTCGGAGCCGTCGACGTCGACGTCCTGTGTGATGCGTCGGCGAATGTCCGGATCGTCGAGACGTTCCAGGGCTCGGTCCGGCCCACCCGACATCGCCCAACTCGGCAGTAGGGCAGACAAAGTGGTGGCTCCGGGTAGATACGGGTACGAATCGAGGGTGACATCGCATCCGTCCGCGATCGCGGAATCGACACGGTCCAAGAACTCCCGTGCCCGGCCCCGATTGACGCCGAAGTTCATCGTTGCATGGGTCAGATGCAGTGCGCATCCCGTACCTCGGGAGAGATCGAGCATTTCCTGGTAAGCCTCGAGCGCCCCCGCGCCGTACGACCTGGTGTGCGGAGCGTAGAACCCACCGAAGTCCGCGACCACCTCGCACAGTGCGTGCAATTCGCTGGTGTCCGCGTACATTCCGGGCGTGTACGTCAACCCGCTGGACATGCCGACTGCGCCCTCGTGCAAGCCCTGCGCCAACAACTCCTGCATGTGAGCGATCTCGCGCGCTGTAGCGGGTCGCTGATCGGGGCCCACCGCGAGATAGCGCAGTGTGCCCTGCGGAACGAGATATGCCGCGTTCGGAGTGATACCCCGGTCGAGCCGAGCGAGGTACTCCGAGACCGAACGCCACGAGAAGTCCAAGTCGACGGGATTGCCGTTCCATCCGGCGATCTGACGTCGCACCACGTCCAGTGTCGCGTCGTCGATCGGAGCGTAGGCGATGCCGTCCTGTCCGATGACCTCGGTCGTGACGCCCTGACTGATTTTCGGGAAATGATCGGGGTCGGTCAGCAGTCGAAGGTCGGAATGAGCGTGCATATCGATGAAGCCGGGGGACAGGACCTGCCCCGGCGAGGCGTCGACGATTCTGTCCGCACCGGGCACGGTTCCGGGTTCGGTGATCGATGCGATGATTCCGTCGCGGACGAGAACGTCGCGGCGCAGGCGCGGCGATCCGGTGCCGTCGATGACATCGACACCTCGAAAGAGAATGCTGGGCATGGGGATTCGATTCTCTAGAAGAATGTGTGGACGAGATCGACCACGCGGGGATCGTCGATGTCTGCGTCGTCGACGACGGGAACGAGCCGCCATTTGTCGAAGGCGGTGCACGGGTGGGACAGGCCCAGTCTCACGACGGTCCCCACCGGCAAGGCGGTGGCGTCTTCGGCGGGTAGCCGAAGGAACGCGTGTTGGTCGTTCAACGCGGTCACCTCGGCACCTGGGTCGAGGATCTCGTCCCCTCGAACATGTTGGGCAACAGGCATTCCCTCGTCGAACGGAAAATCGCGTTTACCTGCATCGAGCAGGGCGAGTCCGGGCTCCGGGCGAGAAACCGTGCGAGCCCATCCGTGCATCGCCGACATCAGCGGCGCGTCCGTTCGCGCGGGAGTCAGCGGCGAGATCTGGGAGTAGAAGCCGTCGTCGTGCACCACGTAAGCACCCGAGCGAAGCACCACATCGGTACGCACGCCCTCGCCCGTGGCCAGTGTTCGCAACCGATCCACGACGAGATCTTGGTAGGCGCTGCCGCCTGCGGTCACGATGGCATGTTCGCCGTACAGGCCCTCGGCGTCGAGTGTGCGATGGAGGTCGGCGACATTGTCGAGGTAGGTCCGCACCGCCTCGAGGCCGCGTTGCGAGCGGTCGTGGCTCAAAGCCCCCTCGTAGCCGCCGACGCCTGCCAGTGTCAGGCGCGACGACGCGGCGATCGCGCGTGCCACGGCGGTGGCTTCCTCGGCCGTTCGTGCTCCTGTTCGACCGTGCGGGCCGCCGAGTTCGACGATGACGGAAACCGGTCGTGATCCTCGTGCCGCGAGAATGCGATCCATCTCGAGGACCGTCGCGACGCTGTCTGCCCAGCAGTAGAACTCGAAGGTGGTGTGCGAATCCAATTCGGCCGCAATCCACGTCAAAGCAACGGGGTCGATCTCCGCATTGGCGAGGATGATCCGTTCGACACCGAACGCGCGAGCCACCTGAACCTGCCATCCCGTGGCCAGGGTGATCGCCCAGCTGCCGGCATCGAGCTGTTGTTTCCACAGTTGAGGAGCCATCGACGTCTTGCCGTGGGGTGCCAACAGCATCCCCGCGCGGGCGGCCCAGTCGGCCATGACCGAGATGTTCGATGCGATGCGCGAGCGATCGAGGGTGAGCAGCGGGGTGGTGAACTCGGACAATCGCGGATCCGTCGTCAAGAAGCTCTCGACGGTGTGGCCCCACGATCGTGGGGGAAGTGCTTTGTGCTCGGGTCCGAGGATTCGCTGATTCAGCGCCTCGACGGCAGCGGCGTCGATCACGTTCGTCTCCCTCTCGTGGAAGAATCAATGTGGTTGCGTATTTTGCAACGGTAGTTGCGCAATGTGTTTATGGTTTGTAGTCTGCAACGGCAGGCAGGGTTCCGCAAGAGTTCGAGGAGATCGACGTGAAAACACCACGAGCGGTGTGTGTAGGTGAAGGCCTCGTCGTTCTGGTGGCGGAATCGGGCCCGCTGGAAGACTCGGACACGTTCCACCGGATGTCCGGAGGTGCCGAAGCGAACGTGGCGAGCGTGTTCGCACAGTTGGGCGTCGATGCTGCATGGATCTCCAGGGTGGGCGACGACGGATTCGGCCGGTATCTGGTCCGACAGCTGACAGCCGCGGGAGTCGACACCTCGGGTGTCGCGATCGACGACGTGCGCCCTACCGGTATGTACATCAAGCAACGCGGCTCGGGCTCCGGCACCGAATACGATCTCGCACGCGGAGACAGTGCGATGACGTACTTCCGCGCAGGCTCTGCCGCGAGCGCGCTGTCGCCCACTGGATTCGACGAACGTGCCTCGGTCCTGGTGTCCGATGCCGACCTTGTCCATTTCACCGGAATCACCGTTGCCATCTCGAATACGGCCGCCGACCTGACAAGGGAGTTGCTGGGTCGACCCGCCGTCGTCAGTTTCGATCTGAACTTTCGGCCGGCGCTGTGGAGGTCCCGCGAAGCCGAAGCCCCGGGGGTGCTCGGCGAACATGTTCGGGGAAGCGACGTGGTCTTCATGGGTGCCGACGAAGCTCAGTCGGTGTTCGGGACGTCGAACCCGGACGAGCTCCGCGCGTTGTTTCCCGAACCGCGGCACCTGGTGATCAAGAACGACGCCCACACCGTGACGGCCTTCGAGGGCACCGCTCGATTCGATGTACCGGCGCTCAGACTCGACGTTGTCGAAAAGATCGGTGCGGGAGATGCTTTCGCTGGTGGGTACCTGGCAGGCTTGCTGTGGGGAAGATGTGCCGCCGAACGCGTACGCTTCGGCCATCTGTGTGCAGCGGGTGCCCTGACCGGGCACGGCGACATAGCCTCGGTTCTGCCTCTCGACGTGCTGGTGCAACTGGCCGAACTCGACGACTGTGGCTGGGCGGCAGTGGATTACGCAGAGGTGTCGGCCCGAGGTTCGGAGTTGTTGCAATGAGTCAAAGTCTCTCGCGAGCGCTGACCATTCTTGGTTTGCTCGGTGACGGATCGAGATCGCTCGACGACCTGGCGACGGTTCTCGGCGTACACAAGACCACCGTGCTCCGGCTGCTTCGTACGATGGAAGGCGACAGATTCGTCCAACACGATGTCGATCACCGGTATCAGTTGGGTTCGAGGCTGTTCGAGTTGGCAAACCGTGCACTGGAACAGCGCGACATTCGAAGCATTGCCAGGCCGCATCTGGCCGAGCTCAACAAAGTCACCGGTCAAACCGTTCACCTGGCCACCTACGAGGCGGGCGAGGTGATCTACATCGACAAATTCGACGCCATACAGAGTGTGCGGATGTACTCACGGGTCGGAAAACCTGCTCCGCTGCATTGCACGGCGGTAGGAAAGATTCTGATCTCGGCGCGGCCCGTGGCCGAGCGCGAACAGATTGCACACCGCATCACGTACACACCGTTCACGGAACGAACCATCACCTCGGCCGAGCGATACCTGCGCGAGCTGGACCTGGTCCTGGAGCAGGGATTCGCGGAGGACCGGGAGGAGCACGAATCGTTCGTCAACTGCATCGGCTGCGCTGTGCGCGATGGAACAGGCGACGTCGTGGCCGCGGTCTCGATGTCGGTTCCCGACATGCTGCTCGACCACGACCAGGTTCTTGCGACGCTTCCCGAGGTGCAACGGGCAGCGACCGCCATCTCCGAAGGACTGGGTTGGCATCCTCGCGAAATACAGGACCGAACGAATACCCATCAACCGAACGAAGGAAAACAGTGAGCGAGAAGATCGAAATCCGTACCAGTGGTGCCCCCGCGCCTGCACATACGTTCTCCCAGGGAGTGCGGAAAGGGCCATTCGTCCAGGTGTCGGGACAAGGACCGGTCGATCCTGTCACCAACGAATACCTGTACCCGGGCGACGTCGCTGCGCAGACCACCCGCACGCTCGAGAATGTCAAAGCCATCGTGGAGGCCAGCGGCGCTTCCTTCGACGACGTCGTCATGTTGAGGGTGTACCTGACCAAGCGCGAGGACTTCTCGATCATGAACGGGGCCTACGGCGAGTTCGTCGCGGCGAACACAACGGGCGATGTCCTCCCGAGTAGAACCACGGTCTTCACCGGACTGCCCAGAGAAGAGATGTTGGTCGAGATCGACGCCGTCGCGATCGTCTGATCGACCCCGCGCGTCAGATGTTCACACGAAAATTACATCTGACCAGGCGATTTGCGTAAGCGTTGGTCTTCGCGTAACTTTTGTCGAGTCAGAGCGACACGGACACCGACCCGGTCTTCACAAACCGGGACAACGAGGTTGTACGGAGTACGCACTGAACCACCCAGGCAAGATTCAGAACGATGAGTCATGTCTGGGGTATGAGCGTGTAAGCCCCGAAGTTGCCGCGCAAGCGGTGCCGACGGTGTGTGCGTGTTCTTTGAGAACTCAACAGTGTGTCGATGAATGTCAGTGCCGAATTTTATTTTGGTGGTATGCATTCGATGTATCAGCTATCCGCTTGTGGTGGTTGTTGTCGGGTGTTGTTTTGAAATGCTAGTTGAGTTTTTTTTGCTAGTGATTTGACTCTTTCATGTTTATGACTGATTCACGGTTTTCGGATCGTTGTTTCGAGAGTCTTTTACGGAGAGTTTGATCCTGGCTCAGGACGAACGCTGGCGGCGTGCTTAACACATGCAAGTCGAGC
>NZ_JBMIRQ010000036.1:0-60176 GCF_049195265.1 Rhodococcus sp. MALMAid1271 | reverse complement strand
GCGCTTTTCGCGTCCCTTTACTCGGGTAAAAGCCCCACGACGTGTGGGTCCACTCGTCTCGGACCCGCGTCGACGTGCAGTTCGCAGTTGACGTTTCGGTGGATCCACAAGGCATACTTGACTTAGTCCAGAAAGCCGGAGGATACTGACGCTGTGATGCCGATCTCGCCGTACGCGGAGCAGTTACGCGCCGCCGATATGCGCGTGACCCGTCCTCGGGTCGCGGTACTCGAGGTCGTCGAAACCAATCCTCACGCAGACACCGACACAATTCTCGGGCTCGTACGAGCCGGACTGCCCGAGGTGTCACGGCAAACGGTGTACGACGTCTTGCACGCGTTGACGGTGGCACGCCTCGTGCGCCGGATCGAGCCGGCGGGTTCGCCCGCGCGGTACGAATCGCGTGTCGGAGACAACCATCACCACGCCGTGTGCCGCTCGTGCGGTGTCATCGCCGATGTGGATTGCGCAGTCGGGGAAACTCCGTGTCTGACTGCATCGGACTCCGTCGGTTTCACGATCGACGAGGCGGAGGTCATCTATTGGGGCCTCTGCACACAATGTTCGGCTGCTGACGCGCAGTCGACAGTTTCCGTTCCAGTCCCTCCACGTACTCCGGCCCAACGGAGTACGTGACCATCACCTATCGCAGCCCGTTCGTCCCACCTTGGAAGGAAGCTCGTGTCAGAAGACCATGTAACACGCGAAAAAGAGATGAACGAGGATCAGCCGCAGGAAGGCGGGGGCAAGTGTCCCGTCATGCACGACTCGATGCCGATGCCCGTCGAAGGCGGCGGCAACCGTGAGTGGTGGCCCAAGGCACTGAATCTGAAGATCCTCAAGAAGAACCCGGCCGTCGGCGACCCCATGGGCCCCGACTACGACTACGCCGCGGAGTTCAACTCCCTCGATCTCGCCGAGGTCAAGCGCGACATCGAAGCGGTCATGACGAACTCGCAGCCGTGGTGGCCTGCAGACTTCGGCCACTATGGCCCCTTCTTCATCCGCATGGCATGGCACGCGGCAGGCACCTACCGCAAGCAGGACGGACGGGGTGGCGCAGGAGCAGGCATGCAGCGCTTCGCTCCCCTCAACAGCTGGCCCGACAATGCGTCCTTGGACAAGGCTCGCCGGTTGATCTGGCCCGTCAAGCAGAAGTACGGACGCAAGCTCTCCTGGGCCGACCTGATCGTGCTCACCGGCAACGTCGCCATCGAGTCCATGGGTCTGCCCACCTACGGTTTCGCAGGCGGACGCGTCGACGCGTGGGAGCCCGACGAGGACGTCTACTGGGGCCCGGAACAGACCTGGCTCGGCGACGAGCGCTACGCCGGTGACCGTACGAGCCTCGAAAACCCCTTGGCCGCAGTGCAGATGGGCCTGATCTACGTCAACCCCGAAGGCCCCAACGGCAACCCGGATCCGGTCCAGTCGGCGTTGGACATTCGCGAGACCTTCGGCCGCATGGCCATGAACGACATCGAGACCGCTGCACTCGCCGTCGGTGGACACACCTTCGGCAAGACACACGGCGCAGCCGACCCCGATGTGCACGTCGGTGCCGAGCCCGAGGGTGCCCCCATCGAGCAGATGGGCCTCGGCTGGAAGAACAGCTACCAGAGTGGCGTCGGCGCAGACGCCATCACCAGTGGCCTCGAAGTGATCTGGACCCCGACACCCACTCAGTGGGACAACTCGTTCCTCGAGACCCTCTACGGATTCGAGTGGGAGCTCTACAAGAGCCCCGCAGGAGCACATCAGTGGCGTCCGAAGAACGGCGAAGGTGCGGACCTCGTTCCCGACCCCGCCGATCCGTCCAAGCGTCGCCACCCGTCGATGCTCACTTCCGACATCGCGATGCGCGTCGACCCGATCTACGAGCAGATCACCCGTCGTTGGCTCGATCACCCGGAGGAGCTCGCCGAGGAGTTCCAGAAGGCCTGGTTCAAGCTGACGCACCGCGACATGGGACCGGTTTCGCGCTACCTCGGCCCCGAGGTTCCTGCAGAACCCCTGCTGTGGCAGGACCCGATCCCGGCTGTCGATCACGAGCTGATCGGTGAAGCGCAGATCGCCGAACTCAAGCAGACCATCCTCGGTTCCGAGCTCTCCCAGGAGCAGCTGATCTCGGCGGCGTGGGCGGCGGCCTCGTCGTTCCGCGTCAGCGACAAGCGCGGCGGTGCCAACGGTGGTCGTCTGCGCCTGCAGCCGCAGGTCGGCTGGGAAGTCAACGAGCCCGACGAGCTCGCACAGGTCATCCGAGTCCTCGAAGGAATCCAGCAGTCGTTCTCCGGAACGGTCTCGTTCGCGGATCTCGTGGTGCTCGGTGGCGTCGCAGCCGTCGAGCAGGCGGCCAAGAACGCCGGCGTCGACATCACGGTCCCGTTCACCCCGGGCCGCATGGATGCCACGCAGGAGAAGACGGACGTCGACTCGTTCTCCGATCTCGAGCCGAAGGTCGACGGTTTCCGTAACTTCCTCGGCAAGGGTCAGAAGCTTCCGGCGGAGTACAACCTCGTCGATCGCGCGAACCAGCTGTCCCTCAGCGCACCCGAGATGACCGTGCTCGTCGGCGGTCTGCGCGTTCTCGGAGCCAACGTCGGACAGTCCTCGCACGGAGTACTGACCGACAAGGTCGGCACGCTCACCAACGACTTCTTCGTCAACCTCCTGGACATGGGGACCGAGTGGGTTCCCGCCGCGGAGGACGGAATCTACGAGGCCAAGGACGCGGCCACCGGCGAGCAGAAGTGGACCGGAACTCGCAACGACCTGGTCTTCGGATCCAACTCCGAATTGCGCGCTCTCGCAGAGGTATACGCCTGCGATGACGCCAAGGAGAAGTTCGTCCGAGACTTCGTCGCGGCCTGGGACAAGGTCATGATGCTCGATCGCTTCGAACTGAGCTGACTCTCGTAGTCGAACACAACACCCCGCGAACCTGTGGTTCGCGGGGTGTTGTGCTGCAGTAGGGGCCGCCGTCAGCGCTGCGCCATCGCCCTCGCCGCCGCCTTGATCGCTCGCCGGATACGCGGGTATGTGCCGCACCGGCAGACGTTCTCGATGGTGTCGATGTCCTCGTCGGTCGGATCGGGAATGCGTGCGAGCAATGCCACAGCAGCCATGATCTGGCCCGGTTGGCAGTAACCGCACTGGGAGACGTCCTCGTCGATCCACGCCTGCTGCACCGGATGGAGAACATCACCCTGCGCAAGGCCCTCGATGGTCGTGACCTCTTTGTCGACGACCTCCGATACCGGTGTGACGCAGGCAAGCACCTCCTTGCCGTCGAGGTGGCTGGTACAGGCGTGACACACGCCGACACCGCAACCGTACTTGGGGCCGCGGACACCGAGTTCGTCTCGCAGCGCCCAGAGCAACGGCATGTCGTCGGGCAGGTCGACCGACACCGCGGCACCGTTGACGACGAACTTCTGTTCAACCATGGGTCCTCATTTCGGGAACGGTTCGAAGTCGACATCGAACAGGATCGGGAAACTGGTGGGGGTGGTATCGGTGGCGCGGGCGTACGCATTGGCGACCGCGGCGGCAGCGGCCGGAACACCCAATTCTCCTGCACCACCAGGATTCTCGGTACCGGTAGGCATGATCACCACTCGAACGTCCGGTGGGGAGTCGCGTTGACGGGCATAGTGGAACTGCGAGTAACTGCCCTCGAGCGGCAGGCCCTGCTCGTAGTGCAACCCGGCTCGGAGGGTGGTCGAGATGCCGTCCATCAAACAGCCGATCATCTGGGCCTCGAGGCTGCGTGGATTGACGACGTGGCCCACATCGACCACGATCACGGCTTTCCTCACCCGAGGCAGTTGCGGGTCCGTCGCGTCGATTTCGACCAGATAAGCAGCACTGGAACGGAATTCGGCGTGGAAGCCGATGCCCTGCGCCCGGCCCGGTCCGAGATCTGCGCCCCAGTTGCCCGCTGTGGACAGAGTGCGCAGGACCTCACGATGGCGGTCGTTGTTCACCGTCGACAACCGCAGGTCCAATGGATCGGCGTTCATGGCGGCGGCGATGCGGTCCACCATGATCTCCGCCGCGGTGCGTACTGTTCCGGAGAACACCGACCGCCAGCTGCCGGTCGGCATCGCGATCGGTACCTCGACGAGCGTCCTGATGCTCCCCTCGGTGAAGGAGTACGGGTCGCGAGTGCTGTGGAAGAGCGTCTGCGAGATCAGCGGGGACGGTGCCAGTGCGTCGGTGACGAGATCGCCGAACCCACCATCGAAATCCGTGGACACCGCGGCCACGCGCTGTTCCCAGGAGACGACCGTGCCGCGTGCGAGCACCGCGTCGAACTTCGTGTGCACCGCGGGCCTGGCTCGCCCGTGCCGCATGTCGTCTACCCGCGACCACATCAATCTGACGGGCCTGTCCATGGCGCGGGAGATCACTGCGGCCTCGAGTGGGCCGTCCAGGTAGAGCCGGCGGCCGAACGAGCCGCCTCCGTTCATCACGTGAGTGGTGACCTTGTTCAACGGGATGCCCAGTGTGAGAGCGATTTTCTGCCCGGCATAATTCGGCAGCTGCATCGAGGCCCATACGTCGGCGCGGTCGCCGTGCACATCGGCGACCGCCGAGTTCGTTTCCATCGCTGCATGCGAGACGGGCGCGAAGTCGAAATCGACGTTCAGTCTTCTCTCGCCCGGCAATGTGGGCCTACCCACCCCTCCGATACCGGTGAATGCAGGCGTACTACGTCGAAGTCTGTCCTGGATGGAATCGGTCGATTCGTCGTCGATCGTGCCGGCATTCCACGTCACGACCGCGGCGTCCTTCGCCGCCAGCGCATAGCCGAAGGTGCGCGCCATGATGGCGACTCCGGTGGAGACGACGGCGACGTCGATGACACCGGGCATCGCTCGCAAAGCCGCCTCGTCCACCGAGGCGACCGTTCCGTTGATCGTCGGTGGACGTCGGACGACGACAGGCATGGCGTCGGGCACATCGAGGTCGAGTGTGTAGGTCTGCCGACCGGTCACGATCGCGCGAGCATCCTGACGGTTCGTGGGGGTGCCGACGAGTGCGAGGTCCTCGTCCGGCTTGGGGCCGACCGCGTCGTAGCGCAGGTTCGGATCTGCGGCAGCGGATGCCAGTTCGCCGAAGTGTGCCGACCGTCCATCCGGTGCCGTGACGACGCCGTCGACGATCGTCAGCGCGTCGACACCCACACTCCATCGGTTCGACGCCGCGGTCAGCAACCGAGCCCTCGCCGTCGCGGCGATCGAACGAACCGGCTGCCAGAGGGACCGGATGGAGTTGGAACCGCCCGTGTAGTGGTTTCCGATGAGTTCTTGCCTGCCGCGTGCGAGCGAGACGACGGTCTTGGCGAGAGGCAGGTCCATCTCGTCAGCGACCAGCATCGCCACCGAAGTGGTCAAACCCTGTCCGATCTCGGCGCGTGGCAACGCGCAGTGCACGGATCCGTCCCCGCGGACCTCGAGAATCACCAGGTTCGAATCTGCGGGTAGTGCGGTGAGGACCTGGTCGGCCCGGTCTGCCGGTTCGGCAGACGCCGTGGGGCGCGCAACGAGCATCAGCGTCGAGCCGGTCACCAGAGCGGTGAGGAAAGATCGTCGCGATACGGCGCGCCGCCCAGGTGTCGCGTGGGTCACGTGGTCCTCTCGGTTGGGCCCGACTTTACCGCCGCCGATCCGCCGATCCGAGCAATCGAGCGTCGGCCGGTCGTTGCACGAGAATTGCATCGCTGGTTTGTCGTGTGTCACCAACGCCCGGCCGCGCCGGACGTCGTGATCAATTCGTTATTGTTCGTTGCGTATTCGTGATACTCGCCCCAGATCGGTCGTCATGTCGAATCGGCAGCATCTGTGTCATGGAATCAGACAACCCCGCGGCCGGACCGGCGCAGGACACCGGCGACGATGCGGAAACCGGTGGCCAGGGCTTCGGATCCTTCCTGGAAATGTTTCAGAGCGTCTCGACCACCGACTCCGAGGACGAACGCTGATTCGGTCGATGCAGGAACGGCCTGCACACCAAGTTAGCGTGGGAGGATGCACTCGCCGATCACTCGCTACCTCGAATCCGTCCTCGACGATTGCCGAGAGATCGACGGTGGTGCGATCGCGACCGGCAACGCAGAACTCGAGCGCGCAGACCCCGACTCTTTCGCGGTGGCCCTCGCGACCGTCAGCGGATCGGTGTACGCCGCAGGCGATTGCGATACCGAGTTCTCGGTTCAGTCGATCTCCAAGGCCCTCGCCTACGCGTTGGCCATCGAAGACAACGGCCTGGAGCGGATGCTCGAGGCCACCAACGTCGAGCCATCCGGTGATTCCTTCAACGAGATCTCGCTCGAAAGCAGCACCGGCCGCCCGAGTAACCCGCTGATCAATGCCGGTGCGCTCGCGGTGCACTCGATGATTCGTGGCGATTCGGCACAGGAGCGCGCCGACCGCGTCAAGGACCTGCACAGTCGCTGCGCCGGAAGGCAATTGAACACCGACATGGCAGTCTACGAAGCCGAGATCGAATCGGACGATCGCAATACTGCCATCGCCCACCTTCTCAAATCGGTCGGTGTGCTCGGAGCCGAACCTGTCGAGGTGGTGGACGGGTACGCGCGCCAGTGTTCGGTGGACGTCAACTGCGTCGATCTCGCGACGATCGCGTCGGTGTTGGCCAACGGGGGAGTCGACCCAGCCACCGAAGAGCAGCTGATCGACGGCGCAGTCAATCGCCACGTCCTGTCCGTGATGGCGACGTGTGGAATGTACGACGCTTCCGGCAGTTGGATTGCTACGGTGGGCATTCCGGCGAAAAGTGGGATCGCCGGCGCGATCATCGGTGTACTACCGGGGCAGGTCGGGGTCGCGGTCCTCTCGCCGAAGTTGAACGAACACGGAAACAGCGTGCGAGGAGTTGCGGTGTTCGAGCGGCTCTCCCGCGACCTCGAACTGCACATGATGCACGTGGCACCGAGTGGTGCGTCGGCCATTCGCGAGGTGACCGGCGAGGACGCGACGACAGTGCAACTGCAGGGCGATCTACGATTCGCCGGAGCCGAGTCGGTACTGGCCACAGTGGCGAAGGGCGTCGAATCCGGTGGTCGAATCACCCTCGATCTGAATCACGTTCGCACGATGGACGACGTGGCCCGCCGAATGCTCGAAGACGCCGTCGTCGGACTACGCGAGGACGGCCACGCGGTCGACATCGACGATCCGCACGGGGTCTCGGCCGGCACGCCGAGATCCTGACTACCGCGGGGCAACGAAAGAGCCGAAAAGTGGTGATTCGACGGGTAATCCGATTCGTCCGGTTTCGATCGAGTTGTTTGCGGCCGGCGCAATCGGGCATACCATGGCCATCTTCGGGTGGATTCCACGCTCGGTAGCCAGCTCGGGAGGGTGCGTTTCCCGACGACGATTTCTGAGAGGACACCTCGATGACGACAGCCGAGTTCGACACTTTCAGAACGACCCATGTGGTGCACGCCGAGCCTGGAGTCTATGAGCCTCAGGACGATTCGTGGTTCCTGTGTGAAATGGCGGCTCAGGCCGGGATTCTGCAGGGTGCTCGGGTGCTCGATATGTGTACCGGGAGCGGTGCCGTTGCCCTCGCGGCATCGTCCTCGGGGGCCCGTGAGGTGGTGGCTTACGATATCTCGCCGCTCGCTGTGGCGTGCGCTCGTCGCAATGCCGCGGCCCACGCTGCCGATATCGAGGTACGTCGAGGATCCTTCGCGGACGCCGCGGCGCTGGAACCGTTCGACGTCGTTCTGTGCAACCCACCGTACGTGCCCTCGGAGGCCGTGCCCGCCGGTGAGGGTCCGCACCGCGCATGGGACGGCGGTCTCGACGGCCGCGTGGTGCTGGATCCGTTGTGCGACGCCGCTCACGACCTGCTGGTTCCCGGTGGGACCCTGATGGTGGTGCAATCCGAGTACTCCGATCCGGGACGAACCGAGGCGATGCTGCGCAGCACGGGTATGGCGGTGTCCGTGGTGGCACGTCGCACCATTTCGTTCGGCCCGGTCATGACGCAACGAGCTCCGTGGCTCGAGCAGGTCGGACTGCTCGAACCATCCCGCGAGATCGAGGATCTGGTGGTCATTCGTGCCGATCGATGACGAGGACGCCGAGGGTGGCGATGTTCCCACGACGTCGACGACCAAGCGCACCGTGGTCCGTATCGTCAAAGGTGGTCCCATCGTCATCGACGGTCCCGTCGAGATCGAGTTGGACGACGGCACCCACGTCGAATCCGACCGGTTCGCGGTGGCAGTGTGCACCTGTCGACGCAGCAAGAACTACCCACTGTGCGACACCAGTCATCGCGCGAAGAAGCGGGGTGCTCAGTCGAGCGAGGACCTGCCGGAGGACCAGCGCGACATCACGTGATCGGCGAGCTCGTTCTCCACGAAATCCAGTGCGCGCATACCGAATACCACATCGGCCTCGAGTTCGGGCTCGTCGCGAAGCAGATTGCCGACCACATCGCGGCGTAGAATTTGCTCGTGTACCGCGTCTGCCTCGACATGTTCTGCGTAGAACGAGATACACGCAGCAGGTGCCTTCAACCTCTGCAGCCCCTGCACATAACGCTGCGAACCCGGCGATGACGTGATCTCGGTGGCGGCCAGGTGCCCGACGGTGGCACCGCGCAATCCGCGGTGCAGACCGAACAAGGACATCAGGTTGACCCATGCCAAGGTCTGCGCGGGAACGCGGTCCACGTACCCGAGGTAGGTCGCATCGAGATCGGCCGCTTTCATGGCCTCGGCCCACAGGTGCTGGTGCACCCGATCGCCCCTACCTCCGCCGTACTCGTCGAATTCGACTGCGACGTAGGAGGCTTTGGCCTGGCCGGTCAGCCGTGGGATGGCCCACGCATGCGGATCTGCTTCCTTGAGGTGGTAGATCGACCGGTGCACGAAGTACTCACGCATCTGCTCCCAGGTTCCCTCGTCGCGGAGAAACCACGAAGGCCCGGTGCCCGAGGTCGCCTCGACCGACAGCGCATCCATCTCGGCGGTCGCGTCGTTTCCCGGCTCGACATTGGCTCGAACGTGCGCCAGGAACGCGGACTCGAGTACTGCTCTGAGACGAAGGAGATCGGGCTGCCACTCCCACGCATCGGACACGCCGACGAAACCGCGATAGTGCAGTTCGTAGCAGATCAGGAGGGCGAGTTGGGTGTCCCTGGACGTCGGATCGACCTCGGACGGCATCGGCAGCAGCGCGGCGTCGCCTGGGGCTCCGGAACTCAGACACCCGATGATGGCCTCCGAGACCGGTCCGCTCGGCTGCGGCAGCACGGGAGTGCGTGCGGCGGGCGGGCGCAGGGACACGAAAGCGGTCATACCTGAGCCTACCCACCGCGGGGCGGTCCCAATCGGGCCGGACACGACAGATCGTGATGTGTCACAGTCGCCCTGTTCGGAGCGTAGACGGCGATGGGATCGAGATCCGGCGCTCACCACGCGGCTTCGAATACAGCGATGCGGCCCGGATTCACACGGGCCGCATCGGTATTCGCAGAGGATCGGTCGATCTACATCAGTCGACGGAGATGACGTCCTTGGCGATCGCTGCCACGCGCGTCTGTCCCGCGGACACCACGCCGTGACGGTTCTTGTTGGCCTCTTCGTACGTCACGACGGTGCGAACGTCCGTCGGATCGGTGAGGTCCTTGATGGCCGCCACGGCGTCCGTGACGTTCAGATCGTCGTAGTCCGCAATCGGCAGCTCGTCGGCCTCGAGAAGTCCGCCGGCGGAGCGAGCCGTGTGGATGGCGTCGGCGACCCCGTCGACTCCTTCGCTTCGGGTGTAGTCCTCGGCGGCTTCCAGTGCTGCGTCTCGGCCTGCTGCCAGTGTCTTGGCGGCGATGTCGCCTGCGTGGGCACCTCGGCCCAGGAGTGCTCCGAGACGGTCCGGGGTGGCGCGAGCGGCATCGAGTGCACGGTCGAGACCTCGTGCGGACCAGGTCGCCGGTGCGTTGACGATCTTGACTGCCGTGCCTGCGGCGGCCTGGAAAGGGGTGCGACGCAATGCTGCCGGTCCGCCCAATGCTTCCTCTGCCAACACGGTCTCGAGCCATTCGACGGTGGCGGTGTGCGCGGTGGTCAAACGGGTGGCCAGGGCGACCACGGTCGGTTCGTTCGCGGCGGTTGCCAGTGCCTTGATGTACTTGGCGCGGCCCAGGAGTTGCTGCTCGAGCGCCAGATCCCCCAAAAGTGCTTCGTCGAAGGGCTGAGCCTGCTCGGCGATGGTCTTGAGGGCTGCCAGTGTGCGCCCGATGAACGGCGACACGAGATCGGGCAGCCCGCCGAGACCGCGAAGAGCCTCTTCGATGGCGGCGGCGCGATCGCGGCCGTTGGCGGCGTTCTCGGTCAATTCCTTACGAACCGCCTCGGTACGAGCCTGAGCGACGCGAGTTTCCGCGATCTGAATTTCCGTGTTCGTCAGTTGCAGCGCGGCGCGCAACTGGGCGATCAATGTGGATGTGCTCATGGAACTCCCTTTTCGGTTGGTGGTCGAAATCGTGCGGTCGGTGCCGATCGATCGCAGCGTTGTTCTCGGCCCTGGTCGATAGCTACCCGTCGGTAGCTCGGGCCAAACAGATGTCGGCCGAGGTGTGAACAGCGACACTCTCCGCAGCGCAACCGTCGCTGCCATCGCCACCGGCTTCGCGTCCGGTGACGACCATTGCTCACTCGTCGTCGGAGTTGCTCTTTCGCCTGCGGGCTTTCAATCGAGATATCTTGATGCCCACGGCGGCGAGCACGATCAGCCATCCTGCAGTCAGTACTCCGCCACCGACGAACGCGGCATGGCGCAGAGGATGATTGTCGGCGTAGACGTAACCGACTGTGCCCCAGAGCAATGCAATGAAAGCGATGATCGCCATCATGCAGATCATCGAATACAGCGTTCTGTTCATCTCTATCCGACCTCGCTGTTCACGCCGTCTATTGCCCCATCGACCCGCATCCGATCGTGTGCTCCGCTTCGCCCTGGCATCGCCGCTCACCACGCCAGATTCGGCTGGTGCGCGCCGATCGACAACCCGAATTCGACGCCTGTGCGGCGCATACAACCGAACAACTCCTCGGCCAGGTCCTGCGTCGTCGAACCAAGTGCCGTAGCCCAGCGTGCCGCGCGTGCGCTCGAACGCGAACTGCACACGCGGACCGACCCGGTACCGCCCACATCCACGGTCAACCGGTCGGTGCCGTCGGCGAGCAGTCGGCGCACAGACTGTTCGCCGAACAGCACCGGCCCGCGTACGTGCACCACGGCATGGCTGCGGCCGGTGTCGTTCGGCTGCCCGAGACGCACTCGCTGATCGACGTCTCCCCACGGCCGTCTCAACTCGGCTGCGTCCGGCCCGTGAATCCACACCGCGCACTCTCTTTCGCGCAGCGCGGATCCGACGGTCTGCAGCAGGGATGCCGAAGTGTGTCCCGCGGAATCTACGATGACGACGACCTCCGGTATGTCGTAGACGAGACCGAGGGTGCGCGCTGCGGGGTCCGTGATGCGGGAGGCCAGCATCATCGCCTCGACGTTCTTTCGTTCGCGGTCTCCGCCCGTCCTCTCGGCCCATTCGGGTCCGTCGTGCCAGGCGACGGCGCGGGGCTGGTGCGCCAGGACTGCACCGGCATCGTAGGCCCGATGCGCGAAATCCCAGTCCTCGCCGCCGTACCCGACGATGCTCTCGTCGAATCCGCCGATCTCCGTGAACAACTGACGAGTACACGACATGACGGCGCTGATGACGTACCGATAGGAACGACGATCGGAATCGAGCAAGTCACGTGAGTGCGCGTACCCCTCTCTCAG
This sequence comes from Rhodococcus sp. MALMAid1271, assembly GCF_049195265.1. NCBI lineage: Bacteria > Bacillati > Actinomycetota > Actinomycetes > Mycobacteriales > Nocardiaceae > Rhodococcus > Rhodococcus sp. MALMAid1271. The sequence goes on along the minus strand of NZ_JBMIRQ010000036.1, from coordinate 48,351 downwards.
CCAGCGTGGTTCTGTCAATTCCGGCGGTCCGCTCGATCGGCCGCCGAACCACCTCGCCACGTCCTCGGCGGTCCAGCCCGCCAGGTCGGCGTGGCGTCGACGTCCCACGACAAGGGCGTCGGGCAGGGCCGCGAGCAGGCGAACGGACTCTTCCACATATGCGGGTTCGGGCACGGTGTCGGCGTCGAGAAAGCACAGAATCTCACCGCGAGCCGCCGACGCACCGAGGTTGCGGGCCGCTGCCGCACGGAAGCCGAGATCGGTCTGCCGCACGACCGTGATATCGAGTGCGGACCGAAAGGCATCGATCTCCGGTGCGACGGGAGACCCGTCGTCGGCCACGATCACCTGAATACGGGAGGCCGGATACGTCTGCGCGGTCAGCGCGGTCAGAACGTACTCCAACCCGCGTTGCTGCTCGAAGTACGGAACAACCACCGATACGGCCGGCTGCCGGTCGGTCGGTGGCACCAGATCCCACCGATTGCCCGGCACCACCCAGCGTCCGTCGGGTAGCTTCTTCGCCGTCCTAGTGCATTGCTCGGCGAACAATGCGCGATACAGGGCAGCTGCCTGGGTAACGGTTGGATAGGGTGCGACGCCGGGCTGCTGCCAGGTGTTGTTCGGGCAACGGAGTGCGTCGGCCATGGCCGCGGCGAGGCCGTCGACCGAGTTCTCGTGAATCCAGAGTGTGCCTGGGGAATTGGCCTCGATCTCCGCCGCGTAGCGACCGCGTGGGACGAGTGGTCTTCGGCCTGCAGCGATCCAGGAGTTGATCGAACCGGATGCCGAGATATGTCGGTGAAATGCGACGGGGACCGCGATCGATCGTAGGAGCTCGTCGAGGTCGGCATCGGGAACGAATCCGGTGGAGTCGAACGAACGGCCGAGTTGCGCCGCGGCGCGGGTGAGTTCATCGATCATGCGCTCGTGGCCGGGTGACGCGGACCCGATCGACAGTAGCGTCACGTCGGTGTCGAGACCCCGCATGGCCTGGAGTATTTCCTCGTGGCCTTTGCCCGGGTAGACGAAACCGAGCACACCGACGACTCTGCTCCTCGTGCTGTCGGGCTCGACCACCGAGGTCGGGCTGTCGATCGGAAGCGGGATCACTCGAACGTCGATCGGTCGTCTCAGGCCGTCCTCGAGCAACAGCCGCTCGTGCATGCTGGAGACGACGACGGCAGAGGCACGCTCGATCACCCGCAGATAGCAGGCCTTTCGAGCTTCGAAGGCGTTGCCATCGGAGGCCTGCGGAACGTCGTGCAGAGTGACGGTGATCGGTGCGCGGTGCTGCCGCGCCGACGCGATGAACGCATCGGCGGCCGCGTCCGCGGTTCGGCCGAAGAGCCGGTCGGTGAAGTGCACGTGAATCGGAACGTCGGACTGGACTTCCCGAAAGTCGGATATGACCGGACTGGCTGTCGCCGAGGCCATCTGACGTGCGCAGCGGACGACACCGTGCTCGGCAGGGCCGGTGACGAGGTGGTGCACTTGCGGCGTCACGGCTCGATGCCCAGCGTGCGAATCAACTCGGAGTGCCGGGTCAGCGCGGCGTCGACGAACTCGGGATGGGTTGCGTACCACTGCAGATGAGCTCGATGAACCGAGTCAGGTGAGTACGTGGTTCCCTCCACCGACCACTCCAGCCGTGGCGCGCCGTCGAGGCCGAGGGCGTCGAGCACGCGCTGCTCGACGGGTGCCCGAATCCCGCCGAGCAACTCACGGCCCGGATCCCGTACGGTGCAGCCGGTCCCGAGCTGGTCGAGTATCCGCTGCGCCAGTGCGGCGAGCACCACGTTGGTGGCGTGATTGATCGTGTGGGTGGCAGCGCGGCCGGCGTCCTCGAAAAGATCGGAGGCCGCGATATCGGTGTCTCGACTCTCGCGTCGACGCAGTTCATCCAGGCTTGCCTGCGCCGCGTGTCGCAGACCCTCGGCGCAGACGGATCGGTCCCAGTCCTCGTCTCTGTCGAGGCCGCAGGCAGCGGCACGGATCGTGCGTAGATCGTGGTACGGCACCAGGCTCGGAACGGCGGCCGGGGCACCGGGATGTCGTACGATCACCTGAAAAGGATGCAGCCCTGCGTATCTGAGCACCGGCCACCGCACGACGACCGCGTCCGGTGGCAGAGCGTCGGCAAGATCGGGAACTCCGAGCGGTAGCGATCGGTAACCGGACCGAATCGGTTGGGTGAGGAGCACCGATGCCCGGCGAACGAGTCGGTCGACATGGGGCACATCAGAGGACTCGAGTTCGTGAACGGGTGGAATGCGCACCGTTCGCAGCGGCATCGCCGGATCGGAATCGAGAAGAACACGCAGCGCCTCGGCCTGACAATTTCCCCAGACGACGAGCAAGGGTCTGTCGTCGGCGGAACGCCCGAGCGCATTCGAGATTCCGTAGAAGTCGCCGTAATGGCGGGTGCGGCCGTCCATGATTGCCCCGACGTCGTGTGCTCGTTGGTAGTGGACCGTTCTCTGGTCAACGTAGCCCCGGTCGACCGGCTGCGCCAACCCCGATTGAACCGAACCGAAACTGGGTACTGGCCGCATATCGCGTGTCGGGACCAGGCACGATCGGCTTGTCTGTACCCGAAGGAAGTCATGATCGGTGTTGCATCGGTTCCGTCCTCGCACGCCTATGTCCGGCACCTGCAACCGGTGCCCGGCGACGGCGCGAACGAGCTGCCGAACCACGATTCGGTCGTGGTGCTGCCCGACCCGGTGCCCGCCCGCGTGGATGTACCAGGGCAGTGGTGGCCACCGCGACTGCTCGATGCCCACTGGCTCGCCGAGCAGACCGAGGTCCAGTTCGACGTTCTACACGTGCATTTCGGGTTCGAGTCCTTCGCTCCCGAAGAACTTGCACGCACGGTGGAACACCTGCGCGCCCATCGGCAGGCGCTGGTGCTGACCGTTCACGATCTGCACAATCCCCATATCGCCGACAACACCGCTCACCTGCGGCAATTGGATGTTCTGGTCCGCGGGGCCGACGCGGTTGTCACCCTGACCGCGGGGGCGGCCGCCAGGATCGAAGAACGGTGGGGTGTGCGCGCTACGGTGATCGGCCATCCGCATGTGGTACCGCTCGAGAGGATGAAAAGTCGGCGGCCGCAATCGGACTCGTTCGTCATCGGTGTCCACGCCAAGAATCTACGGGCCAACATGGACCCGATGGCGGTGATGGACGCGGTGATCGATGCCGCGAGATCACTGCCGGACGCGACGGTTCGACTCGATATCGATCAGGACGTGTTCGATCGGCAGAGCCATTGGCACAACCCCGTCATCGGCGCAAAACTGCTCGACTACAGGACGTTTGCCGACGTCGACGTGCGGGTGCACCCTCGCTTCGGCGACGATGCGCTCTGGGACTATCTCTCCGAGATCGATGTGTCGATACTGCCGTATCGATTCGGCACACACTCCGGCTGGCTCGAGGCGTGCCGGGATCTCGGTACCTCCGTGGTTGCCTCGGACTGCGGCTTCTATGCCGACCAGGGGCCGGTGCACAGCTTCGGTATGGGAATCGAGCACGTCGATGCGTCCGGGCTCGTCGCTGCCGTCCGGGCATCGTACGAGAATCGAACGCCCGCCCTCGACCCTGCCGTCCGAGAACGGCAAAGACGAACGATCGCAGCAGAGCATGCAGCAATCTACTCGACAGTGATACAGGAGATGCGTTGAACGAGAACCCACTTCGCATCGCGGTGCTGGCGTCATCGAACTTTCCGGTGGCTCAGCCGTTCGCGGGCGGTCTGGAAGCACACGTCTACAACCTGGTGCGGGCGCTCACCGAGCGTGGCCACCGGGTGAGCTTGTTCGCAGCGGACGGCTCGAGCGTAGACCTGGACGCCACGTTGCTGCCGGTCCGCACCTTGGATCTGACACCCATCGCCATCGCAGATCTCACGATCACTCCGACCGCTGTTCGCGAACACCACGCCTACCTGGCGGTCATGATGGAACTGGCCGGGGCACTGTCGGGTTCGTTCGACATAGTGCACAACCACAGCCTGCACTACCTGCCGCTGGCGATGTCCTCGACGTTGTCGATGCCGATGGTGACAACCCTGCACACCCCGCCGTTCGCATGGCTGGAATCGGCCGTCGCGTTGGCCCCTGCCGGTGCCAATACCTTTGCTGCTGTCAGTGAGTTCGCGGCCTCGCAATGGGCCGGGGTGACCACTGACACGGTGGTCGTACGAAACGGGATCTCCCTGGAGCAGTGGCCTTTCGGCACCGGCGGTGACTACGTGGCCTGGTCCGGCCGGGTCGTTCCGGAGAAGGGGCTGCACCTGGCGATCGCCGCCGCGAAGGAAGCGGGACGCGAGCTGGTCTTCGCGGGCCCGCTGAGCGACGAGGTCTACTACCGTGAGGTGATCGAACCCCTGCTCGACAACGACATTCGCTACGCCGGGCACCTCGATCAGCCTGCCTTGGCGGCGTTGGTGGCCGGCGCCGAGGTCGCCCTGGTCACGCCCGTGTGGTCGGAGCCGTACGGATTGGTGGTGGCCGAAGCACTGGCGTGCGGCACGCCCGTTGCAGCCTTCGCCAGGGGCGGGATACCAGAGATCGTCGATGGTTCCTCGGCCGTCCTCGTCCCGGCAGACGACGTCCACGGCCTGGCCGAGGCAATTCCGCGAGCGGCCGCCCTGAACCGGCGAGACGTCAGAGCCAGAGCCGAGCAGATGTGTTCGATGGATCGAATGGTCGACGAGTACGAGGCCCTGTACCGCTCGACGCTCGAGGCGTCCGTCGACCCGATCGACGAGCGCCTCGCGATCGCATGATCGGCTATTACGCGCACCACCACGGCGTCGGTCACATCACCCGCGCCGATGCGATCGCCCGTTCGATGGCGCAGTCGATGACCGTTCTGTCCTCGCGCTCGCGGCCGGCGCGCCATGCCGCGTCCGAGTGGATCGAGCTACCGATCGATGTGAACGAGTTCGCGGAAGATTCGGCAGCGCAGAACAGTTCGGCGGACGGTCTGCTGCACTGGGCTCCCCACGATGTGGACGGATTGACCGACCGAATGGCCGTCATCGCGCAGTGGGTGACCCGTGAGAGACCGTCGGCTGTGGTGGTCGACGTCTCGGTGGAAGTAGCGATGTTTCTGCGTCTGATGGGTGTTCGGGTCATCGTCATGGCCATACCGGGGGAGCGGTCGGATCCTGTCCACGCCCTGGCGTACCGGGCGGCGACCCATATCATCGCGCCCTGGTCGCGGCAGGTCTACGATCCGGTCTGGCTGCGCCCATACGCCGACAAGATCACGTTCTCGGGCTCGATCAGCCGATTCGCCGATCGCGAGCGAACAGGGGAGCGCACGGGAGATACTGTCGTGGTTCTGGGGGCGGCGGGCGGTACCTCGTTGACCCGCGATCTGGTGGCCTCGTGGTCAGCGGTGGACGCCCGCTTCGAGTTTCGCGCACTCGGGGTCGCGGGCGGCGACTGGGTGGACGATGTCTGGCCGCTGTTGTGCACCGCGGCACTCGTCGTGACGCATGCCGGGCAGAATGCCGTCGCCGATCTCGCCGCGTCGTGCGCGCCGGCCATCGTGGTGCCACAGTCTCGGCCCTTCGGTGAGCAGGACGCCACCGGGCGGGCGTTGGCTCACCGCGCTGTCGCCGATGTGCTCGACGAGTGGCCGTCCGTCGCCCACTGGTGCAGCGCGGCCACCCGTGCACTCGAACTCGGTGGCCACCGATGGGCCGCATTGCAGACCGGGGGCGCACCTGCACGAGCGGCCCTGGCCATCGAACAGTCCGCGCCTCGACGGACTCGGCCGTGAAGGTCATCGCGGTCACCGTGGTCTCGGGCCGACACGATCACCTCGCCGCTCAGGTGCGCGGCCTGCAGAACTCCACGGTGGAACCGGCCGAGCACGTCGTGGTGTCCATGGGCGACAACGACATTGCCGATGTCCTCGCCCGGTCCGGTTCGCGTGCAGTGTGTGTCGAGATGCCTGCGGAGAATCCGCTGCCGTTGGCGCGGGCCCGCAACATCGGTGCTGCAGCAGCTGTCGAGCGCGGTGCCGAGTTGCTGGTGTTTCTCGACGTCGACTGCATTCCCGGCCCGGAGTTGATCGAGCGGTACCACTGCGCTGCAACGACACTTGGCAACCGGCGCGCCCTGCTCTGCGGTCCGGTGACTTACTTGAAGGATGCGGACGTCGGCACCGAGGGTGCGGCTCTGGCTCTGCTGACCGCCCCGCACCCGGCGCGCCCGAATCCGCCGGTCGGAACCGTGGAGTTCGGCGAGAACTTCGATCTGTTCTGGTCGCTGTCCTTCGCGATCGACAGTGCGGCCTGGAGCGAACTCGGTGGCTTCTGCGAGGCCTACACCGGCTACGGCGGTGAGGACACCGACTTCGCAGCCACCGCGGAGGCGTCGGGAATCGGGTTGCGGTGGGTGGGCGGGGCGCACGCCTACCACCAGTTCCATCCGGTGTCGGATCCGCCGGTGGAGCATATCGACGACATCGTGCTCAACGCGCGCACGTTCTTCCACCGATGGGGGCGGTGGCCGATGATCGGATGGCTCGATGCCTTTGCGGCCCGCGGCCTCGTCGAGTTCGACGGTGCGGGGATTCGCCGCACCGGCACCTGAGCCCGGACAGCAGTGAGGGCGACCGGCAGTTGTGCCGATCGCCCTCACTGGGGTAGAGCCTTACCGATGACGATCCGCCGCTAGTGGGCGGGTCGGATCATCCGCCGGTGATGGGGGAGTTGAACGTGCACGGGATCTTCCGCGAGGGGAAGCCCTTCGGATCGAGTGCGTTCTTCACGATTCCGATCGCGCGAGGCGAGACGGAGATCGACAGGTGGTCCGACAGGTCGATTCCGCAACCGTCCTGCAGGGTGACGTTCTTGACCGTGGCACCGGGGCCCGCGGTGAGGAACGTCGTCTTGTACGGGGTGACGACCTCGTCGTACTTGGTGCCGATCACGGTGTAGTTGATACCGGGGTCGGTGTCACCGCCGACGGCCAATGCCTTGACCAGTGGCGAGTCGATGACCTGGTCCGAGGCGGCAGGGCCTGCGATGGCACCGACGACGCCGAGCACGTTCAGGCCGAGGTTGTTGATGGTACGACCCAGGGTGCCGATGCCGACGAGGGTGGTGCCGTGGTTGGACCCGGCGACGCTCACAACGGTGTTGACCTTGTTCTGCGACGGGTCGGCCGGGTTGGCACCGCCCTCGAAGCGAAGGTACTGACGGGTGACGAGTCCACCCTGCGAGTGACCGACGATGTCGACCTGAGCGGACCCGGTGGCGGCGCGCACAGCGTCGATGTAGGTCGCAATTTCCTTGGCGCTCGAGGCGACGGAGTCGGTGCCGCGAAGCGATTTGAGGTGACCGATGGCGCTGGAGTCCGTGTCACCGTAGTTCAGCGCGAAGATGCAGTAGCCCTCCTTCTTCAGGGCGGGCGACATGCGCGAGAAGTTGTTGAATGCGTTCTCCCAGGTGCCGTGCAGCAGAACGACGGGACGCGGGTGAGCTGCGGACGGCTTGCAATTCCAGTCGTTGGCACCCTGCGGCGCGACATCCGGGTTCACGATGCTGTAAAGGAAGCCGGCGATGAAGTTGGTAAAGACCGGTCCGTACCCCTTCGTCTCGGCCTTCGGATCGTAGGTGCTGGTCGCAGGAGCGGCGGAATCGATGCTCGGAGGCTCGATACCTTGGTCAGTGGCCTTGGGCGACGCCTCGGTCGGCTCGGGCGGAATGACCTCGTCACCCTGGATGGTGGCGGGCGGACTGGGTTCGGTGACGGGCTGGGCATGGGCCGCAACCCCGGTACCGAGAGCAAGTGAGCACGCCATTGCCGCGATCATCGCAGCGCGCACCGTGGTTGCCTTTCTCGTTGCGCTGAAGGTGGACCGAGTAGTGGTCATTGAGCCTGACTTTCGACGAGGTTGCTTGGACAAGTCGGTACGGTAGGCGCGCTTTTGCGTCGTTTGGGGCCCTCTGTCCGGCGTTTGGAATTTGCCTGCACCGGGAGTGCCAATCGTGAGGCAAGGTCACAAAGTGGCGTGCCTCACGTGAAATTGCGGATGTACTGCCGGATATATTGCGCAAAACAATCCGCAGGTTTGATTTGAGTTCTACGATCAGTGGGTCTGCTCACCCGTTCGGTCGACCGGCACGGGAGGCAGTCGAGCGACGGACATGGTCCGATGCTGAGCACAGCGGGCATCGAACCGGAGTTGACACAGACCTGGTGCAGGTTTCGAGTTCGAGGGGTGGGTCGGGTGACCGCGACGGAGAGTGTGCACGTTTCGCACGAGGGTTACGCCGGGGGGCGTCGTGCGTCGGACCGACTGCGCACGCCGCGCGAGACGGCAGCGCGGATGTTGGATCAGTACATCGGGGAACCCGAGGACACTCCGCCGCCGCGCGACTGTGCCCGCGGAGAACTCGACGACATGACGACGACCTGTTGTGAACTGGCGGCGGGAGTCCTCGAATCCGGTCGGCTGCCCATCCCGGGTGCGATGGACATCTTTCGCGACGCGGCCACCCGCTGGGCCCGCGACGGAGTGCCGCTCGGACGCATCCAGCATGCGATCAACGAGGGCTGCGCATCGGGACTGCGCAACGGGGTGCAGGTCGTGGAGGAGAATTCGAGCGCGCCGGTGGTCGATGGAACCGTATTGATCATGGAACTCCTCGACGTCGTCACCGAATCCGTATCCGACGCCTACCTGGCAGAATTTCGCACACTGACGCAGAACGGCCCCCGTCACGACGCCGAGCTGCTCGATGCGCTGCTCACCGGAGACGGCACGGCTCGCAAGATCGCCGATCGAATGGGAACGTTGCTCGCCGAGGACTATCACGTGGTCGCACTGCACTTCCCGCCGCATGCCGACGAAGGCGGCAGGCGCGGCGACGGTGCGATGATGGCGGCGAGAAAGTTGCGCCGGATTCATGCGGCGCTTGCGACGTACGACGGGGTCTCGGCCCCGATCGCCTCGATCAGCACCAACGGTGGAACCGTACTGATGCCCGCTGTCTCAGGAGTGGACGTCGAGGAGTTGGTGGAGCGGCTGGCCGAGGCGTCACAGGTTGCGGTCACGGCGACCACCGGTTCGGCCGCGGTCGACGACATCGCCGTCACTGCTCCGCACTTGTACGAACTGCTCAGTCTCGTTCGACGGCTGCGGTACGCACCGGGAACCTATCGGATGGCGGACCTGGTGTTCGAGTACCAAGTGAGCAGGCCAGGCTTGGGGCGCAAGCACCTCGTGACGTTGATCGATCCGTTGCGTGACTCGGTCGACCTGCTGCCGACATTGCACGCGTTCGTCGATTCGGACTCCAATCGGAAGAAGACGGCGACCTGGCTGACCGTGCATCCCAATACTGTCGACTACCGACTCAAGCGGGTGGAACAGCTCACCGGACTCGATCCGATGAAGCCGTCCGGACTTCGCCGATTGCATGCTGCCCTGATCGCCGACCGTCTCGAAGCACGTCGAGCCCCGGTCGACGAGCGACGGCTATGACCGTTCCGGACGGTGCGGTGCTGGCAGCGTCGGCGGCGCTCGATTCGGTCGAGTCCGTTGCTGCGATGTTCCAGCCGGTCGTCGAGCTGTCGACCGGGAATGTCGTCGGGTACGAGGCGCTGGCCAGATGGCCGTCGCCGAGCCTTGCGCTCCCCGAGGACGTATTCGCCCTCGCCCGTGAGCGAGGCATGGTCGGACGCGTGGATGTGGCATGCCGAGCCGCTGCGTTGCGGGCAGCGCGCGAGCGCGCGTACGCGCGTCGGGTCCGGTTCTTTCTCAACATCGAACCGGGCTGTTTCGTCGACGAACGCGATGTCGGGGCGCACCTCGATGCCATCGGAGACGATCTGGATGTCGTTCTCGAGATCACCGAGCGTGATCTCGACCGGAACGTCCCGCTGTTGATGGCGCTGGTTCGAGGAGCGCGCGATCGCGGAATGGCGGTCGCCATGGACGATGTGGGCGCTACCCCGGCAACATTGCGGCTGCTGGACGCGGTGGCACCGGACATCGTCAAACTCGATTCGTCGATCGTTCGGTCGCCGTACCGGACGCGCGCTGCGATGCGTCAGGTGCGTTCGTATCTGCAGACGAGCGACGCAGTCCTGCTGGCCGAGGGGATCGAGACCCGTCGGCATCTTCGCCGCGCGGTGGCACTCGGCGCAACCATGGGCCAGGGCTGGCTGTTCGGCCGTCCGATGCCGCTTCCGGTTGCACCTGTCTGACCGGTCTGGCGTTGCGCCGATGGCCTGACACGAACCGACCCCGCACCCTTGTACGGCTGCTGAGCCTGGGCGCGGGGTCTGGACAGATCGACCGGACAGATCAGTTGGTGAACTTGTCCTTGATGTCGCTGGCGGTATCAGAGATGTCGTCGCCGACCTGCTTGGTCTTGCCCGATGCCTGATCCTTTGCGCCTTCGGCAGCAAGATCGTCGTTGTCGGTCTTGTGGCCGACCTTTTCCTTGGCGTCACCCACGAGCTCTTCTGCCTTGTGCTTTGCCTTGTCGATGAAATCAGCCATGCGAACTCCTCGAAGTCGATTGTTCTCTGTGTCCACGAGCAGCTATACCCGTCTGCGAAGGCGTCAATCATCGAAATGCGGGTTGTTCAGGTGTGATACGGGTAACCCGCCGCCATGGATTCGCAGACCGATGCACAGCACATGCCCGCGCCCGAACATCGACGTCCCAGTGGCGTGAACGATGCCACCGTGGCCGCCGCCGGGAAGGTGTCCGAGGCGCTCGAATGCGTCGAGCGCGCCCGTGGCCACCTCTATTCGTTCCATCAATTGATGGGTCACTCGGACCTGCTGCTCGGCGAGGCCGTCGGGGCCTTGTCCGAGGCCGGTCACGACGCCATTGCGCAGCGGATCGACGAGGACATGATCGGTAGGAACATTGCGCAGGGACGCTGGACGTTCCAGCTCGTCGAGGAATTCGACGACGGGTACTGGGGTCCGCTGCGCGAGCACGAACGAGCGGTTCGGGACGAGTTGATGGACGGACGTCGGCATGTATTCGAGGCCGAGATGAAGGAGCGGCGTCGATCGCACGGCCGCGCCGGTCACGAGGCCCGGCCGTCAGACTGACTGACTGACTGACTGACTGACTGACACCGAGGGGGCTTCGAACTCGGGTAGGGCTTCGAAACAGCAGCGACCTCGCCTGTGAGGGCGAGGTCGCTCAGCGGTGTGACGTTCTAGCCGGCTTGCGTTGCCGCGTTCACTTCGCTGGAGGCATTGGTGGTGGACAGCTGACCACCGGAGTTCTCCAGGTGCGCACGGACGAACCAGTGGAAGAGCTCGAGCTGAGCGCTCTGGCCGATGAGCATGTCCTCGGTGATGGGGTCGATCTCGCCGACCTCCGCGATGTTCTTCCGGGTGGTCTCGATGACGCCGGTGTAGACCAGATCGAGAGCGCCGAGGTGCTCGATGGCGGTAGCTCGGCCGATCGAGTAGTCGTCCCACGAGCGTTCGGAAACGATGGTGCCAGGCGTGCCCTTGGCCGAGGAGCCCAGCGTTGCGATGCGCTCGGCGACGTCGTCGGCGAACCCGCGAACTGCTTCGACCTGCGGGTCGAGCATCTCGTGAACCGCGATGAAGTTGGGTCCGACGACGTTCCAGTGAATGTGCTTGAGCGTCAAGTGCAGGTCGTTGTATGCGTTCAGACGGTCCTGCAGGATTTCGGCGACGCGTGCGCCTTTGTCCGAGGTGAGTCCGGGAACGGTGTACGAGTTCTTTTCAGCCATGATCACCGATTGCCCCGAGGCCGCAGAACACAAACATGCCCCGCCGAATCGAATCGGCGGGGCACGAGTGGTGTCGGATCAGGACTTGTCGAGCCTCGAGTGATCGGTACCCGAGGTCGTCGACGTGGTACCGGCCGAGGACGTTCCCTCCGTCGGGTCGACGATCGGGCTGTCGGCTGCGACTTCCTCGATCGGGTCGGCGTCCTCGTCCTCGGGTGGCGGATTCTTCAGGCTGAGGATTATCGAACCGGCCAGGACGGTGATGATGACCACCAGGCTGACCAAGGACGGAATTTCGGGGATCGAGGTGCTGATCACCTTGTGTCCGGCCTGCAGGATGAGCTTCACACCGATGAACGCGAGGATGATCGCGAGTCCCTTGGACAGGTAGTGGAACTTCTCGAGCAGTCCTGCGAGCAGGAAGTACAGGGCGCGCAGGCCGAGGATGGCGAAGGCGTTGGACGAGTAGACGATGAACGCATCGTCGGTCACCGCCAGAACCGCAGGGACGCTGTCGACTGCGAAGACCAGGTCCGCGGCTTCGATGGCCACGACCACGGCGAGCAGTGGCGTTGCCACGCGCTTGCCGGCCTCCTTGACGAAGAACTTGGTTCCGGCGTACTCGTCACGGACGGGCACGATCTTGCGAAGCAGTCGAACCGCGACCGATGTGCTCGGATCGTACGACTCTTCCTCGTCCTTCAGCAGCTTCCAGGCGCTGTAGAGCAGGATGGCTGCGAAGACGAACAGAACTGCGGCGAACTTGCTGACGATGGCCACACCTGCGGCCAGGAAGATCGCCCGGAACACGAGGGCACCGATGACACCGAAGAACAACACCCGGTGCTGGTACTCACGGGGAACCTTGAAGTATCCGAAGATCAGTGCGAAGACGAAGAGATTGTCCACGGACAGGCTCTTCTCCAACAACCATGCCGTGGTGTATTCGACGCCGGCAGTGGTGCCCAACGTGAAGAACACGACGATGCCGAAGACGATGGCCACACCGACCCACAGAGCGCTCCACCAGGCGGCCTCCTTGAAGCCGATGATGTGTGCACCGCGGTGCGCAAGCAGGTCGATTGCCAGCAGGATCAGGACGACGGCACCGAATGCCGCCCATGCCCACAACGGGACGCTCATCAGCTGACGCCCTCACTGGTGACTGTGCTGCCGAGCTTCTGTGTCGCTGCCATCTGGCACACGCTCCTTACATTGTCGTTCGTCGTGCAGGCTTGACTCCTGCGACTACTCCAGTGTGACTGTCGAGTTTCCTGCAGGCAGGGTCGTTATACGGACATGTTATGTCGCATTCCATTGCCGGTTTGCGGCAAGTTCGGCGCGCGGAAGGGGTTACGTACCCCGGCGGTTGCTCGGCCAGCCGATCAGCAACGCTCCGATCACGGCCGTGTGCAGCGCGAAGGCCTCGACGGGATTGCCGACATCCTGACCGGTCAGCTCTTCGATTCGCGACAGTCTGTACGTCACTGCTCGCACCGACAGATGCATGCGACGCGCGGTGGACGCGGAATTCGCGCCCGTGTCGAAGTACACCTGCAGTGTCTCCAACAATGGACCGGGACCACCGCGGGCAGCGAGCAACGGAGTCAGCAGCGTGTCGACCAGATCGGCGATGGCGGCGCGATCACTGATCAGCACTCGATAGACGAGCAGATCGCGGGCGTCGACCACCGGTGTGTCGAGTCCGAGCGAGGAGGCCAGGTCGAGCGCGTCGAGCGCTTCTCGATAGGACGCAGCCACGCCCACCGCCCCGCTTCGAGCGCGACCGAGGCCGAGCTGAGCCCTGCCGTATTCACCCTTGCGCCGTAGATCCACCGATTCGCCTGGTGTGCGAGGAAGCGTTCCCAGTGCACGTCCGGCCCGAGTGAGCACATGCTCGACGGCCTCGCGATCGGGTGCGGGGAACACCAGGATCAACTGGTCCCGCTTGGTCGTGACGAGCAATTCGGCGTCGCCCTTGCTGCCTTGCACGCTGCGCTCGACGACGCCGATGGCGGAGCTGGCATCGGTGAAGGGCGTGGTCGAGGTCACCACCGCCACCGCGTGCGGACTCGACAGGTCCAACCCGAAGGTCCGAGCGCGCTCGAGTACCCCGGCGATGTCGGCGGTGCCGGAGAGTAGATCGTCGACGAACTCGCGGCGGGCGAGTACCTCGGCCCGCACGAGAGTTCGGCGGGCGAGCTGAAAGCCCTCGGCGAGTTCGGCAACCGCATCGTCGACCGCACGCAGCATCACCTCACCCGCGGTGACGACGCCGGCAGGATCCTCGGCAGCGGCCTGCACCGCGGGCAATTCCCGCCACAGCCGCCATGCCGAGCTCAGATACAGGTCGAGCAACGCGCGCAACGCGACGCCTGCACGAGCAGCAGTATCGCCCTGCCCGCGAAATTCGCGTAGTTGCTTGCGGCTCAACGGAACACCAGCATCGACTGCTTCGGCGAGAACGTCCAGAAAGTTGCCGAGAAGTGCGACGTCGAGTCCGCCTGCGTCCGATGCGGCCAGCGCAGCGACCGTGCCGAGCGGTCCCTCGTCCCGCTGTGTGGCCATGTGTTCTCGCATCTCCAATCCGACTGAAGGTCAATGGTAGGCAACAGCGTGAGCGGACGACAGCGTGGGCAGAAAACGGTGTGGGCAGACGACAGTGCGCCGCTCCCGACCCTGTCCGGGACACGCACGATCACACCGGGCGGCGTGTTCGGTATGCGAGAGGCACTATCTGGGAGCACAATCAGCCGATCCGCACGTTCGTCTCCACGTTGGGAGTCGCCTGCATGACCTCGTCGAACAGACCCGCACCAGGCCTGAGATCGCAGCTGCTGCGCAAGAAGCCGATCGCCGATCCCGACCAGCACACCAGTGGTGGACTCGAGCGGACCATCGGTACCTTCCAGCTCACGATGTTCGGAGTAGGTGCCACCATCGGCACCGGCATCTTCTTCGTGCTCTCGCTCGCTGTTCCCGAAGCCGGTCCCGCGGTGGTCCTCTCGTTCCTGGCGGCGGGCATCGCTGCCGGTCTCGCCGCCATCTGCTACGCCGAAATGGCCTCGGCGGTGCCGGTGTCGGGCTCGACCTATTCCTACGCCTATGTGACGATGGGCGAGGTCGTCGCAATGGGGGTCGCAGCCTGCCTGTTGCTCGAGTACGGGGTATCGAGCGCCGCCGTCGCCGTGGGGTGGAGCGGCTATCTCAACGAGCTTCTCGACAACCTCTTCGGGTTCTCCATCCCGCACGCACTGTCCGCCGCGCCGGGAGACACCGATCCGGGCGTGATGAACCTACCGGCCGTGGTGCTGATCGTGTTGTGCGCCGTGCTGCTCATACGCGGTGCCAGTGAGTCCGCGGCCGTCAATGCGGTCATGGTCGTCATCAAGCTAGGCGTACTCGCGCTGTTCGCGGTCGTCGGATTCAGCGCCTTCGATTCGGGCAACTTCTCCGACTTCATGCCGCTGGGGGCGGCAGGTGTCACCGCCGCTGCGGGCACCATCTTCTTCTCGTTCATCGGTCTCGACGCGGTGTCGACAGCGGGCGACGAGGTGAAGAATCCGCAGAAGACGATGCCGCGAGCCATCATTGCGGCCCTCGTCGTCGTCATCGTCTTCTACCTCGTCGTTGCTGTGGCCGCTCTCGGCACTCAGCCGTGGACCGCCTTTGCGGGCCAGGAGGAAGCCGGTTTGGCCGAGATCCTTCGCAATGTCACCGGGCGGGCTTGGCCGGCGACGATCCTGGCCGCGGGAGCGGTGATCTCGATCTTCTCGGTGACCCTGGTGACGATGTACGGGCAGACTCGCATTCTCTTCGCCATGGGCCGAGATGGCATGTTGCCCAAAGCCTTCGCCACAGTCAGCCCCCGCACTCACACGCCGGTGAACAACACGATCGTCGTTGCCGTGATCATCTCGATTCTCGCTGCGTTCATCCCTCTCGACAAACTCGCCGACCTCGTGTCGATCGGCACCCTCGTCGCATTCATCGTCGTGGCGATCGGAGTGATCGTCCTTCGTCGCACCATGCCGAACCTCGAGCGTCCCTTCAAGGTGCCCGGGTATCCGGTGACCCCGGTGCTCTCGGTCGCCGCCTGTGTGTACATCCTGTCCGGTCTGCGATGGACGACCTGGTTCTGGTTCGGGCTGTGGCTTGCCGTGGTTCTCGCGTTCTATCTCCTGTGGGGTAGGCATCACTCGGCGCTCCGATCGGCTGGAAAGCAGGCGCGATGAGCATCTTGATCGCCTTCGCGCCGGGCAAAGGAAGCGTCGGCGCACTCGATCTCGGCGCTCAGTTGGCGCGATCCTCGGGAACGACCATCGATGTCGCGACCGTGGTGCCCAAACCGTGGTCGACGCCGTCGATGGCCCGTGTCGACGCCGAGTTCTCGGACTGGGCTGCGGCGACGGCCGCCGAGTCGGAGGCGAAGGCACGTCGATTCCTCGCCGATCGCGCACCCGATATCGCCGCGTCGTTCCATCGCCTCGCACACCGCTCGGTGTCGACGGCACTGACCGAAGCAGCAGAGAGCGTGCCTGCTTCGGTGCTGGTGCTCGGGTCATCGGGGGACGGGGCGCTGGGGCAGGTTGTCGTGGGTTCGACCGCGGACAAACTCCTGCACTCCTCGCCGGTGACCGTCGCCCTCGCTCCGCGTGGCTACCGGGTGCGCAACCGCGCGACTCTGACCCGGATCACCTGCGCGTTCTCCGGTGACAGCGAGGCCTCGCGCGTCGTGGGGCCGACAGCGGAGTTGGCAAGGGATGCCGGAATTCCACTGCGATTGGCGTCGTTCGTCGTGCGCGGAGCGACGATGTACCCACCCGAAGTGGGACTGCGAGCCGAGGACGATGTTGCCGCGGAGCTCTCGCGAGGGCTGACCGAAGCGCTCACAGCTGCGGTGGAAGATGCAGTGGGAGTGGGGCTCTCGGCCGACCGAGTGACGACGGAACTGGCCTCGGGGCGCAGTTGGCGCGAGGCCCTCGACGAGGCGCAGTGGCAGGACGGTGAAGTGTTGGCCATCGGTTCGTCCGGCCCGCTCGGCCCCATCGCCCGCGTGTTTCTCGGATCACGAGCGACCAAGATCATCCGTCATTCACCGGTGCCGATCCTGGTGTTGCCGCGGCGGTGACCGCAGGGACCGTCGTCAGCGGTTGAGGGCCAGTACCGAAAGGAGCTCGTAGGCGACGTGAGCCGCCGCGATCCCCGTTATCTCGGCATGGTCGTATGCGGGTGCCACTTCCACGATGTCGGCACCGACCACGTTCAGGCCGACGAGTCCTCGCAGCGTGTTCAACAGTTCGCGGGAGGTCATCCCGCCTGCCTCCGGAGTGCCGGTGCCCGGTGCATGCGCGGGGTCGAGGACGTCGATGTCGACCGAGACGTAGACCGGACCGCCGTCGAGACGTCGACGCATCCGTTCGACGATGCTGGCCACGCCGTCGACCTCGTAGTCGTCGGATCGGATCACCTGGAAGCCGAGCACGCGATCGTCCTCGAGGTCCTGCTCGCTGTAGAGGGGTCCGCGAATGCCGATGTGCTGTGAGCGCTCCAGATCGATGAGGCCTTCCTCGCTGGCGCGGCGGAACGGTGTGCCGTGCGTGTACGGCGCACCGAAATAGGTGTCCCACGTGTCGAGGTGAGCGTCGAAGTGCAACACAGCCACCGGTCCGTGGTCGCGCGCGAGCGAACGCAGAATCGGCAGTGCGATGGTGTGGTCGCCGCCGAGCGTCAGGACCGAGGAACCGTCTGCACGCAGGTCGGTCACCGCGTCGTGCACGGTGGTCAGTGCCTCGGTGATGTCGAACGGGTTGACCCCGATGTCTCCGAAATCAGCTACCTGTTGGCGGGCGAAGGGTGAGACCTGTAGCGCAGGATTGTAGGGCCGCAACAGTTTCGACGCTGCCCGGATGTGCCCGGGGCCGAAACGCGCGCCGGGCCGGTAGCTCACCCCGGAATCGAACGGGACGCCGAGGATGGTGACGTCGGCGCGGGAGACCTCGTCGAGCCGCGGAAGGCGAGCGAACGTGGTGGGCTCGGCGTAACGAGGAACCTTGGTGGCATCGACCGGACCGATCGGGGTGTGCTCGGGATTGCTCGGGTTCATCGACAAATCCTTTTCGAGAGAGCGGAGTCCGGTGACCGTCGAGTCGACCAGTTCACTCGGCAAGCGTTACTCTGATGCACGATCTTGTCAACACGAGTTTCCTGAGAGGCGAGAACGGTGTCTGTTGCTACGTCGGTCGAGAACGACGCGCCACGGATCGGTGCGCGGCTCAAGGAGGCGCGGCAGAAGAAGCGACTGACACTCGACGCGCTCGCCGACACCTGTGGGGTGAGCAAGGGGTACCTGTCCAAGCTCGAGCGCGATCAGGTGAACGCCTCGGTCGCGTCGTTGGTGCGGGTGTGTGCTGCGCTCGACGTCCCGGTGGGTTCCCTGTTCGACGATGCCCCGGCGGGCGAAGTGGTGCGCGCACAGTCGTTGCCGCGCATCGTGTTCGGCGGTGAGGCGATGACGGAGTATCTGCTGACACCGGTGGGCGAGCGTCGGGTCCAGGTGTTGCTGGGAGATATCGAGGAGGGTGGCGGCAGTGGCGTGGAGTCGTACACCCTGCCGTTGGACGTCACGTTCGTACACGTGCTGTCCGGCGAAATCAGAGTGACCTTCGAAGCCGAGCCAGACGGGACCTTCGGCGGGGACGACATCGTGCTCGGTGCGGGCGATGCATTCACGTTCTCACCGCGACGGCCGCACAGTTTTCGCAGCGACAGCGCCGGCGGTGCACGGGTGTTGTGGGTACTGGCACCGGCCCTGCCCGAGGAGTTGCACAACAGGAAACAGGAGTTGTCGAGATGACGGTTACCGTGTCCCTGTATCAGGGGCCCGAACACTCCGGCGATGTCGAGGTCAACCTCGCCGCCATCGACGCCGCCGCGGCAGAGGCGGCACGAGCGGGCGCGTCCATCCTCGTCACGCCCGAGATGTCGGTCAGCGGCTACGACATCGGTGAACTGGTGCTCGAGCGAGCGGAGCCGGCCGACGGTCCGATCTTTCAGCGCGTCGCCGAGATCGCGCGAACCCGCAGCGTGGCAATCGCATACGGATACCCCGAGCGCAGCGGAGAATCGGTGTTCAATGCCGTGCAGGTCGTCGATGCATCCGGACGACCACGGGCGCACTACCGGAAGACGCACCTGTTCGGTGAGCTCGACCGCGCCCACTTCGCTCCTGGCCCGGATTTGCTGGTGCAGTTCGATTTCGGCGGACTGCGCTGCGGACTACTCACCTGCTACGACGTCGAATTCCCCGAAGCAGTGCGGGCGCACGCCGACGCCGGAACGCAATGGTTGATCGTCCCGACCGGCCTGATGACCCCGTTCGACATCATCGCCACCCATCTCGTCCCGACGCGGGCCTACGAAAGTCAGCTGTTCATCACCTACGTCAACCGCTGCGGAACGGAGACGAGCCTGACCTATTGCGGGCGCAGCTGTGCCGTCGGGCCCAGCGGACACGACGTAGCACGAGCAGGCGCGCACGAGGAACTACTCACGGTGGAGCTCGATCCGAGCGAACTCGCTCGATCACGCGCGGTCAACACCCATCTCGCCGACCGCCGACCGGATCTCTACCGCACCGTTGTCCACCCGACCGGACCCTCGCGGGCCGAGCAGGAGACCGACCGATGACCACACCCGTCACCCCGGACAGCTCCATCGCATCCGAGGACGAGCAGCCCTTGACGATGTTCGGACCGGACTTCCCGTTCGCATACGACGAGTACCTCGCGCACCCGGACGGTCTCGGACGCGTCCCCGACGCCGCCCTCGGCACTCGGGTCGCCGTGATCGGCGGTGGTCTCGCGGGCATGGTCGTCGCCCACGAATTGCTCCGGCTCGGCCTCGAACCCGTTGTGTACGAATCCGATCGGATCGGGGGACGGATGCGCTCGGTACCGTTCGAAGGGCATCCGGGCGTGGTCGCCGAGATGGGTGCGATGCGATTTCCGCCGTCGTCGACCGCACTGTTCCACTACCTCGATGCAGTCGGGCTGGACACGACGCCGTTTCCCAACCCGCTCGCCGAGGTGACTCCCAGTACGGTCATCGACCTCAAAGGCGAGAGTCACTACGCGCAGAAGCTCGACGATCTACCGCCGATATTCGCAGACGTGGCGAACGCGTGGAACAGGACGCTCGAAGAACACGCAGAGCTGATTCCGCTTCAGCGCGCCATTCGCCGAAGGGACGTCGGCGAGATCAAGCGAATCTGGAACGAGCTGATCGTGAAGTTCGACGATCAGACCTTCTACGGGTTCCTCGCTGCGTCCGAGCACTTCTCGTCGTTTCGGATGCGAGAGGTGTTCGGTCAGGTCGGTTTCGGAACGGGCGGATGGGACACCGACTATCCCAACTCCATTCTCGAGATCCTTCGTGTCGTCAGCACCGCGGCAGACGACCATCATCGTGGAATCGTGGGCGGCTCACAGCAACTGCCGATGCGACTGTGGACTCGCTCGCCCGAGGACATGGCGCACTGGCCGGCCGGCACGTCGGTGGCCTCACTGAACGGCGGCACCACCATGTCCCGGGTCACCGAGATCAGGCGGACCGACGGCGGCACCACGATCCACGACGACCGCGGCAACATTCGGACCTACCCTGCTGCCGTCGTGACTGCGCAGAGTTGGATGCTGCTCAGTAACATCAGATGTGACGACGACCTGTTTCCCATCGATCACTGGACCGCCATCGAACGCACCCACTACATGGGGTCGACCAAAGTGTTCGCCCTCGTCGATCGGCCGTTCTGGAAGGACAAGGACCCGGTCACCGGGCGAGACCTGGTCAGCATGACGCTGACCGATCGCATGAGCCGAGGCACCTACCTACTCGACCAAGGCGAAGGCAAGCCCGGACTGATCTGCCTGTCCTACACCTGGTCCGACGATTCGCTCAAGCTGCTGGCCCTCGACCCGACCGAGCGCATGAACATCATGCTGCGTTCGCTCGAGGAGATCTATCCCGGCGTCGATTTCCGCAGCCACATCATCTCGACCCCGGTGACGTTGTCCTGGGAAACCGAACGCGACTTCATGGGAGCCTTCAAAGCGAACCTGCCAGGGCACTACCGATACCAGGAAAGACTGTTCACCCACTTCGTGCAACACGAACTCGACCCACGGCACCGGGGGATATTTCTGGCCGGTGACGACATCTCCTGGACCGCAGGCTGGGCCGAAGGTGCCATTCACACCGCACTGAACGCGGTGTGGGGCGTCGTACACCATCTGGGAGGGACATCGGCAGAAGACAATCCCGGACCGGGCGACGTATTCGAGTCCATCGCCCCACTTCGATTGGGCGACTAGCTTTTCGGTGGCGGTGACTGTGGACGGCGCTCGTCGAACACGAACAGTGCCAGAGCAAAGATCAGCATCACCGCGACCACCCAGATCGCCCGAAGGCCGAACAACTCGACGGCCACCGCCCCCAGCAGCGCCCCGCCGAGGAAACCAGCGATCACCGCACCGAATCTTCTCGCCCGCGTCCCCTCCTCACGATCGCCGTCCACGACTCGATGAAACGCCGCCATCGACATGCTGCGGAGGTTCCCGGTCGTCATCGTGGTGTTGAACGGCGAATCCACCAGCACGCGAAAAGTGGTCACCTGAACGCCGGCCACATGCGCGAGAATCACCGAGACGAGGGCATCGGGCACGGTGGCCGGAAGAAATCCGACGGCCAGAACCACGAGTATCTCGACCACGAGAACGGCGCGAACCGGCCGCCGCACGATCTTCGCCACCTCGGGCAACGCGATGAACTCCGCTGTAGCGACGCCCAACACGAACGCAGTCAACGGCGGCACGAACGCGAGCGCCTCGGTCCACCGCCCACCTGCGATATCGACGCCGAGCAGTACGACATTGCCGGTCTGTGCGCCCGCGAACACGCCACCGCGAGTGACGTAGGTGTAGGCGTCGAGGAACCCTCCGACGGCGGCCAGAAGCACCCCGAGCCGAACCGACTTCGCAGTCGCGACGGTGATGGGAGGTTCAGAGCTCACTGCAGGCCCGCCTGGTTCATTCCGCAGGCCCCACTCACGCCCTTATGGTTCATTTCGCAGGCTCCACTCACGCCCCGATGGTTCATTTCGCAGGCTCCACTCACGCCGCCGCCGCCACCGCCAGCAATGACAGCAACAACTCTGCCCGCACCCGCGCAGACGTCAAATCCACTGCGAGCAACTCCTCGCACCGCGTGATCCGGTTTCGCAAAGTGTGACGATGAACCGACAGGTTCGTCGCCGCAGTTTCCCAGTGCCCGTTGGCCTCGAGGAAAGCCCGAAGCGACCCCACCAGGTCGGCGTTGTGATCGCGGTCGTAGTCGGCCAGTAACGCAACGGTCGTGGCGGCCATGGCGCGTAGCGACTCCTGTACCGGTTCCGAGGCCAACAGCATGGACCCGGAGAATTCTACGATGCGATCGCTCGGCCCGGCGGCGGCGCACGCGAGAGAGGCCTGCCGAAGGGCCACAGGAGATTCGGTGATAGGTCGCCGCGAACTGAGACCGGCACAGGCCGATCTCGGCAGCGAATCCATCAGTTGTGCCACGAACATGGCGTCGTCGGAGCCGCGCAACAAGAGCGTGCCGCCGGAGTCGGTGACTCGGGCGAAGGTGGGCCGCGACCGCAGCCGACACTGCGCATCGAATGCCTCGATGATCCGCTCGGACGGTGCGCGGACCACGGCGACCCGGATGGACGAATCGTCGTCGGCCGCGTCGGCGAGATAGCTCGGTAGCGGCGAATCGACCGAAGAATGCAGATGCCCGTCGAGCAGCAACCCGAGTGCGAGGGTGTTGAGCCGGGATTGCTCGGCACGCAGGCGCGCCGGCTTCTCGAGTTCGAGCGTGACAAGTGACACGGCATGCCCCAGCAGGATTTGCTCGACGCCCGTCATCGGGCCCGCGGTGCGAATGGCGAGGAAAGTCGGGCCGCTCCCGGTGATCGGCACCGAGTGGAGACTGACGGTTCGGCCGGGTTCGCTGACCGACACAGTGGCCGGTGTCGACGACGGACGGATGCTGCGGGCGATATCTGCCGCCTGCTCGACGAGATCGGATGCATCCATCGGATGAAACGACTCGGTGCGCGTGCCGATCAGCGCCACCGACGTCGAGGTGGCGACGGCGAGTTCACGGACGATCGCCTCCACCCCTCCGTGCAATGCTGCCCTGGTGATCCGGTTCTGTACCGCCGCCGCGCGAACAACCCGCTCGTACTCCTGCTCGGAGAGGCGTTTCATGACCGCGCGAATGACGGCAGCGAACGGAATGTCGTACGGAACCTCCACGACGGGAAGCCCGACGTCCTCGGCCGCGTCGAGGATGTACGTGGGAATGGTGCTGTGCGAGAGACCGATTCCGAAACCGAGGCAGCCGACACCAGCGGCCGCGAGAGTGCGGACATAGGTGTCGAGGGCAGGACCGTCGGAGTCGAAGCCGAGTCCGGTCGTCAGAATCAGTTCACCGCCCGACAGCCAGGGGCTGGGATCGGTGAGCTCGGTTGCCTGCGCAAAGGTGATGGGAGCAGCGCTGCGCTCGGGTCCGCCGCGATGACTCAATCGAAGCGATCGCTGCCGTAGCAGCCAGGACAGTTGCACACTCACATCTGGCACTGTAATGCCCTATCGACGAAATGGTGTCCGATCTAGCGTCGTGCTGTACAAAATGGCAGGTCCCACCAGGGTGTGTGCGGTCGCATACTTGCTCGAACAGCCCACACGAAAGGTGCGAACATGGCCTCGATCGAGTACCGACTTCCGCAGGAGCGCAGGATCGTCACCGCCTTCCCCGGACCCGCGTCGACTGCCTTGGCGGCGCGACGCAAGGCCGTCGTCGGCGCCGGTGTGGCGTCCACACTGCCGGTCTACGTAGCCGACGCCGACGGCGGTGTCGTCGTGGATGTGGACGGCAACTCGTTGATCGATCTCGGTGCCGGAATCGCCGTGACGACCGTCGGTGCGTCCAACCCGGCCGTCGTTGCCGCAGTGCAGGATCAGGTCGCGCACTTCACCCATACCTGCTTCATGATCGCCCCGTACGAGGGCTACATCGCTGTTGCCGAGAAGCTCGCCGAATTGACACCCGGTGACCACGACAAGCGCACTGTCCTGTTCAACAGTGGTGCCGAGGCGGTCGAGAACGCGGTCAAGATCGCCCGTCACGCCACCGGCCGCTCCGCCGTCGTGGTGTTCGACCACGCGTATCACGGACGCACCAATCTGACGATGGCACTGACCTCGAAGTCGATGCCGTACAAGAGTGGCTTCGGCCCCTTCGCGCCGGAGGTGTACCGGGTCCCGATGTCCTACCCGTTCCGCGAAGGCACCAACGTCGACGGCTCGCCGATCACCGGTGCCGACGCTGCTGCCCGCGCGATTTCAGCGATCGAAAAGCAGGTGGGCGCAGGCAATCTCGCCGCCATCGTGATCGAGCCGATCCAAGGCGAAGGCGGCTTCGTCGTTCCTGCCGACGGATTCCTGCCTGCCCTGGTGGCATGGGCGCGAGACAACGATGTCGTGTTCGTCGCCGATGAGGTGCAGTCGGGGTTCACCAGGACCGGGGCCTGGTTTGCCAGCGAACACGAGGGCATCGTGCCGGACCTGATCACGATGGCGAAGGGCATCGCGGGTGGGATGCCGTTGGCGGCAGTCACCGGCCGGGCCGACCTGATCGACGCCGTGCACCCGGGTGGACTCGGCGGTACGTACGGCGGCAACCCCGTTGCCTGTGCTGCGGCACTGGCGTCCATCGAGCAGATGGAGACACTCGATCTCAATGCCCGCGCCCGCGACATCGAGCGCATCGTGCTCGGTCGGCTGCAGGCATTGGCCGCCGAGGTCGGCATCATCGGTGAGGTCCGCGGCCGCGGAGCCATGCTCGCCGTCGAACTCGTGCTGCCGGGTGGACGCGAGCCGAACCCCGAGGCGACCAAAGCCGTTGCGGCTGCGGCGCTCGCGGCGGGCGTCATCGTGCTCACGTGCGGTACCTACGGGAACGTGATCCGACTGCTTCCTCCTCTGGTGATCTCCGACGAACTACTCGATGAGGCGCTCACCGTCCTCGAAGACGCGCTTCGCAGCGCGGGACAGGGTCTCTGACATGTTGGCTCGTGATGTGATCGCGTCCGTGCCCACCGACATGTGGCTCGGCGGCGTCCAGACTCCGTCTGCATCGGGTGCCCGGTTCGCCGTGCTCGATCCCGCTACCGGTGAGGAACTGACCACCGTCGCCGACGCGACAGCCGCCGACGGAATCACCGCGCTCGATCAGGCGGCCGCGGCCCAGTCCGAGTGGGCGGCGACGCCTCCACGGGTGCGAGCGGAGATCCTGCGGCGAGCCTTCGACCTCCTGCACGCCCGCGCAGACGAGTTCTCCCTGTTGATGACGCTCGAAATGGGAAAGTCGTTGGCGGAGAGCCGCGGTGAAGTGAACTACGGCGGTGAATTCTTGCGCTGGTTCAGCGAGGAGGCCGTGCGCATCGGTGGCCGGTTCACCTCGGCACCGGCAGGCAACGGTGCAATCCTGGTGACCAAGTCGCCGGTCGGCCCGGTACTGGCCATCACCCCGTGGAATTTTCCGTTGGCGATGGGCACGCGCAAAATCGGGCCGGCACTGGCCGCGGGATGCACGGTGATCGTGAAACCGGCCGAGGACACCCCGCTCACGATGCTGCTCCTCGGACAGGTCTTCGCCGACGCGGGTTTGCCGAGGGGCGTGCTCTCGATCCTCCCGACCTCCGATGCCGGTGCCGTCACCGGGCCGCTGATGAAGGACCCCCGGCTCAGGAAGGTCACGTTCACCGGATCGACCGAGGTGGGAAAGTTGTTGGTACGCGGTGCCGCCGACCGGCTGCTACGGACGTCGATGGAGTTGGGCGGCAATGCCCCGTTCATCGTGTTCGACGACGCGGATATCGACGCCGCAGTCGACGGAGCGATGCTGGCCAAGATGCGCAACGGCGGCGAGGCATGCACGGCGGCCAACCGCCTCTACGTCGCGAACTCGGTGCGTGAGGAGTTCACCACGAAGTTGACCGCCCGGATCGAAGCTCTGACGGTCGGCCCGGGGGAGCAGGACGGCACCGACATCGGTCCGCTCGTCAACGACAAGCAACGCCGATCAGTGGCTGCCCTCGTCGATGATGCAGTGGCGAAGGGAGCGCGAGTGCGCACCGGGGGTACGACGCTCGGAGGATCTGGATTCTTCTATGCGCCTACGGTTCTGGACCAGATCCCCGATGATGCGCAGTTGTTGCGGGCCGAGATCTTCGGCCCCGTCGCGGCGATCGTCGGATTCGACACCGAGGACGAGGCGATCGCTGCGGCGAACGACACCGAGTACGGGTTGGTGGCGTACTTCTTCACCGAGAACCTCGACCGCACCCTGCGGGTATCGGCGGCACTCGACACCGGCATGGTCGGAGTCAATCGCGGTGCGATCTCCGACGCCGCGGCACCGTTCGGAGGCGTCAAGGAATCGGGATTCGGACGCGAGGGCGGCTCGGAGGGTATCGAGGAGTACCTCGAAACCAAGTACATCGCGCTTCGATGAGCGGGCACCGATAGCGCCGCTGCGGGCCGAGGACGCGGAGATCCGGTCGCTCGGCCCGCAGCGGAGCGCATCGGACCGAACTGCCGATCAGCGCTCGGCAGCGGCGATGCGGTCCTCGGCGAGACGGTCGGCCGCTGCTCCCAACAGGATGCCCTCGGCACGAGCGATCGCGAAGATGCCGGCAACGGTGTCACCGATCTTGCCGATGGTGGCCATCACCTGCGCCGAATCCCTTCCGCGTAGTTCGCCTTCCACCTGAATCAAGCCGCCCGCGTTGGCGACGTAATCGGGTACCCAGACGATTCCGCGAGCGGCCAACATCGCCTCGACGTCGGGGGTGAGCAGTTGGTTGTTGGCCGCGCCGCAGACGATGGACGCCGACAAACGGGCCGCCGAGGAGGCGTCGAGCGTCGCGCCCATGGCGCAGGGTGCGTAGACGTCGATATCGGCACCGATGATGTCCGACGCGATCCGCACTCCGGGGAAGTCGTCGACGATGCGATCGAGTGCGGGTGCGTAGGAGTCGCTGACGAGCACCTCCGCGCCGGCCTCGCGGAGCAGGGCGACGAGGTTGTATCCCACCTTGCCTGCACCTTCGACTCCGATGCGCTTGCCGTTCAGATCGTCAGAACCCCAGCAGGATTCGGCTGCAGCACGCAGGGACAGGAAAACTCCCAGTGCCGTCTGCGGGCCACTGTCGCCGGTGCCGCCTGCGGTGGTGTTCTTGCCCACGACGTGTGCGGTCTCTTCCGCGATGATGTCGAGATCGTCACTGTTGGTGCCCACATCGCCTGCCGTGACATAGGTTCCGCCGAGCGATTCGACGAAACGGCCGTATGCGTTGAGCAGCGTCGGGGTCTTGACCGCGGTGGGGTCGCCGATGATCACAGCTTTGCCGCCGCCGAGGTCGACGCCCGCAACGGCTGCCTTGTAGGTCATTCCGCGCGACAGGCGTAGGACGTCGGTCAACGCATCCTGCTCGGATGCGTAGGGGTAGAAGCGAGTTCCGCCCAGAGCCGGACCGAGCACGGTGGAGTGGACCGCGATGATCGCGCGCAGCCCGGTGTCACGATCCTGGCAGAACACGACGCGCTCGTGCACGCGGTCCTGCGGCAGGTCGTGACGGTCGAAGACGCCTGCCGTCGAGGACAGGGAGCGGGGCGGGGTGCTGGCTACGGCGGCGGGGTGGTCGGCAACGACGGACACAGGCGGACTCTTTCGGTGATGAACGGCGGTACCCGAACGCGGTGGTACCCGGAATGGTTGTCCGTCACAGGGTGTCGCGGAGGTGCACGGTGGTCAACCTCTGTTGCCGGGACTGCGCATGTTGCACGGTGTGGCCTCGTGAGATCGGACCGAGGTGGTCGGGTTGCTCAGGGGGAGCGGGTTACTCAGCGGCGTCGGTCGCCGGCGAGTTGTTCGAGCAGCGGCTTGGTGCGGTACTGAATCAGTTCCGACATGGCGATGGACATGTTGGTGCGCTCGACTCCCGGTATGTCGAGGATGAGTCCCGCGATGCGATAGAGGTCGTCGGCGTCGACAGCGGCGATTCGGATATGCAGATCGGCCGCCCCCGAGAGCCCGAACACCTCGAGTATCTCCGGGATCGTGCGCAGATGTTCGGTGACCGCCGCCAGTGTGTGTTGGTTCACCTGTGCGGTGACGAACGCCTGCAGCGGACGACCCAGCGACTTCGGCGGGATGCGGTGATCGATCGGGGTCAGTGAACCCTTTTCGTCCCACCGTCCGAGTCGCGCCTGCACTGTGTTGCGAGAGAGCCCCAGCGTGGTCGCCAGTTCGACGCCGGTGGCGCGAGGCTTGGCGCAGAGGGCGAGAAGGAGTCGGGCGTCGGTCTTGTCCAGATCGGTCATTGCGCACTTTCTGTAGCTCGTTCGATACCCAATATTGTGCATGGTGCTCAGTTGTGAAGACGTCACTTGTGCACGCTGGATGTCAGTGGTGTCCTTGTGAAGGACATCACACCACGACGGAGAGTGCCACGACCATGAACACCACCTCGCTGGTTCAGCTGATCAAAGAGTCGGGAACAGTGGTCCACAACGGGACCTACTCGCCTCTGGTCGCAGACATCGACACGGCCGCGCTGATGGACATGTACCGCGATCTCGTCGTGGTTCGCCGCATCGACACCGAGGCCACAGCACTGCAGAGGCAGGGTGAACTGGGACTCTGGGCACCGTTGCTGGGGCAGGAAGCTGCGCAGGTCGGATCGGCACGTGCGCTCGACACCGAGGACTTCGTGTTCGCCAGCTACCGCGAGCACGGCGTCGCCTACTGCCGCGGGGTCGATCCGACCCGGATGCTGCGGTTCTGGCGCGGATCGACGCTCTCCGGCTGGGACCCGTACGAATACCGGATGACCACTCCGGCGATCATCGTCGGATCACAGGGTCTGCACGCGACCGGATACGCGATCGGCATGCAACTCGACGGAGCCGAGGGTGCCGCCATCACCTACTTCGGCGACGGCGCGACGAGTCAGGGTGACATTTCCGAGGCGCTCGGCTTCGCCTCCAGTTTCCATGCCCCCGTGGTGTTCTTCTGCCAGAACAACCAGTGGGCGATCTCCGAACCGGTGACCGTGCAGACGAAGGCGACGATTGCCGCACGCGGTGAAGGGTACGGAATTCCCTCGGTACGCGTGGACGGAAACGACGTGCTCGCCGTCCTGGCAGTGACCAGAGCGGCGTTGGCACGAGCCCGAGAAGGAAGCGGCCCGACGCTGATCGAGGCCGTCACCTACCGCATGGGCCCGCACACCACATCCGACGATCCGACTCGATACCGTTCCGGTGCAACCGATGACGAATGGCGTGCCAAGGATCCGATCGACCGAATCGAGAAGCTGCTCAAGCGAATCGGAGCGTTCGACGAAGAGTTCGCCGCCTCGGTGAAGCGCACCGCCGACGAGGTCGCCGCCGCACTTCGTCGTGGCTGCCTCGAGACCGTCGAGCCGACGGCGATGTCGGTGTTCGACAACGTCTACGCCGACCCACACCCACTCCTGGACGACGAGCGGGCCCACTTCGCCTCGTATCAGGCAGGATTCGAAGGAGTCACCTCATGACCACGCTCGAACGACCCACGAGTCTTCCCTTGGGCAAGGCCATCAACGCCGGTCTGCGTCGGGCGATGGAGGACGACCCGAAAGTGCTGCTGATGGGCGAGGACATCGGCAAGCTCGGTGGCGTCTTCCGCATCACCGACGGCCTGCAGAAGGACTTCGGCCCGGGCCGCGTACTCGATATGCCACTGGCCGAATCGGGCATCATCGGCACCGCAGTAGGTTTGGCGATGCGCGGATTCCGGCCGGTGTGCGAGATCCAGTTCGACGGCTTCATCTACCCGGCCTTCGACCAAATCGTCTCTCAGGTAGCCAAACTGCACTACCGCACAAGCGGAAACGTCAAGATTCCGATGACGATTCGCGTGCCGTACGGCGGCGGAATCGGTGCCGTCGAGCATCACTCGGAGTCGCCCGAGGGCTACTTCGCGCAAACCGCAGGCCTTCGCGTCGTCACCTGCAGCACTGCAGCCGACGGCTACTCGATGATTCGGCAGGCGATAGCCAGCGATGATCCGGTGCTGTTCTTCGAACCCAAGCGCCGCTACTGGGAGAAGAGCCCGATCGACCTGGACTCCACCGATCTCGCCGCCGCCTACCCCCTGCACCAGGCACGGGTGGTCACCGAAGGTACCGACGTCACACTCATCGCCTACGGACCGCTCGTGTCCACCGCCCGCAAAGCTGCCGAAGTTGCTGCCCACGAGGGGATATCGATCGAGGTCATCGATCTGCGATCGCTCTCGCCGATCGACTTCGAGACGATCGAGGCCTCGGTGCGCAAGACCGGACGGCTGGTCGTGACTCACGAGGCTCCCGTGTTCATGGGCCTCGGCTCGGAGATCGCCGCTCGAATCTCCGAACGGTGCTTCTACAACCTCGAGTCACCGGTGCTGCGCGTCGGCGGTTTCGGTACCCCGTACCCCGCGTCGAAGCTCGAGAAGTTCTATCTCCCCGATGTCGATCGGATCCTCGACGCGGTGGACCGCTGCCGCTCGCACTGAACTCACTTCTCACGCCCGCCGCCGATAGATACCGAACAGGATTCGACGATGCCCACGATCAAGAGCTTTCCGTTGCCCGACCTCGGGGAAGGGCTCACCGAGGCCGACCTGCTGACCTGGCTCGTCGGCGTCGGCGACACCATCGAGTTGAATCAGAACATCGCCGAGGTCGAAACGGCCAAGGCCGCGGTCGAACTTCCGTCTCCGTTCGCGGGCGTCGTTGCTGCGCTGCATGTGTCCGAAGGTGACACCGTCGAGGTCGGAATGCCGATCATCGACATCAGGGTCGGTGGTGCGGACGCGGACACGGCCGAATCGGCTGCCGTCGAACCAGTTGCCGTCGAAGCAGCAGTCGCCGAGGAAGGGAGCTTCGAAGCGGGGGTCACGCGCGCTGCCGAGGACGGTGCCGAACGCGTCCCGGTTCTCGTCGGATACGGGGTGGTGGAGGAAAGCTCGAGCAGACGCGGCGGCCGAGGAACGAGCCCGGTCGCAGCGGAAGCGAACGCGCAGAACGGAAAACCGTTGGCTGCGCCGCCGGTACGCAAGCTTGCAAAGGACAACGCCGTCGACCTTGCCCAGGTACCGGCCAGCGGATCCCACGGGGATGTCACCCGTGAGGACATCGAGAGCTATCTGCTCGAGGACGACGCGTCTACCGAGCAGGTAGAGCAGCCGCTCGGCCGTGAAGAGCGCACACCGATCAAGGGAGTGCGTAAACACACGGCCGACGCGATGGTGCGCAGTGCATTCACCGCGCCGCACGTCACCGAGTTCGTCACCGTGGACGTCACCGAGACCCTGACGCTGTTGGATACTCTGCGGACATCCGAGCACTTCGCGAACGTACGGTTGACCCCACTTGCATTGGTCGCCAAAGCGGTTCTCGTTGCGCTGAAATCGAATCCGTCGCTCAATTCTTCCTGGGACGAGGCCGCGCAGGAGATCGTCACCAAGTACTACGTCAACCTCGGCATCGCCGCTGCAACCCCGCGCGGACTGATGGTGCCCAACATCAAGAACGCGCAGGATCTGTCGCTGGTGGATCTCGCGCGGGCACTGGCCGAGCTGACACGTACTGCCAAGGAGGGCAAGAGCAGCCCCGCCGATCTGGCCGAGGGAACGATCACGATCACCAACGTGGGGGTGTTCGGAGTCGATGCCGGTACCCCTATCCTCAACCCAGGTGAAGCCGCCATCCTGTGCTTCGGGTCGATACGCCGGATGCCGTGGGAGCATCAGGGCGAGATCGCATTACGGTCGGTGACAACCTTGTCGCTGTCGTTCGATCACCGACTGGTCGACGGCCAGCAAGGGTCGCAGTTCCTTGCACTCGTCGGACGGCTGATGTCCGATCCGATGAATCTGATCGCTCTGGGCTGAGCCTGCACGATCAGTGCTCGGCGCGGATCGACAGGCCGGGACGATCGGGCGCAAGATCCGCGGCGTGCAGGCCTCGTTCGGCTACGTCATTCGGAAGCGCCTGTCCGCGAACGATTGCCGCGCCCACGCGGGCGAGTGCCGCGCACGTCTGGATTCCGTACCCGCCCTGCCCGGCACACCAGAACAGACCCTCGATGTTCGGATCGAATCCGACAACAGGGGTGCGATCGGGAACGAAGCTACGGAGCCCAGCCCAGGACGAACGAACATGGCGCGCCGTCAGCGTCGTGGCCTCGGCGATGTCGTCGAACGCCCGGGCGATCTCCAACTCGTCCGGGCGGGCGTCGCTCGGTTCGGTGGGAGTTTCGTCCGCGGGAGAGCACAACAGTTGTGCGCCCTCGGGCTTGATGTAGAACTTCTCGTCGATGTCGCTCAGCGTCGCGAGATCGGAGGTGTCGAGTCCTTCGGGTGCGGCCACCATGAACACCGATCGTCGCATCGGGACGAGTCCGATGGGGTCGGCACCGGCCATCGAGCCGAGCACGTCCGCCCAGGCACCCGCCGCGTCGACGAGGAGCGGAGCGACATGGGTCGTCCCATTCGAGGTCGCCACATGCCACTGGCCGTCGACGCGTTCGAGCGAGGTCACCGCAGCACCGGTATGGACCCGTCCGCCGCGTTCGCGCAGCCCGCGTACGAAGCCCTGATGCAATGCATGTACGTCGACCTCCATCGAATGCGGTTCGTAGAGAGCGCAATCGATCAGTTCGGGACGTAGCGGAGGAAAGAACGTGTGCGCCTGGCCAGGGGAGACGAGTTGGGCGTCGGGTGTGAGGCTCTTGATGTCGGTGTGCATCGCCTCGAGTGCGGGGCCTCGCCCGGTGGCAGCGAACTGAAGTAGTGGTCGCGGAGTGAGGAGTTCGGATCGGAAGGCCTCCGGCGGGTCGACCAGGAAGTCGCGGCTGGCTGTTGTCAGTGCGCGAATAGTGCTGTTGCCGTAGGTTTCCAGGAACAGCGCGGCCGATCGTCCGGTGGTGTGAAAAGCCAAGGTCTTCTCGCGCTCGAGCAGTGTGACGCGGCGATCGCTCGCGAGCTCGTAGCCCAGAGATGCCCCGCCGATGCCACCGCCGACGACGATCGCGTCGGCGAGGTGGGTGTCGCGGGCAGAGGTGCTCATGACTTTCTCCCGTTCGTCTTCTCGGTGTACCACTGCGCTCCTGGACCGACGGCCTCATCGAAGATCAGCCACGTCCGGGTCGACACTATCCCGTCGAGGCCCTGCAGTTCGTCGAGCACCAGATGCCGTAGGGCCGACGTGTTCGGAGCCCGGACCAGTACGAGCGCATCGAAATCACCACCCATGAGGCTGACGTGTTCGACGAACGCCAACGTGCTCAGCTCGTCGGCCACGGCGCGCCAGGAGTCCTGTCGAATGGACAGTGCCACGTACGCGGACGCCCCGACGCCGGCCTTTTCGTAGGCGATGCGTGCGGTGAAGCCCTCGATGACTCCTTCGTCGATCAGGCGGTCGACGCGCACATAGGCGTGAGCGCGGGAGATGTGCGTCGCTTCGGCCAATGCCCGCATGGACATACGTCCATCGCGGCTGAGTTCGGTGACGATGCGTCGGTCCACGTCGTCGAGCGCGTACTCGGGTTCGGTCTCTGCCATCCGTCCATCCCAGGAGGTTCGAGGGGCACAATGATGGACGAATTGTCGCCCATGGTCGTTCGTGAAGCCGTTTCTCTTCGATTGTGCTCTCGATTTGATGGTCGGTCCACTGGAGACCACGCTGTGTAGAACATTCGAGTTCGGGAAGAACGCGCAGAAGGGGCATCGAATGACCGCGACCGACACGCTCGATCACGTCACGACCTCGGTCGCCCGACGTGTTCGACAGGGCCAAGAGACAGAGTTCGTGGAGTGGACCGATCGAGGCATCGATCTCGTCCGGACGTTTCCCGGGTTCCTCGGTGGCGGCTGGCTGCGCAGCTCCGGAGAATCGAGCGACTACCACGTGGTGTATCGATTCGAGACCCACGACCACCTCGAGGCATGGATGCGTTCACGAGCCCGGCGCAGCTGGCTCAGCTCAGGGCGTTCGATCGCCGACGATGTTGCAACACATCGGCTTTCCGGCGTCGAAGGATGGTTCGAGCCGCAGTCGACCCTCACCGAGGCGGTGCGAGTGATCGGTGGACCGCCGCCGCGCTGGAAGCAGGCGGTGTCGATCGGCGTGGCCTTCTACGCCGTCAGTCTGCTGGTCAACATTCTTCTCACTCCTCATCTGGACACCCTGAACGTCGCTCTGCGCACGGCTCTGGTGGTGATGACGTGCACGCCGCTGATGGTGTATGTGGTGATGCCGTTCGTCACCGCGCGGCTGCGTCACTGGCTCGTGCCGCGCAGCGAGGGGTAGCACGAGAGTCGGTACAGTCGAGGCCATGCCCGACGCCGCTGTGCACAACCAATTCGCTCTGGACGGGGCGTGGAACTTTCGCGATCTCGGTGGTGCTCGTACGAGCGACGGCGCGAGGGTCAGGCCTGGATTGTTCTATCGTGCTTCCGAATTGAGCGCCCTGACCGAATCCGGACAGCGCACCGTTGCCGACTTCGGGATTCGCACGGTGTTCGACCTTCGTGGTGAATCCGAGATCGAACGCAGCGGCACAGATCGAGTTCCCTCGGGCGTGGAGTCGATCTCGGTGCCGTACGTCCGAGCCCGCGGCGAGCGCGCTCCGCACGAGGCCTCGATCCACACCGAGCAGAACCAGGTGGACAACATGATGCGGGCGTACGCGTCCTACCCGACTCTCGACGGGGCCTCGCACGCGATCAAGGCAGTGGTGCACGCGCTCATCGAGCAACGTGGTGCGGTGCTGGTGCATTGCGCTGCAGGCAAGGACCGAGCCGGATGGACGGTTGCGACCGTACTGCGGGCCGCGGGAGTCGTTGAGAGCGACATCCTCGCGGACTACCTGAGAAGCAACGAGGCGGTCGAACCCCTCCTGGCTCACCTGCGCCGAATCTGGGCGGGCACCGAGCCGGACGCACGTCCTACCGAGGCCATGCTGGGTGTGCGAGCGTCCTACCTCGAACACGGACTGGCGGCGATGGAGACCAGCTACGGCTCGTTCGAGGGCTATCTGACGCACCTGGGTATCGACCGCAGTCTCCGCCGACAGTTGGCGGACGCCGTTCTGGACCACTGAGCGGTAGCCTCGCTCCATGCGTATCGGCACCACTGCACCCGAGTTCGAACTCGCCGATCATTCGGGCGAGCGTCGTGCGCTCACCGAGTTGACTGCCGCAGGCCCCGTCGTGTTGTTCTTCTATCCCGCGGCCAACAGCCCGATCTGCACCGCGCAGGCATGCCATTTCCGGGATCTGGGCACAGAATTCGAGCGCCTCGGTGCGCAGCGCATCGGGATCAGTACCGACACCCGCGATCGCAATCAGCACTTCGCGCTCCAGCGGGCGTTCGATTTTCCACTACTGTCCGATTCCGACGGCGCTGTTGCCGAGCAGTTCGGGGTGCGGCGAGGAGGGTGGCTCACTCGCAAGCGTCGGCTTCGCGAACTCGAACGAGGACACTCGACTGCTGCTCGACGTGGACTTGTGCGGCAATTGCTGTCCGTGAAGCGGACGACCTTCGTGATCGACAGGCACCGAGTGGTACGCATGGTCGTGCGGAGCGAGCGCGGTCATGTCCACGCCACCAAGGCATTGGACTACCTGCGCTACTTGTCGTGACGGTGGCTGAGATCGCTATTCGTTCGCGCCGCTGAACAGGGCGGTGTAGACGGCCGGCTTCGAGGCCTCGGCGCGCGCATCGGTCGACGCGTCGTCGGGGTGGCTGAAGAGCGCCTCGTTCTTGTCTTCGGGTTCCATTCCCAGAGCATGCCCCTGATCGAGTGCAATAGCCACTCGCCGCGCTGAATGCATGCGTACAGCGCAGTGGGATACTGCACCGATGCCCGAAGAATCGCTGTTCGACGCCCTGCGCCGCGAGCCCGACGTCGAGGCACCCAACCTCTATTCCGTCGACGCGGCGGACCGACTCGTTCTCGACACCTTCGACCAACATCCGGGCATCGACCGAGCGGCACCGATCGCGGTGATCGGCGACCGATACGGCGCGCTCACGCTCGGAGCAATTGCACTGGGCTCGAAAAACGTGCGGGTGCATCAGGACGCGGTCACCGGCGCGCGGGCGCTCGAACTCAACGCCGCGCGGGTGGCGATGACCGGCGCATACACCCAGCACGAACTCGGTGCCGAGTTACTCGACGGCGTCGCGGCGGTACTGATGCAGCTACCGAGAAGTCTGGCCGAACTGACCGAGATCGCGGAACACATCGCAGCCCACGCCCCTGCGGAGGTGGTTCTGTTGGCCGGAGGGCGAGACAAACACATGACCCCCGCGATGAACGACGTACTGCGACGGTCGTTCGAGACGGTGACGGCAGGTCGAGGACGGCAGAAGGCGCGAGTGCTCACCGCGACCGGGGCGGTGGCGTCGGGCATGACGTATCCGGTGAGCAAGCGGATCGCCGACCTGGACATGACGGTGGTCGCACACGGTGCGGTGTTCGCCGGAGCCGGCCTCGATCTCGGGACGCGTCTTCTGCTCGAGTACCTGCCCAAGATGTTGCCGCATGCCCGCACGGCCGTCGACTTAGGGTGTGGCACAGGAATTCTCGCAACAGAGCTGGCTCGAAGCAGGCCCGGCCTCCAGGTGATCGCCACCGACCGTTCCGCCGCAGCGACCGCCTCTGCGGCGGCGACGGCCGCGGCCAACGGAACCGAGATCTCGGTGATCGTGGACGACGCGATGTCGACCTTCGAGTCCGAGTCGGTCGATCTGGTCGTGTGCAATCCGCCGTTCCACGAAGGCGCGGCAGTGCACACGGGTGGGGCGAGCAAACTGTTCGCCGCAGCCGGTCGGGTCCTGCGGCCGGGCGGACAACTGTGGACGGTGTTCAACACCCATCTGAACTATCGCCGCGAACTGGCCGAGGCCGTCGGCCCGACCGATTCGATGGGACGAAACAGCAAGTTCACCGTCGCCCGCTCGGTACGCCCGAGCGAGCGGCGATAGGCCTCAGGTGACCGGGCCGCCGTCTTCCGGGGTCCCGTCGATCTGACCCCGGTTTCGACCGCGGTCCTCGACGAGAGTGCCCTCGACGATCTCGGCCTGCCGCTGGCCCTCCGCGTAGTCGATATCGGGATCCTCGTCCGATTCCTGAACGACGTGGTCGACCAGTTCCTCGGTCAATTCCTCGTCGGGAGTTTCGGTGATCGGTCGGTCGAGCTCGTCCTCGGTGGTGACGTCGGGCTCTTCCTCGCTGAGTTTGAGGTCCAGGCTCTCGCCCTCGGCAGCTTCACGAGCGGTGGTGCCGAAGCTGTTGGCCTCGCTCCAGTGGTCGGGTGCGTCGACCACGGTGTCGCCGTCGTCGTTGCGTACCTCGTCGGAGTCGAGGCTTTCGCTGGTGTCCAAGGTTTGGTCGGGTCCGTCTTCGATAGCCATTTCCTCATAGTGCCCGTTTCGATTCGGCGTCACACATTCGGTCGTCTCAACGGATCGAGGCTGCACCCGGTAGAGTCCGATTTGTCCGTCGTAGAAGTTTTCCGCTTGGGAACTTTTGTCCGGATGCCAGACGTTCTACAAGAGACCGACGGGGAGATCCCCGGTGGGGATCAGAACTTTACGAAGGGAAGAGTCACGGTGCGCACCTCCAGCAACCCGGTGTTCCGCAACCTGCCCAAACAACAGGGCGGCGGCTACGCCACATTCGGATCTGCGACGGCTGGAGCCTCGCAGGCCGCAACGTTCGGTCAGCATCCCGGAACGCAGACCGACCCGTACACCACCCAGCCGGCTCAGCGGGCCATGACGATCGACGATGTCGTCACCAAGACCGGCATCACCCTCGGTGTGCTGACCGTCACGGCGGTCATCTCGTACATGCTCGTCCAGAACAACAACGCTCTGGCCATGCCGTTCGTTGTCGTCGGTGGTCTCGTCGGTTTCGGTCTGGTCATGTTCGCGACCTTCGGCCGCAAGATGGACAACAAGGCGCTCGTGCTCGCGTACGCGGCGGCCGAGGGCATCTTCCTCGGAGCCCTGTCCTTCGTGTTCACCTTCCCGATTCAGGGGGTCGGAGCCGGGACCCTCATCTCGCAGGCCGTGCTCGGCACGTTCGGCGTGTTCTTCGGCATGCTGATCGTC
Source organism: Rhodococcus sp. MALMAid1271 (assembly GCF_049195265.1). Taxonomy (NCBI): domain Bacteria; kingdom Bacillati; phylum Actinomycetota; class Actinomycetes; order Mycobacteriales; family Nocardiaceae; genus Rhodococcus; species Rhodococcus sp. MALMAid1271. The sequence goes on along the minus strand of NZ_JBMIRQ010000036.1, from coordinate 10,263 downwards.
TACAAGACCGGTGCAATTCGCGTCACCCCGCGCTTGACCCGCATGATCGTCGGTGCCCTCATCGGCGTCGTCGTGCTGATGCTCGGCAACCTGGTTGCCAGCTTCTTCATGGACGGTGGATTCGGCCTGCGTGACGGCGGACCCATCGCCATCATCTTCAGCCTCGTCTGCATCGGCATCGCCGCGTTCAGCTTCCTGCTGGACTTCGACCAGGCCGATCAGCTGATCCGCGCACAGGCTCCCGAGAAGGCAGCCTGGGGCGTCGCCCTCGGCCTGACCATCACCCTGGTGTGGCTGTACATCGAGATCCTGCGTCTGCTGAGCTACTTCCAGAACGACTAGTACTCACGCGAAAATGCCCCGCCACTCCGTTCGGAGGGCGGGGCATTTGTCGTCGGTACCGGTGAGATCAGCTCAGACGCTCGAGCACCATGGCCATGCCCATGCCGCCGCCGACGCACATGGTCTCGACGCCGAACGTCTTGTCATGGGTGGTCAGGTTGTTCAGCAGGGTGGTGGTGATGCGGGCACCGGTCATCCCGAACGGGTGGCCGACCGCGATGGCACCGCCGGAGACGTTCAGCTTGTCCTCCTCGATACCGAGGTCGCGTGCCGAGCCGAGGACCTGCACGGCGAAGGCCTCGTTGATCTCGAACAGATCGATATCGGAAATCGACATACCCGCGATCTTCAGTGCCTTGCGGGTGGCCTCGATCGGGCCGAGACCCATGATCTCGGGGGACGTTCCGGTGACTCCGGTGGACACGATGCGCGCCAGCGGGGTCAGTCCCAGCTCCTTCGCCTTCGTGTCGCTCATGATGACGAGCGCTGCGGCGCCGTCGTTGAGTGGGCAGGCGTTACCTGCGGTGATGGTGCCGTTGGGGCGGAAGACCGGCTTGAGCTGGCTGATCTTCTCGTAGGTGGTGCCTGCACGGGGCCCGTCGTCGGCGGTGACGACGGTGCCGTCGGCCAGAGTCACCGGGGTGATCTCCCGCTCGAAGAATCCGGCGTTGATCGCTTCCTCGGCGCGGTTCTGGCTGCGGACGCCCCAGCGGTCCTGGTCCTCGCGGGAGATGCCGGTGAGCAGCGCGACGTTCTCGGCCGTCTGGCCCATCGCGATGTACGCGTCGGGCAGCTCGCCGTTCTCGCGGGGATCGGTCCAGCTGTCCGCACCCTCTTCCTGAGCCTTCTTGGTCCGGGCCTCGGCGTCGGCGAAGATCGGGTTGTGGCTTTCGGGAAGCGAATCGGAGCTGCCGTGGACGAAGCTCGATACGCTCTCGACGCCTGCGGAGATGAACACGTCGCCCTCGCCCGCCTTGATCGCATGCAACGCCATCCGGGTGGTCTGCAGCGATGACGAACAGTAGCGGGTGATCGTCGTTCCTGGCAGCGAGTCGTAGCCTAGCTGGACCGCGACGATACGAGCGAGGTTGTTGCCCTGCATGCCGCCGGGCAGGCCGCAGCCCAGGAGAAGATCGTCGATGTCCTTCGGATCGAGCGAGGGCACCTTGGCCAATGCAGCGGCGACCATCTGAGCGGTGAGGTCGTCGGGACGAATGTCCTTGAGCGAACCTTTCATCGCCCTGCCGATCGGTGAACGCGCGGTGGCGACGATAACTGCCTCGGGCATGGAATCTCCTTCGTGTCGATACTGTGTCGGCGCTGAGTTACCGCCGGGTAGGGCAATGTCTCCTGTCCGAACTTACAACCCCGAAGATCCGGCACCGGTACGACGTCCGAGATCCTCCGATGCCGTGCTGATCTCGGCGTCGAGCTCAGCGGTTCTGCGTCGCAGGAACCGGTCGAGAGCGGCCGTGGCGCGGGGGATCGCCCTCCGCGACTCGACGGCTGCAGATACGGTCGGCAGCTCGGGCAGCGGGCCGCCGTGCCACACGCCGAGGGCGGATGCGAGCACCGGCAGAATCTGCTGAGCAGCCAGTTCGTACCCGGCCGCCGACGGATGAAAGCGATCGGCCGAGAACATGGTGTCCGGGGCCGCGAGAAACTCCGGGGCGAGCAGATCGGCCAGCGCCACCGGATGGCCGCCCGCGCCGAGCGTCCTGGCCGTCTGCGCGTGGGCCAGGCGTCGACCCCAATTGCGAACGACGGTGCGCAGCGGTTGCGGAATGGCCGTCACGACACCGAGATCCGGGCATGTGCCCACAGCGACGACGCAGCCCTTGGCCGTCAGTCGCCCGACCGCGTCGCCCAACCTGGCCGCCGATGCGGGAATGGAGAATTTCTTGGTGACGTCGTTCGCGCCGATGAAGATCACCGCCGCGTCCGGCGGCGGGCCCGCGACGAACATGGCGTCGACCTGACCTTCGAGGCCCTTGGAGGTTGCTCCCGCAATCGCTTTGGTGCTCAATCGAATTCGTTGGCCGGTTTCCTCGGCGAGGCCGCGTGCGAGGAGAACTCCTGGAACCTCGTCGGCCACGGTGCAGCCCACCCCGGCCGCTGTGGAGTCGCCGAAGATCATCAGGTGAATATCTGCCGAACTTCCGATCCGCCATCGCTCCGGCGCAGTGCACCCCGCGGTGTAGACGCCGTCCGCCTCGGGAGGTTTGGCGGTGGTGCGGCCGATGACGCCGCGTGCCGCAGCGGCCTGGGCCATCAGATGCCGATACGCGGCCCAGGACGCAGTACCTGCTCCGGAGCCTGCAAGGACTGTTGCGGCGCTCGCCTTCGCAGCGGTACGCCATCCGCTCGCCGTCACAGATCGATCCCTCTCCTCGCGCCGTCGAGACCATCGTATGCGGGTCTCGACGGCCGTGGCCGAGAGTGCACGATGCCCATCTGGGAAGATGGGGAAATGCGCATCGCTCAGCACATCACCGAACTCATCGGCAACACCCCGCTGGTGAAGTTGTCCACCGTCGTCGGCGACGGCGGCGGCACGGTCGCAGCCAAGATCGAGTACCTCAACCCGGGTGGGTCGTCCAAGGACCGCATCGCGGTCAAGATGATCGACGCCGCCGAGGCCGCAGGCGAATTGAAGCCCGGCGGCACCATCGTCGAGCCCACGTCCGGCAACACCGGCGTCGGCCTCGCACTCGTTGCTCAGCAGCGCGGTTACAAGTGCGTGTTCGTGTGCCCCGACAAGGTCGGTGAGGACAAGCGCAACGTACTACGCGCTTACGGAGCCGAGGTCGTCGTCTGCCCGACGGCCGTTGCACCGGAGGACCCCAACAGCTACTACAGCGTCTCCGATCGACTCGTCCGCGAGATCGAAGGAGCCTGGAAGCCGAATCAGTACTCCAACCCGGCCGGCCCGGCCAGCCACTACGAATCCACAGGCCCCGAGATCTGGGCCGACACCGACGGCAAGATCACTCACTTCGTCGCGGGCGTCGGCACCGGCGGCACCATCTCCGGCACCGGCAAGTACCTCAAGGAGGTCTCCGGCGGCAAGGTCAAGGTCATCGGCGTCGACCCCGAAGGATCTGTCTACTCCGGCGGCACCGGACGCCCGTACCTCGTCGAGGGGGTCGGCGAGGACTTCTGGCCGACCGCCTACGACCCGTCCATCCCGGACGAGATCATCGCCGTCTCCGACGCGGATTCGTTCGACATGACCCGTCGCCTGGCCCGAGAAGAGGGTCTGTTGGTCGGTGGCTCGTGCGGAATGGCTGCCGTGGCTGCGATTCAGGTTGCCGAGCGCGAAGGGCCCGACGCGTTGGTCGTGGTACTGCTGCCCGACGGCGGCCGCGGCTACCTGGCCAAGATCTTCAACGACTCGTGGATGTCCTCGTACGGATTTCTGCGCTCACGCCTCGACGGCAAGACCCACGAGACCTCGGTCGGTGAGGTTCTGCGCGGGAAGTCCGGCGCGCTGCCGGACCTGGTGCACACCCATCCGTCGGAGACGGTGCGCGATGCGATCGAGATCCTGCGCGAATACGGCGTCTCGCAGATGCCGGTCGTCGGTGCGGAGCCGCCCGTCATGGCAGGCGAGGTCGCAGGCAGCGTCACCGAGCGCGAGCTGCTCAGCGCCGTGTTCGAGGGTCGCGCTGCACTGGCCGATCCGGTCGCCCAGCACATGAGTGAGCCGTTCCCGTTGATCGGTGCCGGTGAGACCGTCTCCGATGCCACCAAGGCGCTCGGGGAATCCGATGCGTTGATGGTGGTCGAAGAAGGTAAGCCGGTCGGCGTCATCACTCGGCACGACCTGCTCGGATTCCTCAGCAAGGCGTAGACCGTCGTGCGCCTTTTGCGTACCTGGGGGTACGCAAAAGGCGCACGATCGGCAGCGTTACCGGACGGCGCTCGAGCCCGTCAGCGCCTGTCCGATCACCAGCTGATGGACCTCGGACGTACCCTCGTAGGTGAGGACCGACTCGAGGTTGTTGGCATGCCGGAGCACCGGGTATTCCAGGGTGATTCCGTTGGCGGCCAATATCGTTCGGCATTCACGAGCGATCTTGATGGCCTCGCGCACGTTGTTCAGCTTGCCCAGCGACACCCGTTCTCCTGGTAGTTCGCCCTTGTCCTTGAGTCGGCCCAGATGCAACGCCAACAGCTGGCCTTTGCCGAGCTCGAGGGCCATGTTCGCGAGCTTGGCCTGAGTGAGCTGGTACGCGCCGAGCGGCTTGTCGAACACTGCGCGGGTCTTGGAGTATTCGACCGCCGATTCGATGCAATCTCGCGCCGCCCCCATCGCGCCGAAGACGATGCCGAATCGAGCCTCGTTGAGGCAGCTCAACGGTCCGCTCAGACCGCGCGCCTCGGGCAGCATCGCCTCCGCGGGCAGTCGGACGTCGTCGAAGACCAACTCGCCGGTGATCGAGGCACGAAGCGAGAGCTTCTTCTTCACCGTGTTGGCGGTGAATCCGGGGGTGTCGGTCGGTACGACGAAACCGCGGATCTTGTCGTCGGTCTGAGCCCAGACGACGGCGACGTCGGCGACCGGACCATTGGTGATCCACATCTTGCTGCCGTTGAGGATCCAGTCGTCACCGTCGCGTTTGGCGCGGGTGAGCATGCCGCCTGGGTTCGACCCGTAGTCGGCCTCGGTGAGCCCGAAGCATCCGATCAGCGAGCCCTCGGCCATCCCGGGGAGCCACTGCTGCTTCTGCTCTTCCGAGCCGTACTTCCAGATGGCGAACATGGCCAGCGAGCCCTGTACCGAGACCAGGGACCGGATACCGGAATCGATGGCTTCGAGTTCGAGGCAGGCCAGGCCGTATGCCGTCGCGGAGGTGCCGGCGCAGCCGTAGCCCTCGAGGTGCATGCCCAGCAGTCCCAGGGAGCCCAGCTCCTTGGCCATTTCGCGCGCCGGAACGGTGCCTTCGTCGAACCAGTCGGCGATGTGCGGACGGATACGCTCGTTTCCGAACTTTCGGACGGTGTCCCTGATCTGTCGTTCCTCGTCGTCGAGGAGTGAATCGATCGCGAACAGTTCGTCGACGCTCTGGGAGTTGGCCACGGTGCCTCTTTCCGCTGGGGGTGGTCTTCGCAGGTTACCCACGCCTCTGCCGGGTGGCGCAGGCCGATTAGTGTGGAGGGCATGAGTGAGCAGCGCAGCAAGGCAGACAGCGACCTGTGGCAAGGATTTTCGACCAAGGCGGTACACGCCGGTTACGAGCCGGATCCGCTGACCGGTGCGGTGAACGTGCCGATCTACGCCAGCTCCACCTTTGCTCAGGACGGCGTCGGCGGCATGCGCAGCGGTTTCGAGTACGCGCGCACCGGCAACCCGACGCGGCGGCCGCTCGAGGCCAATCTGGCAGCCATCGAGTCCGGTACCTACGGCCGCGCGTTCTCCTCCGGCATGGCGGCCACCGACTGCCTGTTGCGTTCTGCGCTGCGTCCCGGTGATCACCTCGTCATTCCCAACGATGCGTACGGCGGCACGTACCGGTTGATCGACAAGGTCTTCACTCAGTGGGGCATCGAGTACTCCGTTGCCGCAGTCTCCGATGTCGACGAGGTGCGCGCCGCCATGCGTCCCAACACCAAGCTCGTCTGGGTGGAGACGCCGACCAACCCGCTGCTCAACGTCGGTGACATCGAGGCGCTCTCGGGCGTCGCCCACGAGGGTGGGGCCAAGCTCGTCGTCGACAACACGTTTGCATCTCCCTATCTGCAGCAGCCCCTGAGTCTCGGGGCCGATGTGGTGCTGCACTCGACCACCAAGTACATCGGCGGGCACTCCGATGTCGTCGGCGGCGCATTGGTGACCGACAGCGAAGAACTGGACACCGCGTTCGCGTTCCTGCAGAACGGCGCGGGCGGAGTTCCCGGACCGTTCGATGCGTTCCTGACCTTGCGCGGCATCAAGACTCTCGCGTTGCGGATGGAGCGGCACAGCGACAACGCCGAGAAGATCGTCGAATTCCTCGACGGCCATCCGGCCATTTCGCAGGTCATCTACCCCGGACTCGAATCGCACCCGTCTCACGCTGTCGCCGCGAAGCAGATGCGACGCTTCGGCGGCATGGTCTCGGTACGACTGGCCGGCGGTAAGCAGGCCGCCTTGGACTTCTGCGCGAAAACCGAAATATTCACTCTCGCAGAGTCTTTGGGTGGCGTCGAGTCGCTCATCGAACATCCCGGTGCGATGACTCACGCCTCGACGGCCGGTTCGTTGCTCGAGGTTCCCGACGACCTGGTGCGACTGTCGGTCGGCATCGAGGACGGTGCCGATCTGGTGGGTGACGTCGAGCAAGCACTGGCATGATCGTCGCACTGATCGACTCGGGCCTCGGCTTGGTTCCGACGGCCTCGCGGTTGCGGCAGATGCGTCCCGAGCTCGATCTGGTGCTGATGATGGACCCCGACAACGCCCCGTGGGGACCGAAGCCGGATCGGTGGGTGATCGACCGGGTGGTCGGCACGGCGCAGCACGCCGTCGAACTCGGTGCCGAGGCGGTCGTGTTGCCGTGCAACACCGCCAGTGTGACGGCGCTGAGTCACGTCCGGGCCGCGCTCGGCGAGTCGGTGCCGGTGGTGGGGACCGTTCCGGCGATCAAACCCGCTGCAGCGGTGAGCGATCGGATAGCGATCTGGGCGACGGCAGCAACGACGGCGAGTGCATACCAGGCGCGCTTGATCGAGCAGTTCGCCTCCCACCGGACGGTGACGAGCGTGGCGTGCCATGGTCTCGCGGATTCGATCGACCGCGGAGACGCCGATGGAATCCGCACGGCCATCGCCGCTGCCGTCGCAGCTACTCCCGACGACGTCGAGTCGATCGTGCTGGGGTGCACCCACTACCCCCTGGTGCTCGACGAGATCGTCGCGCAGTTGCCCGTCGGGGTGACGATGTTCGACAGTGCCGAGGCGGTGGCACATCAGACCGTCCGACGCGTGGACGAGATCGCCTCGGGCCGTTCCGGGACCGGACGGGTATCGGTATGGCTGAGCGGAACCGAGGGCGGCATGCCTGCGAGTGCGCAGCGCTACCGACAGGGGCAGGTGCTGCTCGGCGGAGTATCGGCCGAACACCACTGATTCCGCCGGGAATGTATGACGCTCCCACGCGTTGTCCTTCACGGAGCTAACGGTCAGCGGTGGAGGGAAACACATGGTCGGCGTCGCAGAGCGAAGTACAGCCCGTCGGAGTTCGGTGCGCATGCCGCATCGGTACGCGTTCTGGGTGGTCGGCGTGTCGTTCGTCGTTCTCATGGCGTCCTCGGCCGCCCCGTCCCCGTTGTACCCGGTGTACCAGCAGTCCTGGGGATTCAGCGCGATCACACTGACGACCATCTTCGCTGTGTACGCACTCGCGTTGCTGTCGACTCTGCTGACCGTCGGTAGTTTGTCCGATCACATCGGGCGTAAGCCGATTCTGATCGCGTCACTGCTGCTTCTGATCGTCGGCCTGGTGTTGTTCATCGTTGCCGACAGCGTGCCAGTGCTGATCGCGGCGCGAGTCGTGCAGGGAATAGCTGCAGGTGCGGCTACGGGTGCGATGAGTGCGGCGATCATCGATCTGCAGCCCGATGTGTCGACGGGGCCGTTGCTCAACAGCATCGCGCCGTCCCTCGGGTTGGCGGGCGGGGCTCTCGGCGCCGGATTGTTGGTGCAGTTGGCACCTGCGCCCGAGATTCTCGTGTTCGCGCTGCTGATCGCCGCTGCGGCAATCCTTGCCATTGCACTGCTGTTCGTTCCCGAGACCTCGGCGCTGCGGGGCTTCGATTCTCGTCGGCACCTCGCCTCGACGCTGCTGCCGCGAGCGTCGATCCCGAAGTCCGTGCGGGCACCGTTCTTTCTGATCGCACCCGCGTTGTTCGCCACCTGGTCGCTCGGCGGCTTTCACCTCTCACTCGGTCCTTCGATCATCGGAACCGTGTTCGGAATCGACAACCACATCGTCGGTGGGTTGGAGATATTCGCGCTGTTCGCTTCGGGTGCTGTCGCCGCGGCCGCAGTGCGCAACGGATTTCCGCGAACGGTGATGATGACCGGTGCGACGGTGTTGGCGGCAGGGGTCGCACTGACGCTGGTGTCGGTGCAGATCGATTCGATCGTGCTGTATTTCGTCGGTGCCGTGATAGCCGGCTCGGGTTGGGGAGCAACGTTTCTCGGCGCCATGCGGACCCTCGGTGCGATGGTTCCCGCCGCCGAGCGAGGCGGGGTGTTCGCCACGACGTTCGTCATCAGCTATCTCGCATTCAGCGTGCCGGCAGTGGTTGCCGGGCTCTCGGTGCACCGCCTCGGACTGAGCACGACGGTGCTGGTGTACGGGGCATTCGTCATCGCACTCGCACTGATATCGGTGGTGGGATTCTCGCTCGCGCAGCGGCGAGATCGCTAGTGGGGGTATCTCGGTCGAGCTACCTCTGCCGAGGATGAGCGCCCTGCACTGCCCGATCGGGTAGTTCGGTCGGGTCGTTGGCAGGGTTCGCCTCTCGAGGTGTTCCCAACGCGGTGCACGGCAGTGGAGTGTGTTCCTCAGTGAGACGCCGATCACAGAAGAAGGCGTCTTGTCACTCACACTCACCGAGGAGACACCGATGGTTATCGAGCTCAATCAGATCTGGGAATTCCCCATCAAGGAGTTTCACCCGCTGCCGCGCGCCAAGCTGGGAGTCGGAGCCCACGACATGATCGGTGTCGAGGCCAAGGAACTCGGATTCAAGCGCTCGCTGCTGGTCACGACCGGTCTGCGTGGGTCCGGAATCATCGAGGAACTCATCGGCAAGATCGAGTACCAGGGCGTCGAGGTGGTTCTCTACGACAAGGTCGAGTCCAACCCCAAGGACTACAACGTCATGGACGGTGCCGCCCTCTACCAGAAGGAGAAGTGCGACAGCGTCATCTCCGTCGGTGGTGGCTCGAGCCACGACGCCGCCAAGGGCATTCGTATCGTCGTCGCGCACGACGGTCGCAACATCAACGAGTTCGAGGGATTCTCCAAGTCCACGAACAAGCAGAACCCACCGCACATCGCCGTATCGACCACCGCCGGAACGGGTTCGGAGACCTCCTGGGCGTATGTCATCACCGACACCTCGGACATGGAGAAGCCGCACAAGTGGCTGGCCTTCGACGAGGCATCCACACCCACTCTGGCACTGGATGATCCGCTGCTCTACTACACCTGCCCGCAGCAGTGGACCGCGTTCTGCGGGTTCGACGTCCTGGCGCACGGTGCAGAGCCGTACGTCTCGCGTCTGGACTTCGCGCCCTCGCTCGGTAACGCGATCTACTCGATCGGGTTGGTGTCCAAGCACCTTCGCGAGGCCGTGTACGACCCCGGCAATCTGAAGGCACGCGAGGGCATGATGAACGCCCAGTACATCGCCACGCAGGCGTTCAACTCCGGCGGACTCGGTGTGATTCACTCGATCTCGCACGCGATCAGTGCGTTCTACGACAGCGCTCACGGTCTGAACAACGCCATCGCCCTCCCGCGGGTATGGGAGTACAACCTGCCCTCACGGTACGAGCGCTACGCAGAGATCGCGGTGGCCATGGGTGTCGACACCAAGAACATGACCACCGTTCAGGCCGCCGACGCCGCCGTGGAAGCTGCGATCAGACTGGCGAAGGACGTCGGCATTCCCGACAACTTCGGTTCGATCCGGTCCGCGACGTACGACAAGAACCGGATGAACACCGGCAAGTACGCAGGCAAGGGTGACGTGATCAAGGGCGACGAGAAGTCGGTTCTGAAGATCTCCGAGCACATTCAGGAAGATTGGTGCACCCCGGGCAACCCGCGCGAGGTCACCGTCGAGTCGATGATCCCGGTCGTCTCGCACGCGATCAACGAGTCGTACTGATGCTTCGCAGTGGTGCGGCTATGTGGCCCAGACG
>NZ_JBMIRQ010000014.1:0-638 GCF_049195265.1 Rhodococcus sp. MALMAid1271 | reverse complement strand
ACGGTGCTCGGTGATGTCGGTCAGCCAGATCTGGTTGCGTTCCTGTGCGGTGAATTGGCGGTCGACGAGGTCGTCGTGGACGGGCGGGCCGGCTTTCTTGTTCAGGCCGCGCTTCTTGGAGAACACGGACCACAGCCGTTCCTGTGAGCACAGTCGTGCGACTCTGTTCTCGCTGGCGGTGATGCCGCGGTCCGGTAGTTCGTCGGCGATGAAGCGGTAGCCGAATGCGGGGTCGTCGGCGTAGATTCCACGAGCGATGTTGATCAGATGCGCATCGTCCCAATCACGTTGTGTGACTGGTTGTTTCTTCCATTTGTAGAACGCTTGGGTGGAGAATCCGAGCACCCGGCAGGTCACTGTGACGGGTACCCCGTCGACAGCAAGGTCGAGGACCAGCGGTGGGGGCACCTCCCGCTTGCGGGGGAAGATCATTTTGGGTTGACATCCCGGGACGAGTAGGCGACCGCGCGACGCATGACCTCGGCTTCCTGCTCGAGGAGCTTGATCCGTTTGCGGGCCTCCCGTAGCTCGGCGGACTCGTCCAAGCCGGCCGGCGTCGTGCCTCGTTCGATGCCGTCGTCGCGGTCGGCGATCTTCAGCCACCGATGCAGACAGCCCTCGGATATTCCGAAGTCCTT
>NZ_JBMIRQ010000013.1:0-385 GCF_049195265.1 Rhodococcus sp. MALMAid1271 | reverse complement strand
ACCCGATCACTGCCACCGAGTCGCCCCGCGAGATGTTGCCGGTGTTCATCGCCGCACCCAACCCGGCCATCACTCCGCATCCGAGCAGCCCGACCACCGCTGGATCGGACTGCGGATCGACCTTCGTGCACTGGCCCTCGTGCACCAATGTCTTGTCCGCGAACGCGCCGATACCCAACGCGGGCGAGAGCTCGGTCCCGTCCGCGAGGGTCATCTTCTTCGACGCATTGTGCGTATCGAAGCAGTACCACGGCCTGCCCTTCCGGCAGGCCCGGCACTCCCCGCACACCGCCCGCCAGTTCAGCACCACCACATCACCGACCGCCACATGCGTGACCGCCGCACCGACCGACTCCACAGTGCCCGCCGCCTCGTGCCCGAGCAG
>NZ_JBMIRQ010000012.1:0-441 GCF_049195265.1 Rhodococcus sp. MALMAid1271 | reverse complement strand
ACTGGACGTGCTGTCGGTGTCGTCGTGCACGACTGATGTGGGGTCTGCGGGGTTGTTCACTCCGGGTTTCGCGGCTTTGGAGAACAGGGCTTCGAGGTAGGCGCGTAGTTCGGGGTCGACGCAGAAGCGTCCTTCCGACATCCCGTCGGCACCCTGCTCACCGAGATAGAAGAACGCATCACGTCGCTTCCGCGGCCTGGGCTGCCCGTTCTCGTCGTCGTCTTCGTCGTAGTCGCCGTCGGGGTTGAGGATCGAATCCAGGTGTGCCACCAGTGGCGCGAAGTCGTCGGGTTGTCTGGTCGATGCGTAGCCCACCAACTGCTCTTCGGCGAGATCGCGGGTCTGCGGGTCCACACTCGAGGGCAGATGGCGGAAGAATTCGCGGATCATCTGCACATGCTTGGTATCGAGCAACCCGGCCCGTAATGCTTCGGCGGTGTG
>NZ_JBMIRQ010000011.1:0-10611 GCF_049195265.1 Rhodococcus sp. MALMAid1271 | reverse complement strand
CCTCCAGGTACGCAAAAGGCGCACGACGGTGTACCGCGGGTGGCACGTGCGTACCACCGAGGCGCATGATCGACGGGTGACTTCTCTACCGGACTCCGCACCTGCCCCCTCTGCGATGCGACGAGTGCTGCGCCGCGCTCGCGATGGAGTGTCTCTGAACGTCGACGAAGCCACCGTGTTGCTGCACGCCCGCGGTGAGGATCTGACCGATCTGATGGCCTCGGCGTCGCGGGTGCGCGATGCCGGACTCGAATCTGCGGGCAGGCCGAAGACGGTGTCGTACTCGCGCAAGGTATTCGTCCCCATCACTCGGTTGTGCCGCGACAAATGTCACTACTGCACGTTCGTGACGGTTCCGGGCAAGCTCAAGGCCGCCGGTCACGGAATGTTCATGGACCCGGACGAGATCATCGACGTCGCCCGCAAGGGTGCCGCACTGGGGTGCAAGGAAGCTCTGTTCACTCTCGGTGACCGACCGGAGGAACGGTGGCCAGAGGCCAAGGAGTGGCTCGACTCCCGCGGCTACGATTCGACTCTCGATTACGTGCGCGCGATGTCGATTCGGGTGCTCGAGGAGACCGGCTTGCTGCCGCACCTCAATCCCGGAGTGATGTCCTGGCAGGAGCTTTCGCGTCTCAAGCCGGTGGCACCGTCGATGGGGATGATGCTCGAGACCACCTCGCGACGGTTGTTCGAGGAGAAGGGGCAGGCGCATTACGGCAGCCCCGACAAGGACCCCGAGGTGCGGCTGCGGACCTTGACCGATGCGGGTCGACTCAATATCCCCTTCACGACGGGCATTCTCGTCGGCATCGGTGAGACGCTCCGCGACCGGGCAGAGTCGATCATGGCAATTCGTAAGGTGCACAAGTCGTTCGGGCACGTTCAGGAAATCATCGTGCAGAATTTCTTGGCGAAGTCCGATACCGCGATGCGGTCGGTGCCCGACGCGGGTTTGGAAGAATTCCTGGCGACCATCGCGGTGACGCGGATGGTGGTCGGCCCCTCGATGCGGATTCAGGCCCCGCCGAACCTGGTCGAACCAGAGGAAACCGCGGCGCTGCTCGGCGCAGGCGTCGACGACTGGGGCGGAGTGTCGCCGCTGACTCCCGATCACGTCAATCCGGAGCGGCCATGGCCGAATCTCGACACTCTCGCCGAGCTGTCGGCGACGGCCGGATACCGACTGGTGGAACGCACCGCGGCGCAGCCTCAGTACGTTCTCGCCGGCGCTCCCTGGATCGATCCCCGAATTTCGGCACACGTGGATGCATTGGCCGATCCCGATACCGGAATGGCTCGAGAGGGCGTGAACCCGACGGGTCTGCCGTGGCAGGAGCCGGACGAGCAGTGGGAGTCCTCGGGCCGGGTCGATCTGAACACCGAGATCGACACGCAGGGCCGCAACACCGAGACCCGTTCGGATCTGGCGAATGCGTTCGGTGACTGGGAGTCGATCCGTGAGCAAGTTCGTGACCTCGCAGGCCTCGAACGGGTGGACCGGGACGTGGTATCGGCCCTGACTGCAGCGGAGAAGGATCCGTCCGGTCTGTCCGACGAGCAGTATCTCGCACTGGCGACGGCCGAGGGGCCGGGGATGGATGCCGTCGCCGCGCTCGCGGACGATCTGCGGAGACAGGTCAACGGAGACACCGTCACCTACGTGGTCAATCGCAACATCAACTTCACCAACATCTGCTACACCGGGTGCCGTTTCTGCGCGTTCGCGCAGCGCAAAGGCGACGCCGACGCGTTCACCCTCTCCACCACCGAGGTTGCCGATCGAGCGTGGGAGGCACACGTCGTCGGTGCCACCGAAGTGTGCATGCAGGGCGGAATCGACCCCGAGCTTCCGGTGACGGGCTACGCCGATCTGGTGCGGGCGGTGAAGGCTCGGGTGCCGTCGATGCACGTGCACGCTTTCTCGCCGATGGAGATCGTCAACGGAGCATCCCGCGGGGGACAGTCGATCCGCGAGTGGCTCACCGAGCTGCGGGCCGCCGGGTTGGATTCGATCCCCGGTACCGCCGCGGAGATCCTCGACGACGAGGTCCGGTGGGTACTGACGAAAGGCAAGTTGCCCGCCGCCGAGTGGATCGAAGTGATCACCACCGCCCACGAAGTGGGGCTGCGATCGAGCTCGACGATGATGTACGGCCATGTCGACAACCCGTCGCACTGGGTCGGTCATCTGAACGTGCTCAAGAAGATCCAGGACAAGACCGGAGGGTTCACGGAGTTCGTGCCGCTGCCGTTCGTGCACCAGTCCTCGCCGCTGTACCTGGCCGGTGCATCGAGGCCGGGTCCGACCAACCGGGACAACCGCGCAGTGCACGCCCTGGCGAGGATCATGCTGCACGGCCGGATCGACAACATTCAGACCTCATGGGTGAAATTGGGAATCACGGGTACACAAGCGATGCTGAACGGAGGCGCGAACGATCTGGGCGGGACCCTGATGGAGGAGACGATCTCACGAATGGCGGGTTCGCAGAACGGATCGGAGAAGACCGTCGCGGAACTGCACGAGATCGCCGACGGCATCGGCCGACCGGTTCGTCAGCGCACCACCACGTACGGCCCGGCCCCGGCGGTATCGGTGGTCGGTTCGATCTGACCCCCGGGTCCCTTCATCCGAAACGGAGCTTGTCTGACATGGACGACCGTCGAGTCGCCGCGGTATTGAGCAGTGCCGTCGCCATCATTGATCCCGTGCTGGACCTCCTCGCCGAGCGGGACCCGATCGGTCTCAAGGGGCGAACGTTTCGCGAATCCTCCGACGAGGATTCGAAGCTGGACAACGTCATCGATTTTCTCGCGAAGGCCTTCGACACCACCGATTTTCCGGGAACCGCCGGGTGGGAGAAGCTCGACAGCGACGCCCGCTCGCAGTGGTGGGTCAATCGAATCGGGGCTCTGAACACTGTCGCAGTGGCGTTCCCCGGTGTGTTCGGAATTCTGGTCAATCGTCTGCCACTCCAGGACCTCCTCGGTTTCGCCAATCAGGCGATGGTGCTCGTCGCCGTGGCCCGTGAGTCCGGGGTGACCGACCGCGAGACGCACGTCGCACTGCTCGGATCGGTGCTGTGCAAGCGCGATCTGACGTCCATCGCAGACAGTGCCCCGGAAAAGAAGGAGCAATCACCGACGTCGGGCCCATTCGCGCTGCTGCGCGGAATGTGGCGGATCGCCAATGTCCTTCGTGACGTCGCTGGTGAGCTCGAGAAGCGGCCACACCCCCGTGGCTTCTACCGGGTGATCGGCGCAATCCCGCTCATCGGCGGTGTCGCCGGATATCTCGGGGAGCGTGGGGCGCTCTCTCGTGCCGCCAAGCAGGGGCGGAAGTGGCTCGCCGCCCACCACCGGGATTCGGCATCGGTCGACAAGGACCTGCGGCGCTAGCGGGCCGGGGTGAGGTGAGGCCACCCTGGTCGGTTTGACCCAGGCTCGGACCGCGATACTAGGATGCTCAGGGCGCACGTGCGCCCACGAATCGATACAGGAGGGGAGAGCAGCAGTGACTTACTCGATTGCAGAACCGTGCGTAGATGTACTGGACAAAGCGTGCATCGAAGAGTGCCCGGTGGATTGCATCTACGAGGGTAACCGAATGCTGTACATCCACCCCGACGAATGCGTCGACTGCGGAGCCTGCGAGCCGGTGTGCCCCGTCGAGGCCATTTTCTACGAGGACGACGTGCCCGAGCAGTGGAGTGCCTACGTCGGTGCCAACGTCGACTTCTTCGACGACCTCGGGTCCCCGGGCGGCGCAGCGAAACTGGGAAAGACCGACTACGACCCGCCGTTCATCAAGGCTCTGCCTCCCATGGGCGAGAACTGACGACCTTGGCACGTAGAGCGGTGGCAGCGACGCTGCCCGATTTTCCCTGGGACTCGCTGACCGCCGCGAAGGAGAAGGCGTCGGCGCATCCGGACGGCATCGTCAATCTGTCCGTCGGTACGCCGGTGGACCCGGTGGCCGAGGTGATTCGGACCGCACTGAACTCGGTTGCGGACGAACCCGGCTACCCCACCACCGTCGGTACCCCGGCGTTGCGGGAGTCCGCGATCGCTGCGCTCGAACGCCGTTACTCGATCACCGGACTGTCACCGGACGCCGTACTTCCTGCCATCGGCACCAAGGAAATGATCGCCTGGTTGCCGACGCTGCTGGGCCTGGGAGCCGAGGACCTTGTCGTCATTCCCGAGCTGGCCTACCCCACGTACGAGGTGGGTGCACTGCTCGCCGGTGCGCGCATCCTGCGGGCAGACGGACTCAATCGACTCGGCCCGGAGCGGGCGTCGCTGATCTTCGTCAATTCGCCGTCCAACCCGACGGGCAAGGTGCTCGGTGTCGACCACCTGCGCAAGGTCGTCGGATGGGCCCGCGAACGCGACGCCATCGTCGTCTCCGACGAGTGCTACCTGGGCCTGACCTGGGACGCCGACGCCGTATCCGTCCTCGATCCCCGCGTGTGCGACGGTGATCACGCGAATCTCCTTGCCGTGCATTCGCTTTCGAAGACCTCGAATCTCGCGAGCTACCGCGCCGGCTTCGTCACCGGGGACGCGTCCCTCGTCGCGGAGCTGCTCGAGGTACGCAAGCATGCGGGCATGATGGTGCCGCTGCCGATCCAAGCCGCCATGACTGCGGCCCTCGCTGACGACGAGCACGAGAACATCCAACGTGAGCGCTATCGGGCTCGGCGAACGGTGCTCAAGGCCGCCGTGGAAGCCGCCGGATTCACCGTCGATCACTCCGAGGCCGGGCTCTACCTGTGGGCAACCCGCAACGAGCCGTGCCGCGACACCGTCGACTGGCTCGCCGACCGCGGCATCCTCGCCGCCCCGGGCGAGTTCTACGGCCCCGACGGTGGGCAGCACGTGCGTATCGCGTTGACGGCCGAGGACGAGCGGATCGAGGCTGCGGCTACTCGCCTGCGCGGGTAGTCGGGCTTCTCTGGTGCGCTGAGTGTCCACTATTTCCCACCGATGACGGGATTCCGTGGCGCGGCGCGAACAGTGGACGGTGAAGTCAGTTGGACCCAGCTCGGGCTGGGTGTTCTCATGTACCCATGACCCCCACCCTGCTGCTCAGTTTCGCCGGCGTGTGTTTTCTGCTGGCTATCCTGCCCGGCCCCGATTCGTTTCTGGTGCTGCGCTACAGCATCGGCGGCCTCAAGCCCGGAATCGCCGCGGCAATGGGAGTCGCGATCGGCGGACTGTTCTGGGCCGTGTTGGTGGCGGTCGGCCTGGCGGCCATCGTCGAGCAGTCCGCGACGGCATATCGCATCGTCAAGGTTCTCGGCGGTCTGTATCTGCTGTACTTGGGCGTCATGGCTTTTCGCGCACGCAGGAAGGGCAAGGTGGCCGGTGAGCCGCTCGTCCCCGTCGCCGCATCCGCGTGGTCGGCATTCGGTGCCGGAGTCCTCTCCTGTGCGCTCAACCCCAAAGTGGGACTGTTCTACCTCGCGGTGGTGCCGCAGTTCCTCACCGTGGTCACCTTCGCCGGGGCGATGACACTCGGCCTGGTCGAGGTGCTGGTGGCCGCACTGGTGATGGGAGTCTTCTCCGTCGTCGCATCACGTGCGGTTGCTTTGCTGCGCAAGCCCTCCGTGTCCGAGTGGCTGGACCGCGTCAGTGCCGGATTCCTCGTTGCCCTCGGTATCGGAACGGTCGCGTCCGCGGCTTAGTCGACAACAGCAAGTAGGGGAAGGGGCCGGCATCACGTTTCACGACTGACGGGTACTGGGGCGCGGCCTAGATCTCGCAAACGCGCGCGCACTTGCCATACGCGTGCAGAATCGTGACGCGAAACCGCTCGCGTTCAGCGAACGCGCGCGCGTTTGCGAGGACTGAGGGGCCGCGTGGATCACGGCTCGAGGTCTGCCTCGCTCACGTCCCAGCCGCCGCGTCTGATGCGCAGGATGTACACCAATTCGTTGCTACCGAAGGCCTCGACGGTCGTGAAGCGCTTCGGCTCGGTGTTGACCTCCGGGTTCCGGGCGTGAGCTTCCTCGTACAGTTGAGTGGCTCTCAGATCGGCCAACTCCACTCTCGTCCAGAAGTCGTCGGACTGTACCGAGTAGACCAGCCGCGGCGCGCCGTCGGTGATGTGAGCTATGTCGATATCGTCGTCATCTGAGTCCTCGTCCTCGAGGTCCAGCTCGAGATCATCGTCGGAATCGTCGTCCTGCTCGGCGTCGGTTCCGATCAGATAGACACCCGCCTGCAGGTCACCGGCTGCGACCGTCATGTACTCGGCGTAGTCGCCGGTGTCGATTCCGTCCACGTCCATGTATGTACGGTAGCCATGTGCTGCTTCGTTCACTGAACCCACTCGCCGTTGCGCGGGGAGACGACATTCCCGACGCCATCACCATCGACGGGGTATCGCTCTCTCGCGCCGACATCCTGGGAGCCGCGACATCGGTTGCCGAACGGATCGCGCGGGCCGAGCGACTCGCGATCCATGCAACGCCGTCGGTGAAGACGGTGCTCGCGGTCGTCGGTGCCTTGATCGCCGGGGTCACCGTGGTGCCGGTCCCGCCGGACGCGGGTGTCGCAGAGCGCGAGCACATCCTGCGCGACTCGGGCGTGCAGGCCTGGTTGGGTGAAACACCGCCCGAGACCTCGGGGCTCGAGGTTCTGCCGGTGCGTCAACATGCACGCTCGTGGCACAGTTACGCCGAACCGCAGCCGACCGCAGTCGCATTCGTGCTCTACACCTCGGGCACCACCGGCCCGCCGAAGGGCGTGCTGATCTCCCGCAGTGCCATTGCTGCCGGACTCGACGCGTTGGCGGATGCGTGGAACTGGACGTGGAAAGATACTGTGGTGCAAGGTCTTCCGCTGTTCCACGTACACGGATTGATCCTCGGCATGCTCGGCCCGCTGCGGTTCGGCAGCCCGTTGGTTCATACCGGAAAACCGACCCCGGAGTTGTACGCGGCGGCGCGCGGTTCGCTCTACTTCGGTGTACCGACAGTCTGGTCGCGGGTGGCCGCCGACGAGGAATCGGCCCGCGCGCTCGCAGGTGCCCGGCTGCTCGTCTCGGGCAGTGCGCCGCTGCCCGTTCCGGTGTTCGAGAAGCTGCGCGAACTCACCGGCCAGGCCCCGGTCGAGCGCTACGGCATGAGCGAAACCCTCATCACCATCAGCACGCGCGCAGACGGGGAGCGTAGACCCGGCTCGGTGGGACTACCGCTGGCAGGAGTCGAGACGCGGCTGTGCGGCGAGAACGGTGAAATCCTGCCTCACGACGGCGAATCCATCGGCGCACTGCAGATCCGCTGCCCCATGCTGTTCGACGGCTACCTGAACAACCCGGAAGCGACGGCGAAGACCTTCACCGAGGACGGTTGGTTCGATACGGGCGATGTCGCCCTCGTCGAGCCCGACGGGTTCCATCGCATCGTCGGGCGCGCGTCGACGGATCTGATCAAGTCCGGTGGCTATCGCGTAGGCGCGGGTGAGATCGAGACGGTGCTACTGGGCCACCCGAGCGTCGAGGAGGTCGCCGTCATCGGTGTGCCGGACGAGGATCTTGGCCAGCGCATCGTGGCGTTCGTCGTCGGTACCGGCATCGAGGACCAGGTGCTCATCGACCTGGTTGCCGGCGAACTGTCGATCCACAAGCGGCCCCGCGAGATTCGCGTCGTCGATTCACTGCCGCGCAACGCCATGGGCAAGGTGCAGAAGAAACTGTTGGGCTGATCGTCGGGCGGGTGTGCGCGACTGCGACCTTCCTTGGTGGCACACGCACACCCGCCTTCGGTATCGGCGGCGTGCTCGATTCCGCGATCGCATGAATCCGGCCGAATCTCATACGGGAGTGAGCGATTGGCGTCGTGCCCGCGTTTTGTGGGTTCACGCTTTCAGTAGGCGACCACTGATGACGGTTGCCAGCCTGCGCGGGGCCAGGCGCACGCTGCCTGCGCTGATCTTGTTCGACAGGCCGGAGACGACGCTGGCCGGAGTGCGACGAGAATCCAACGCGCGCAACGCTGTCGAGACAACTTGCTCCGAGGTTTGAAAGTTGCCCACTGCTGCGTCCTCGGAACCGACGACGTCGAAGAACTCGGTACGCGTCGGGCCGGGGGAGAGCGCGAGTACTTTCAGTGGCGAGTTGCGGTGCTCGAATGCCAGAGCCTCGGTGAAGCTCAACACGAAGGCTTTCGTTGCCCCGTAGACGGCCATGTTGGGAGTGGGTTGGTACGCGGCGGTGCTCGCCACGTTGATCAGGGCACCGGTGAGGGTCGGCAGGAATGCGTGCGTCAAGTCGACCAGGGCGGTGACGTTGAGTGTGATCTCGGCAGCCAGGCGCTCTGCATCCTCGTCGGCGAACCGGCCGTGCGTTCCGAAGCCTGCGTTGTTGACGAGTGAAGTGGGTGTAATTCCTCTCTCGGCCAACGTGGTTCGTAGCTGCACCCCGACGCCCGGTACGCCCAGGTCCATCGCGACGACGGTGGCGGTGACGCCGTATTCGGCTTCGATTCGGCGAGCGAGTGCCTCGAGTCGATCGACCCGCCTCGCCACGAGGACGACATTGTCGCCGCGTGCAGCGAACCGAGTGGCGAATTCCTCGCCGAGGCCTGAACTTGCTCCGGTGATGAGCACTGTGGATGTCATGGCTGCAAATGTAGGCAGTGTCATCATTGTTGTCAACGGCAACATCGCTTAGGGTGAATGCATGGCTACCCGGCGCTACCACCATGGCGACTTGCGGGCGGTACTTCTGGACGAGGCGGAGCGGAGCATCGCACGCGGCGGAGTCGAGGCACTCTCGCTCCGTCAGTTGGCCAGGGACGTCGGCGTCAGCCATGCAGCCCCTGCGCGTCACTTTCGCGACAAGCAGGCGCTGCTGGATGCTTTGGCATTCAAAGGCTTTCAGGAATTGAATCGCCGAACGTTCGCGGCGGCGTCGAGCCGAGGCGAGCTGATGTCTCGGTTCCGCGGCGTCGCCCGCGCCTACCTCGGGTTTGCCGTCGAGCACCCCGAATTACTGGACGTCATGTACAACACCAAGCATCACCCCGATGCAAGCGACGAACTGAAAGATGTGGCGCAGCAAAGTATGACGGCCACCGAGACACTGCTGAAAGATGCCATTGCCGCCGGTGTGATCACCGAAGCGCCGCCCGAGATGCTCGCGCGGGTAGCCTTCGCCAGCGTGCACGGCGTCGCGATGCTGGCCACCGGCGACCTGCTCGACGGTGTCCCGGCGGAGGATCTGCTCGACGCCACCGTCGACACCCTGCTGCGCGGGTTCACCTGATGTGGTCGTTCCGCAGGCTCCACTCCTGATGATCTGGTCGTTCCGCAGGCTCCACTCCTGACTAGGTTGGGTGGCATGACCGAATACGACCTGCAACGCTTCGTCGACGCCCAGGATCCCGTCTGGACTGCGGTGACCAAGGAGCTGAAGGCGGGACGGAAGCAGACGCATTGGATGTGGTTCGTGTTCCCGCAGTTGGCAGGGTTGGGGCGTAGTGCCACCGCTCAACACTTCGGCATCGCTGATCTGACCGAGGCGCAGCTGTTCCTGTCCCACGAGGTGCTGGGGCCTCGCTTGCAGAAGGCAGCTCGGTTGACCGTGGGAATCGAGGGTCGGACGGTCGATGCGATTTTCGGCTATCCGGACAATCTGAAATTGCAGTCGTCCATGACGCTCTTCGCCGAAGCTACCAGCGGAACGTCCGTTTTCGACGAAGTGTTGCAGAAATATTTCGATGGCGAATCCGATGGTGCAACACTCGACTTGCTGGACGAGCGTTACCGATAGCATCGCTCCCATGACGACTCCACTCGCCGGATCCATCGCCTTCGTTCACGCCAGTTGGCACCTGGACATCGTCGACCGCGCGCGAGTGGGGTTCGCCGCCGAACTGGAGAAGCTCGGACAGGCCGAGACACCCATCGACGTGTTCGAGGTGCCCGGGGCCTTCGAGATTCCGCTGCACGCCCAGCGGCTCGCGAGGACTGGTAAGTACTCCGCGATCGTCGCCGCAGCGCTGGTGGTGGACGGAGGAATCTATCGCCACGACTTCGTCGAAACGGCGGTGATCGACGGCCTGATGCGGGTGCAACTCGATACCGACGTGCCGGTGTTCTCGGTGGTGCTCACGCCTCATCATTTTCACGAACACGCCGACCACAAAGCCTTCTTCACTGCGCACCTGGAAACCAAGGGTGCCGAGGCGGCCCGCGCTGTGGTGAAGACTGTGGCGTCGCTGGGGACCATCGGCTGACGAACCGGGCTGTCGATCCGAGATCCACAAGGACGGTTCGATGCCGTCGCCGATTGGAAGGTCCTGGACCACCAGGGACCGTCGTGACCGAGTACGACTCACGACCATCGAGCTATGCCTACCACGAGCTACCGACAAGAACGTGCTGGCGAATAGTTGTGCAGGGCAATAGTTTTCGATTTGACGATCATTGCGACTCGAACACCCGTTCGATACAGTCTGGGTCATGACGACGGAGATCTGGCAACTGAGCGAGGACCAACTCCTCGCCGACGCCGCCGCGGTCTCCCACCAGATCCAGTTGCTCGAAGCCCGCCGCATCGCCCTCGTCGCCGAGATCGACACCCGCGTCACCCGCGAG
>NZ_JBMIRQ010000010.1:0-487 GCF_049195265.1 Rhodococcus sp. MALMAid1271 | reverse complement strand
TGGTGCTGGTGCTGGTGATGGCAGGCAGAAGTCGACGGTGGGGCCGGGAGATGTTCACTGGCCGTTCCACCTCGACTGGACCGGGCCGATGAGCCGCACCCTCGCCGAGTTGCTCACCTGCGACGCCGACCTGACCCCCGTCATCGTCGACCACCACGGCGTCCCACTCGCCCTCGGACGGACCACCCGACTGGCGACCGAGAACCAACGCACCGCCCTGACCATCCGCGACCGATGCTGCGTGATGTGCGGACGCCCGGCCCCATGGTGCCAAGCCCACCACATCGCATTCTGGGAACACGGCGGCACCACCGATCTGAACAACCTCGCCCTCGTCTGCGGAGAATGCCACCGCCTCGTCCACCACGGTCACTGGCAACTGGCCATGGGCACCGACGGCCACCCCTACGCCATCCCACCCGACACCGTCGACCCCACACGACAACCCATCCCCAGCTACCACCGCCGAAAACAACGAGCCGCCTGA
>NZ_JBMIRQ010000009.1:0-903 GCF_049195265.1 Rhodococcus sp. MALMAid1271 | reverse complement strand
CCTCATCGGCCAACCGCACGAACGGAGCATCCGCATCCGGCTCGGCATACACAGCCACACTCACCAACCCCGCATCAGCAGCCGCCCGGATCACCCGAACCGCGATCTCACCACGATTGGCAACAAGAACCTTGGTGATCTTCTTATGGGCAGTAGACGTAGTCATATTCTCGAGATCCTTCACTGACCGAATCGGGCGTTGACGAAAAGGGCTGGGGCACTGGAAAGTCCATAACGATGCAGATCCTCGGGTCGCCCCCAGGAATCGATCACGGGCGGAGTCGAGTCGACCACGCACGACTGCGCAGCGGTCAGTACAGCAACCACCGCGGCGATGTCGGTGTCGGTCGGGCAACCTGTGAACTGCCAACTATCCGACACCGCAGCATGATTCGCTTCGCCGCTCATAGTGGGATGTTTCCGTGTTTTTTGGGTGGGAGGGTGACTTGTTTGCGTTCGAGGAGGCGTAGTGCGGTGACGATCTGGCCGCGGGTGTGGCTGGGGGGTATGACGGCGTCGAGGTAGCCGCGTTCGGCGGCGATGTAGGGGTTGACGAGGGTGTCTTCGTATTCCTGTTGCAGCTGTATCCGGAGGGCGTCGACGTCCTCGCCGTTCTTGGCGGCCTCGAGTAGTTGTTTGCGGTAGACGAACCCGACAGCGCCCGAGGCACCCATGACGGCGATCTGCGCGGTCGGCCAGGCGAGGTTGACATCGGCACCCATGTGCTTGGACCCCATCACGTCGTACGCCCCGCCGTACGCTTTGCGGGTGATGACGGTGATCTTGCCGACGGTCGCTTCACCGTAGGCGTAGAGCAGTTTCGCACCGCGCCGGATGATGCCGTTGTATTCCTGGTCGGTGCCGGGCAGGAACCCGGGCACATCGACCAGGGTGATGATCGGA